>CAYTOR010000011.1:0-26321 GCA_964439505.1 uncultured Sangeribacter sp.
AGAAGGCCCATAACTCTGTGAGCCTTCTTCTTGTTGGTTATTGGGATATTATTTTGGGGGGACTGATGTAGAGGCTTGAGCATTGGAAGCATCAGTAGATTGCGGAGTCGCGCCCGCGGAGGGAGCAGCCTGAGAAGATCCGGACTTGTCGATGTCTACGTCTAAATCGCCATGTTGCTTGGGATAATTCGATGCGGGCGATTGAGGAGTACCACCATTCTGAAGGAACGGATAAGGAAGTCCGTAGAATAGTTCAGGATTGGCCCCGGCTTCAAGGACGCCGTTGAGAATCTCATCGCGACCGGAAGCATTTTCATTGGTGTAGAGATGGAAATGGCTCATCATTATGGCGACGTGCTCAAAGATTGAAGATTGGATGGCTTCGTATGGCAACCATTTGGAAGTAGTAGTAAAGCAGTAAATCTGCAACGGTATGCCCATCGAAGTCTGAGCCAACGTTGAAATAAAGCAGTCGTCGGAAGGAACATGGCTGACATGAGCGTTGGCGTCAAGGAAGAGCTTGAGATATGCACGGAAGACACCGAGGTTGGTCTCTATAGAACCGTCTACGAGACCCTCGCTATTGAAGACATTTTCAATCTTACCGGCCTTCCTCTGTTCAATTTTCTTGTTGATCCAATCAGTCAGCAACGGAATCTTGGCGTATGCGGCCAGCATATCGTCATCCGCCGGAATGATGGAGTCTGCATCTATCATGTAGTTGCGACAGATACGCCGTGTCTGGGATATCTGCATAGGCCGATAATTGGTGAATGAACCGGATACCAGGCTATATGGAGGGAGGGTTGTAACGGTTTTATCGAAGTTCTGAACCTTCACCGAGGTGAGCGTTACCTCGATAACGTTGCCGTTAGCGTCAGTACCGGGGACCTTGATCCAGTCCCCTACATGAAGCGAGTCATTTTCCGATAACTGCACGCCGGCTACCACCCCAAGAATACTGTCTTTGAAGACTAACATCAGGACTGCAGCAAAAGCTCCTAATCCGGCAAGAAGACTGCCGGGTGACTTGTTGACGAGGATGGCAACAACGATAATGACTGACAAGATCCATATTATGCCCTTGATAAGCTGTACAAGTCCTCGGAGGGGGAGTTTCTTCTTGTTTTCGCGTGCGTCTACGTGGGTCCAGATTACCATCACTATAGTATTGAGGGCAACGGCAATTACATATATGATATAAATCCACGTCAGACGTGACAGCCAGGAGGAGAGGGTTGCCTTCCCGACCATTGTAAACTGCAGGAATATCAGAAAGACTATCGGGGGAACGATCCTGCAGGCTTTAGTAAAGAAGTTATTCTGGCGCAGACGCTCATAGATATCATATTTTACTACCTTCGACAGATGATCTACGATACTTAAAATAATCCATTTTACAACCTGCCCAACAGCTACGGCTATCAGAAATACAAGAATGGCGTAGACGGCCGTGAATAGGGAAGAATGGTTCTCCAATCCGAAAAGACTGAGGATCCAATGGTCTATGTCCATGATTACTTTGGCTATTGTCCAATAACCCTGTTCGGTCGTAGCCGACAATTTTACAGGAGGAATAGCTTTTTCACCGGCCGACAAGTCATGCGAAATCAATAGCAGAAGATTACATAAATTCATAGTAGTTGCAGTTTAAAGTGGATAATCTGACAGTTTTCCGTCATTTGGGAGAAAGTGGAATATATGGGTATTACAATTTTCCCCGCCCTATTGTTCGATAGATGCTTCCTACAAAAAATGCGCTGTCAGAGTTTTTCGACAGCGCATTTTTATATAGTGGTAAAGGTTTAACGATGTATGGTGAGCCAGGCTTAATGTACTACTTCTTTGAAGGAACGGTTGCCGCGCACAACTATATAGATTCCCTTTTCTGGGTTTTCCACTTTTTGTCCCTGAAGGTTATAATATACCGGAGTCAAATTTTCGTTCTCAATGGATTCCACTGCCATAGTGGAGGCTTTGAGCAGAATCTGCATTTTGGAAAGGTCAGCGGTTACGGAGTATTTGCCCGGAAGTACTTTCCATGCTTTGCAACTTGCGGCATCAGCGTTTCCTGCAAATTTCTGAATCTGTTCAGTTTTATTGACTAAGATTTCCTTATCGTTTGCAGTTGCTCCGTAGCGGTCTCCCTGATTAGCAAGAGTCCAAGCTCCATCCTTTGAGTCAAGCTGAGTGAGGAAACTGAAGTAAGAGTTGCCATCGGAAGAATCGGCGAAAGTCACATTGTCCCAAGTATAGACGCCGCCCTCTTTGGAAGTCTGGGGAATACCATGCGCGGAGGCCCAGTTGTAACCTTCGAGGTTGCCGAGAAGATAAAGATTTGCGGGGTAGTTGGCAGGATTAACCGGGTTATCGGGGCGGGAGACGTTGGTCTTTGTCCAGACGCAATAGTCATTACCTACAGCCTTGATATCGCTGCTGGAATAACCGGCGGGGCTTGACATGTCAGAACCGATCTTTACCACGAGTGTGCCCTTCGAGCCGGTTACTTCAGCCATATAGCAGTTATATTCCGATTTCAGGACTTTAACAGGGCTCTGGTTATGGATGCCACATGAATTGCGGACGGCGATCAACTCCTGAATGGCCTTCTTGTTTTGAACGTAATGTTGCCAGAATACACACGGAGTTCCTGGCGAACAGAGTATGAATGCGTTGGCAGCAACGACATTACCATTGAATTTGGAGCCATCGCGGTAAGTGTCATGGTTGTCGATGAAAGTGACGGCATATTGCTGATACCAGTGATGGATCAGACCGGCCGGCTGATCGGTAGTGCCGTTTTCTTTCCAGACGAGTTTTCTTAAGTCTCCCGAATGGAAAGCTTCGTTAATCGCATACTTGCATGGGAAGTCGAAAGCGGCGCTCTGTTTGCCGGTTGATTCGATCCATGCGGCCACGGCATCATACTGACCGTCCCAATACTCACCTACGGAATATTTGGGTTTTGAGTATTCATTATAGATCTTGTTTGCCCAGCCGGCATAGCCCTTGACCATGTCGTAACGGAAACCGGCATACCCCAGGTCTTCGAGGAGGAACTTACAATAGTTCTTACAGTTATTCTGCACTTCCACGCTCTTGTGATCAAGGTCGCGCGAACCGTCAAAATTATCTCCTGTGTCATAATCTCCCGTTGGAGTTGCCTGTCCGGAAGCCCATGCTACCTCATCGTTTCGGCAGATATGTTCCGGACCGAGTTTATAGGTTACGCCATTCCAGGTTTCTGCCGGGAAATTAGTCCAGTTGCTGACGCCGCTGCGGTGGTTGATGACTACGTCCTCAATGATGTCCGTGCCTTTTGCCTTGAAGGTAGAGATCATCGTGCGCAGCTGCGCTTCTGTTCCGAATGAAGAATTATGGTTGGTAAACCAATAGACCGGGTCATAACCCATACCCGGATTGCTGGCCGCCTTAGCGGAATTAGGGACCCAGATTACCTTGAAGTTTTGCGAAAGCTCATCGCTCATGGAGGTGAGTGTAGTCCATTTAGTATTATTGGTGCCCTGATAGGAATCCCAATAAAATCCTTGGAGCATTACTCCCTCGAATCGTTCCGGCCAGGCGTAATTGGCTGCCTGCATCGAGCCGCTGGCCAGACAGATCAATGCAGCCGGGAGCGAATATTTGAGTAAATTCATGATGTAAGAATTATTAAGTATTATTTAAAGTAAGTTCGATGGATTAATCGACATGTGAGATTGAAATCTTGAACAATAATAGGTCTGTCTTTTGGCTTCTTAGAGCGTATCGGTGTGTCGCATGGTTGCGATATTCCCTCCAACTGCGTTCAAATCAACTCAAAAATAACTTCCTTTTATATATTCATCAATTTTTTCTCACTTTCTTATTCAAGTCAGATTCAGGATGTTTTCCCGAGAAAATAATATGCGCAAAGTTACTAATAAAATCCCATAAATGCAAACAAATAAAAGGCTCCCGACAGATGTCGAAAGCCTTTGACTGAGGTTACAACCAAAGTCAATCTGTTTTTACCGGCCAGTAGTTTAATTCCGGAATGTGCCGACATGGTGCCGACTTCCATACTGTATGGAATTATTTTCTATCTTTCAGCAGAACTTCGATCAGTCGCTCCTTCTCTTTCAGCAGTTCTTTCAGGTAGTCATTTTCCCTCCGTAAGTCGGAGTGGGGAAGGGGTTGAAAACCATCGAAAAATACTCCCGCCGAGACTCCTAATTCCTTAGCAATAGCCTCCAATGTCGCCGTCTGAGTAGAGCCGCGGCGAATGGCACTCTGAATAGTGGTTTCATCCCGACCGATTCGTGAAGCCAATTCACGTATTGTAATCTTGTTATGCTCGCATAAATCTCTGATAATCGTTAAATTAGCCATATATCATAATTTTTTAACACAATTTAACATGAATATTTTACCTTACAAATAAGAAATAATTACTATATTTGCATCACAAATTTAGAAAATTTTTACCAGATATCCAAATAATTTATGAAATCTAACAAAAATAAGGCTAATTTGCTAAATTCTCCTATCTATTCTACTCCGTTAGGAATAGAATTGGATAAAGTCAATCATAAATCCTTGGTAAAGAGTGAATATCTTGGATTAAATGAAGAATATATTCAAGTAAAATTCTGGAAGACGGTTAAAAATAAGAAAACCGACGAGATAAAATACAGTATTGATGTTTCATGTCTTTGCGAATTCCTAACGCTTAACGGATTCTATACTCTTAAGGATGATCATGCTCCGGCGACTCAATTCGTAAGAGTGAACGGTCATATAGTCAAAACGGTTTCTCCTAAGCAGATAAGGGATTTTGTAAGATGCTGGGCGCTCGACACGGCGCGGCCGCGCGAACTTCGTAATCTAATACTGACGACTCCCGCATTGTCAGGTGCTTCCTTGGAGTCCCTTCCTGAAATCGATCCTGACTTCACCAACCACACTGAGAAAAGCCAATTCTTTTATTTCCCGAAATTCGCGTTGGAAGTTACGGGAAAAGAAGTAATCAAGCATGACAATCGAGGATCGGCGCTCAGTCATTACGCCTGGGAAGATGATGTGATCCAGCACAATGTCAATCTCCTGCCTGACATGTTTGAGATAACGCATCCCGAGGGCTGCTACGAGAGTGAGGATTTCGATATCCGGATAAAAGATAACGGATCCAAATATTTTAAATATCTCATCAATTCATCGCGTATCTACTGGCGGAAGGAACTTGAACAGAATTTAGAGAATCTGGAGCCTGAAGAGGCAGACCGCTACAGGCAGGAGAATAAATTCAATATTTCCGGTCCCGGTCTGACTGAAGCGGAGATCCGCGAACAGAAGCAATGTCTGATCAATAAGATCTTCACCATCGGATTCATGATGCACAGATATAAATCGGCCGCCCGGGCATGGGCACCGTTCGTGATGGACAACGTAATCGGGGAAAATGATCAGTGCAACGGCCGTTCAGGAAAGTCATTCATGTTCCGGGCGCTCTCTAAATTCACAAGATGGAAGAAACTCTCCGGGCGCAATCCCAAGCTTCTCGAAAGTCAATTCGCCTTTGAGCAGATCAGCAAGCATGTCGGGATAGTCGTCGTTGATGACTGCGACGAACACCTGCCGTTCAAACAATTTTACGATAACATTACCAGTGATATCGTAATCAATACCAAGAACGTCTCGGCTTATACATTGAATTTTGAGGAAGCTCCGAAATTTGCGTTTACCACTAACTATGTTCCCAAGGAATTTGACGGGTCCAGTGTTGGCAGAATGCTTTTCGTGGTGTTCTCCGACTATTACCATCAGCAAACTGAAGAAAACGATTACCTTGAGACGCGCTCTATATTTACCGACTTTGATAAGGAACTCTTCGGGGTCAGATATTCGGAGCAGGAGTGGGAAGCGGATATCAACTTCGTCCTCCAATGTGTCAGATTCTATCTATCGGTCGCTGAGCTGCCGGTCAAGATTGAACCCAAGATGAACAATATCATTTTCCGTAAACATCTGCGGGATATGTCAGATAATTTCCGGGAATGGGCCGAAGGATACTTTGCTATCGATGAAGATGGCAATGGGGATCATCTTAACGTCGAGATCATCCGGGAGAAGGCCTACGAGGATTATAAGAGATTCTCCGGTGTCAACAAGATAACGATGCAGAAATTCTCCAAGTCTCTGAGGGGTTTCTGCTATACATGCGACTATATCGACTGCCTTAATCCCGAAGAACTCCATACCTCAGGTGGCAGGATACTGCGTCGTATCGAGGACGCTGACGGTAAGAAGATCCAGAAAGAAATGATCTATCTCCGGACCAAGCAAGAAGCCGAACGTCTGAAGAACCCCGACTATGTCAAACCGTCTACCACTTCCGAGAACGCAACTCCGAAAGATCCGTTTGCGGGACTCGGAGATGATGATCCCTTTTTAACCTATCAGAATCCGGTTTCTCAGAGTTGAAAATTCCCTTTTTAAAAGTACACCTTAAAATTTTGTCAAAAATATTTTGCTATTTTAAAAAATAGCATTATCTTTGTAGTGGAAATCAAAATCAGTGATAATGAAATACAATGAACTGCATCGAAAACTACGAAAGGCCGGATGTTATCCAACGGGTCAATAACTATGCGGCCATCCAGAATGGTTTAGCCCGCTTACCGGAAGAAAGTTCGCAACGAGTCATCACGGCTCAGAGGAAGTGAAAAGAGGAACTCTGAAGAATATAATTAATGCTTCCGGAGTAAAAATTTAAGAAAAATCAATTGGACAGGGCACAGCCCTGTCCAATCTAAAAACAATATTAAGGCTATGGAAAAAGTGAAAGCATTTATAGTTCGAGAAAATGATGGGTCTTACTCTATTTTCGCGGATCCCGATTCGCCGATTAATTATGGACTGATCGGTGAAGGATCAACGGTCAAAGAAGCTATTGAAGAATGGAATCGGATGTATGAAGCTATGAAACTTAGCTACGCGCAAGACGGGCAAACCTTCGTAGAAGCCGAGTTTACTTATCTGTATGATGTAGCATCCTTTTTAGCCTACTATGGCGGCCTTCTAAGCTTCAAAGGTCTGGCGAAATTTACCGGTATATCAGCAGCGCAGTTATCCCAGTATGCGACAGGTTATCGTCATCCTTCGCCCAAGACCAAGGAAAAAATCCAGAATGGCCTTCATGCTTTAGCAAAAGATCTCAGTCGGGTGGCACTGTTTTGATTTCCCTAATTTCAGTGTATTTCATAACCTGACGCTTAGCCGGTCGACCTTTTGAGTCGACCGGTTTTTTATATTCTAATTGAGACGGTCATTACGTTAGGCGATGGTATTTTTTCCCATCTCTTGCCGTGCCAACTTGATGAAACGGGCTGGTCCGGCGCGCTTTTTTTCGGCCGGCGGCCGCCGACATCCTTTAGCCCTTTCCATACCTATCCCTAATTTTACACTAAATTTTTGTTACTTTGTATCAGAATGTTTGCAAAAAGAGTAACAAATTGAAAATTAAAGAAATAAAAATAGGGGAAGGGTGGTAACAAAGTTGTAACAATGCAGTAACAAAGTGAAAAATGGTTTGTTACGGTCCGGGCCCTCTCTTCGGTTTGTTACAAATTTCGGAGCTGTAACAAATATCAATAACAAAGTTAAAAATGGGTAAATTCCTTAATGCTAATAATTTAAATGTGTGACACAAAATATCAAAAATTTCGTGTAAAAACACTACCCCATGGAAATTTTGTCTGACAATAAAGCCACTGTTACTTCACAATAAGGAAATATTTTACTAATTTTGTGATATAATTCAAGCTTCAGAAATGGTTACGGTAAAGATTCAGGTTGAGCCTTATGTGGCAGAATATATCAATGGCAAATATTTCGATTTCTCGGCCGGGTGTGTCCGTTTCCCGGCCGGATTGGATATCTATATCCTTATTTATGATCTTCTGCAGAAGCGGCCGGCCTCGAGACCTATAGATGTCGGCAATCTTCAATTCATGCTTCCTTCCAGGCGTGAGGGGAAGGATCCGGAATATTACAATTTCCTGTCAGATAGGGCTCAGAAGATCTTATCCGACAAGATGCGTCTGATGATGTGGGCCGAGCTTCATGAAGTAATGGATGAGAATAAGCATCTCCGGGGGATTATGTTTAAGGACTCCGTCTTTATGTTCATGAGAAAATATGGCATCGAATCAATATCCGAGGATGCGCTGCTCAAGAACTACCAGAGATGGCGGGATAAGCTTCGCCGTAAGAAAAAGCGGGGTTATACTAAAAAACATCGGAATTTATAAGGTAATAATTACCCTACATGATGAATCAAATTGTCCGCTTTTAGCGGTATTTTTGTCCGAATTTTGTCGGAATTTTGCAGAGTGTTTGATTATTAATTAATTATCTAAAAGAAATGAGACGAAATCCTTTTTCAGTTAGCCGCGGATTGAGGTTGATTCCAATCGACGGAATAATATCCTTCGCGAAAATCAATTTTACAGCCTACATAAAATTATTCAGGGATGCCTCGGAGGGGAGAATAATACCGGGGACCCTTCAGATTTCCTCCTCTTCCGAAGATGGGTTAGTCAAGAAAACTGCTAAGTATGAGCGTGCGGAGGTCACTCCGGAGACCATGATGGAGCTTGAGAAGTTCAAAAATACGAGATTTATAGCTTTGTATCGGGATGAGCAAGGTTGCGACAGGGTGATGGGATCACCCGACTGGCCGGTCAGACTGGATTATTGGATCGAGGGAGGAGTATTAAGCGTTACTTTCAGTTGCGAGGATACCGAACCGGATGGATTTGCAGTGATTAATTGAAACGGTTGGCCTGTTAGCCCCGTGGGGGAGTCCTTCAATAAGCCTGCATGAAGATGTTATTTTGTGGAAAAATAACTTTATGAACAGGCTTCAAAGATTTTTTTCAGATAACTGGACTATTCAGCGACAGGATTTAGATAACGCCGTGTCGCTGTTGATGCCGTGTATCATCAACGGCAATCTTCAGGCCGCTTCCTCGCTGCTCTCGAAGGAGAAGTGCAAGGTAGCGGCTACTGCCGCTCCATATATGGCCAAATGGTATGAACTTGACGATATCACCCTGCCGGTAGATTCTATTGCGGTCATCACGTTGACCGGAGTGCTCTACTCCTGGGAGTCCGAATGGGTCATCCGGCAGATAGAGGCGGCCGAACTCAATCCCAATATTTGCGGAATCGTATTTGTGATCGACGGTCCCGGAGGAATGGTTTCCCACTCGATATGGCCGCCTCCGCGGTCGAGAACTGCTCCAAGCCTACCGCGACGGTCGTCACCGGCATCATGGCATCTGCTCATTTCTGGTTAGGGACCGCCAGCGACCGCACCTTCATCGCGTCTCCTCTCTGCGAGGTCGGGAGCGTAGGAATCGTTGTCACTCACTACTCATTCAAGGAATACTTCCGGATGAACGGTATTGATTACCGGGAAATCTATCCGGATACTGCTGATCTTAAGAATAAAGAGACCCGAATTCTCGAAGAAAACGGCGACGAATCGCTGATCAAGCAACGTGCCGAAAGGATCCACAAGGTATTTTCGGAGACTGTGGCCAGAAATCTCGGTATCGAATACGATCCTGAGCTGCCTCTTTTCCGCGGTGAGCTCTTCAACGGGGATGAAGCGGTCCAGGCCGGTTATATCGATCAGTTCGGAGGATTGGCCGATGCTGTCAAATGGGTGCTTGCTCAGGCTACGAGCCGCCGCGCCAACGAATATTACAATTAACAGATAATAATCATTAAAATTTCCCAAAATGAATTTTGCTAATTTCATTCCCGCGATTCTCGGTATTTTGGGTCTCAAGGCCTTCAATAAGGTTGAAGGCAAAGAGGATCTTACCGAAGATGAATGTGTCAAACTGAAGGAGTACGGTTTTTCCGACCGTTTCCTGGAGGACTTCAAGGCCTATATCCGCAATCCGGAGCCGGCAGACCGGGAGTCTGCTTCCGAGGACAGCCGTGCGGCTGTCGTGGCCGCTGCCTTAGGTCAAGTGACGACCCGTCATCAGGAAGTGACTGCGGAACTCGACGCGCTCAAGGCCAGCGTGGCCAAGGATAAGGAAGCCCATCAGGCTGCGATCCTTTCCAAAGAAGCGGAGATCTCCGCTCTCAACGAAAAGATCCGGACTCTTTCGGCTCTTCCGGAGACAGATCCCGGTCAAGGAGCAGGATCTTCGGCAGCGCCCAAGAGTACGTTCAATATTGACGACACTCAACAGCTCGGAGGTCTGCCGGGAGAATTCTTCTCGCTTTCCCGTCCCTATAACCTTCGCGCGAAGGCCGCTCTTCTGGCCAACGAAGGAAAGATGCTTGCGGTCGCCATCCCGAACTCCGTCGATTACAAGATGCTCCAGGAAGACCTCGGAGCCTTCTACCGCACTCCCTGGAAAGATCGCATCCAGTCATTCCTCGTGGAACTGCCTACGATCACCAAGATCTTCAAGACGGAATCCGGCCATCAGGATCTCGAGACCCTGGTCAATCTCTGGCTCGGAGAATTCTCCCAGGCCGATAATTCCGCTCATAGCGAATTCAGCAAAGTGACCAAAGGTTCCTACGAATTCCAGCATGAGACGCTGCGCATGTACGGAGTTATGTTCGCCCATACTTTCGCCAGTCTGAAGGACCTCGAGAAATCCTGGATCGGATATCTTAACCGTGAGGGCTCGAATCCCGTGAAGCTTTCCTTCATCGAGTACCTGTTGGTAGAGACGGCCAAGAAACTTCACAACGAGCGCGAGCAGCGTTATATCAACGGTGTCCGCAAGGAACCCGATCCCAATAAGCCCGGACGCGCGATGGAGGCGGCCGACGGTGTCTACGAATATATCCGTAAGCGCGTCGACGGCCATATCGACTTTACTCCCAACGGAGGAACCCTCGGTAAGACCGTCTATCAGATCAAGCCTTTTAATCTTCCGAAGATCACGGAGGGCAATATCGGCGAAGTCTTCTACCAAGGCACGAGCATGATCCCCTCCGTATTCCGCGATACCGGCAAGATCTGTCTCTATATCCCTTCCTGGATGCTTCCGATCTATCACCGATACAACGAAGCTCACTACGGCAAGAATAAGGATTACGAGGCAGGAATCAACTATGTCAAGGAATTCCCGGCTGTCAAGATCATCGCCCTTCCGAACGCCGACAATCATCACCGAATCTTCTGGACTATCGAGGATAACATCAAGACCTTCGATCAAGTTCCCGGCGAGATGTTCAAATTCACTCTCGAGCAGGAAGACTGGAAGATCAAGGTCTGGTCAAACTGGAAAGAGAGCACTCAGGCCGAAGTTGTCGGTTATAAATATACCGATCCTCTGGAGATGGATGGCAGCCGACAGCTGATCTGGTGTAATGACTATGACCGGCCGGATACATACTTCCTGGAGTCCGACCGCGACGCCAATCCTTCGGTTCTTCTTCACTCCTGCGTGGTGACGGTAGCCAATTCCGAGGAATTCACCATTACGGATATTGCTGATGCCAAGGTCGGCCAGCTGATATCTTTGAAATGCGGTGTCGACGGGGAGTACGGCGTCAAGATCGAAAAAACGGAGAAATTCTCCCTCCTTTCGTCCGCATGGACGCCCAAGAAAGGGGATGTGATCAATCTGATCAAGCGCGAGGATGGCAAATTCATCGAGGTTTCTCGAGTGGCCGCGTCCGCCGGATCTTTTCAGTTCAATGCTGACGAGACTACTCCCAGTCTGAAGGGAGGCCGCGTCTTCGTTACCGGCGAAAATACCAAGGCTACTGCCATCACCGATCTGACGGATGCCGAAGAGGGAATCGTCTATACGATCCATGGTAACGGCGAAGCCAATGCTTCTACTATCGCCAACAGCGGGAAGTTTGCCCTGACCAAAGCGATGACCCTTAATGGAGGCAGCTTCATCCAGCTCACTCTTGGATCCGACGGCAAATTCTACGAAGTAGCCAGAGGCTAAACTTTCATAATCGACGGAGGGTCTTGACTACCGGTCCCACCCTCCGTTGAAAAAATTCTTAACCAAGGTAACTCTTATATTTTATGGATTATATTAAAATTTCAGTTCCGCGCGCAAAAGGGAATCCCGGCACCGGGATCCAGCCCCGCGACGAACTCATACTTATCGATATCAACGATATCGCCTTCATGCCTTCGGCCGACGAAAAAGGAGTAGTCATCGTTGACGACATCGTCATGAAACCCGGCCGCTACGGCTATTGCATCTATATGACTCCCGGCACTATCGAAGTGACCAGCGCCGCCGAAGGGGATACCGACCAGATCGGTTTCACTCCTTCAATCAAATTCTCCCATCCCGGCAACGAACAGGCCGTACGCGAGTTCAAGGTCAACAATATCAATCGCCGCTTCATCGTAGTGATCCGCTATTGTTCCGGCAAGCCGGCCGATCTTATCGGTACTATCTGCAATCCCTGCAAGCTCACTCCGTCATATACCGGTAACAACGACGGCAATACCAACGAGATGACTTTGGCCCAGATCTCCAAGGGCGACGATATCTTTATCTATAATGGTACCGTGACTCTGGAAGAACCCGTCTCTACAGTCGAAGCTTCGGCCACGGAGGTGATGTTCGTTTCCGAAGGTCAGTATCAGCTTTCAGCCGGTGCGGCCCAGATCTCCGAGATTTCCGGTGGAGTCCACGACGCTGTCATCACTCTTCTCGGTGTGGCCGGGACCGCTCCTACCATTGCCCCGACGGTAGGAAAGATTCTTCTCAAGGGAGGAAAATCCTTCACTGCCTCCGAAGGATCCCAGATTACACTTCGCGCCTTCAATGCCGGCGACAACGGTGTGATCTGGATCGAGCAGAGCCGATATCTGGCTGCATAAGCATAAGAAGCGCATAAATCTTTCATGATAAATTAGCCTGAGGTCCGGAGAGAGTGATTCCCTCCGGGCCTTCTTTCTATGTCCTTCAGCCGGTAATTACCGGAATTTAACTTTGTGACATACACATAAAATCTTATAAAATGAATAATACTGAACGCCAACAGATCATAAATTATCTCAGCGGGCCGCGCGACTACATGGAAGGAGTCGCCCTCTATAACCGTTTCGGTCAGAACCTGCGTCTGAAGCGCACATTCTCCATGGGGGAGACGGGTACTACCAGGGAAATCCTGTTTGAAGAGTTACGAAAACTTGCCGGGCTGAGCGAGGCCGAGTACTCCCGGCTCCCGCGCCGGGCTGCTTCCGTCAGGACGGCCCTGGCTACGAACCCTTCAGCTCCGGGCAAGGTTTCAGATCCTATTGATGACCGGACTCAAGAGATCGAAGAGCTCAACGACACTATCGATGACCTGAACGATCAGATCGAGGATCTGGACCGTCAGATCGACGAACTTAACGAGGAACTCGACGAAGCCCGGTCGAAATATCAGGAAGCGCCGGAGCCGGTCCGGAAAATGATCAGTTTCCGCGACCGCTATCCGTTTCTGAATTCAAAGGATTGTCCGGACGAACTGAAGATCCTGGTCGCCGACATGATCAGCTCCTACTATCGGTATAAGGAAGCTCATGCGCGTCTGCAGACCTTGGATGACCAAGATTCCGAGAAGGCTGCCATCGAGTGCGAGATGATAGTCAAGGAATATATCAACAATCGCGAGATCCGCGAAGAGCTCGATTATTACAAAGAGCATGGCAAGATCTTAGGGAAGATGGCCCGGCTGCAGACGGCCGAGCCTGCGGAGGATCTGTCAGCCCTTTCAGAGATCGACCTAATGAAGCAACTCAACAGTGCGTCGGCCAATGTCTCCAAGCATAAGAAGTCGGTCAATGCCGCTCAATCCGCCGGGGAGTCCAACGAGAAAGCCGAAGCCGCCCTGCAGCGCTGGTCGGCAAGAAAGACGGCTCTACAGGAAGAGATAGGGCGAAGAAAAAAAAAGTGACTGAGGCGATTTCCAAAGCCGAGCGGGCCATGAACTATTTTACCGGCTTTATGTCCCGGTCCGGAAGTCATCCATGCGACCGATCGGAGGCCGGACGGCAAATGGCCCGCTACCGGCAGGAAATCGAATCTCTCGAGACAACTCTTAAAGTGCTGAATGATGATAAATGATTTTGAGACCTTGCCGGCCGAAATCCCTGAAAACTCATTGATAAAGCTTCGGGAAGAATCCGAGAAGGGCAATATCGACGCCATAAAAGCTCTCAGTGAGTTAGGAGATAAATACCGGTATGATCAACTTCTAAGAAACATGGACGACGATGAGCTATCCTGTTAAACCTTCACGTATCAATTTCGAGGCTATAGACTCCCATCAGATCGAAAGAATTCTCAAGACCGGCGATATCGACAGTCTGACCCCGGCCGAACGGGAATATTTCGATCTGATGCGGTTAGTCAGGGGATTCCATGCCAGGATGCTGATGCCCGGAGGCAGCCGCATTGTGACCAAGGCAGGAATTATCAAGCTGCTAAAGTCCGAGGCCTACGGACTTTCCGACTGGATGGCGCGCCAGGTATATACCGACGCGCTCAATTTCTTCTATGCCGAAGAAGGGGTGACGACCCGGGCCTGGTCGAATTTCTACGCCGAGCGTCTCGACAAACTGGCCAATATGGCTATCGCTACCGGAAAGATCAAGGAGGCCAAGAGTCTTATTACCGAGGCCGCCAAACTGAGAGGCTGCTACGATGAAGCGGCTCCCGAAATCCCGCAGGAACTTCTCGATGCCGCGCCCGTCACTGTCTACACTGCAGATCCTCAGGCTATGGGCGCTCCGAAGGCTGACCGCAAGGAACTCGAGAACTTCATCGACAGCCTCCCGGATATTCCGGAACTCAGCAGGATCAGGGTTAAGGAAGATGCCGGTATTCTCAGGCGCGATATCTAAAACGCATGATCGAAGACATAAAGGAATTCGGAGATGATGAAAGATAAGGATAATTTCGGTGCGCAGGTCAAGTTCGGTTCCCAAGCTCTGGTCCTGTGCGATTGGATCGACACTACCAACCTCGTTGTCATCGGTGGCCGTGGCGTGGCCAAGAGTACCGTCATACTTGCCCGGCGGTCAGAACGGTGCGTCAGGCTGATGCCGGGCGCTCCGGTGGCGATCGTAGCCAATACCTACGCCAATCTGGTCGACAATATCATGCCGGCCGTCGAAAACGGCTGGAAGCTCATGGGATTGATCGAGGGCGTGCACTATATCAAAGGGCGCCGCCCTCCTATCGAATGGAGCCGCAGATGCTCGGTGATCGTCAACGATTACCGCCATGTCTACAGCTTCTGGAATGGTTCGGTCCTGTTCCTCGGATCACTCGACAATCCTTCCTTGTTGGCCGGTAAGTCGGTTGCCCACCTGATGTTTGACGAAGCCAAGTATGCCTCCGATGTCCGCGCGGCCAGAGTATTGCCGATCCTGCGAGGGGACGCGATCACTTACGGGCGCTGTCATCTATATGGAGGCGTGACGATCACTACCGATATGCCGGACATAACCGAGGGGGAGTATGACTGGTATTTCCGCTACTCCTCCGAGATGGATCCGGAGCGGATAGTCAGGATCATCCAGGCGGCCGGAGAGTTGAATCGTTACCGGCTCAAGCTGCTCAAGGAAGAGAAGGGGGGCAAGCCCGACCTCCGGAAGATCGGAAGGATAGAGAAGAAGCTCAGCTACTACGAGGAAGGTCTGCTCAAGATGCGCAAAGGGCAGACCTTCTTCATGAATATATCCAGTTTCGTAAATATCGATATCCTTACGGTCGATTATGCCAAGCGTCTTTATAACGGTGCTCTGGAGCATCACGAGTTCCTTAAGTCGGTCTTAGGTATGAAGCCCGGATTGCGTAAGGATGCGAGATTCTATATCCTCTTCGGCGAAGAGCATAAATACTACGACGGGACCATATCCGGAGAAGCGGCCTTCAGCAGCGCCGAACTTCGGTATCTCGATCCGACCCGTCCGCTCGATATCGGTATGGACTTCGGCAAGATGCTGTCGCTCGTTGTCGCCCAGGAAGACGGTAAATATTACCGGATCCATAAGAACTTCTACGAGCTGCCGCCTCATTGGATGCGCGAGCTCGCTGATCAGTTCCTGAGTTTCTTTGCCGGGCATAAGGAGAAGACGATCTACTTCTATTACGACAGAGCAGGTAATAACCAGCGGAGTCAGGGACTTGATCTGGCCGGTAAGTTCAAGGACGCGATAGAGAAAGATGCCGAAGGGAGGAGGACCGGATGGACCGTCATCCTCAAGTCCCGCAAGCAGGCCAATATCGAGCAACATGCCGAATATAACTTCATGCAGGAATATATGGGCGGTAAGAATAAGCTGCTGCCCCGGTTGAAGGTCGATGCGTTGAATTGTCCGGAGATGATCTCGAGCATAGAGCTGGCCAAGGCGGCGGTCAAATACCGGGGCAATACGAAGATCGTGACCAAGGTAAAGAAATCCGAGCGCTTGCCCGACCGGAAATTACCGAGGTTATCTACCAACTTCTCCGACGCCTTCAAATACCTAATGATGCGAAAGACCTGGCGCGATGCGGTGGCTTCCGCGCCTGCCGGTAACTCCGGAGCAGACGCTATGGCAAAGAAATTCATGGACGGAATTCTGGGGAAACGATAACGGTAACAACCTCCGGAGGTCCTCACATTTCACTCCGGTAAGGGCGGTAATTATCTTTTTAAATCAGAGCGGCACGGTATGATTTGCGATTTAAAATTTTGAAAATCGTTTTTCCGGACGCATAAACCGTTGAAAATCTATGGAAAACGCGATTTAAGACCAAAATTTCAGGTCAAAAATCGCGTTTTTCTGTGGATTTTTATTGATTTTCCAAAATTTTCCGAAAAAATATATTGAAAAATTTGGTAAATCGTAGTAAATTTACTACTTTTGTATTGTCTAATTAACGAGAACAATGACATGAAAGTTTTGAAGACGAGCGAAGTGCTCAAAGCGCTGCTTGCCGATGGATGGACTATAGTGGCCATCCGAGGAAGCCACAGACAACTCAAGCATCCGTTTAAGCCGGGGAAGGTAACCCTTAATGGGAAACCATCTTCAGATATTTACGGATCAGAGCTTAAAAGCGTTGAAAGGCAGTCAGGACTGAAATTCTGACAGGGAGGGGAAATTCCCCTCCCACGCCTCTCTCTTTCATGTTTCTAATTATTCCCAATAATTAGATTAAAGTGTGAAGACCGGGTCTTCACACTCTTTTAAGAATTATATATGGAGCAATATATGAAACTCACTATCAATGTATCCAGAACTGAAGGCGGCTATTCGGCTTCATGTGATATCATGCCTGGCTGGGTGGTTGCCTATACAGGCGATTTTGAAGGCTTCGAAGAATATATTCGTGAAAGCATCGAGTTTTATGTCGATTGCTGTAAGGCGGATGGAGATCCGATTCCGGACATACTCTTGAGCGATAATTTACAGTTCACTTACAAATTTGATGTTCAAAGCTTATTGGTTCATTATCAGAGCATATTTTCTTTTTCTGCTCTTGAGCACATTACAGGAGTGAACCAAAAACAATTAGGTCATTATGCTGCCGGACGATCCAAACCGCGTGTACGTCAAGCTGAAAAGATAGTTACCGCATTGAATCGACTTGGGAAAGAATTAGTCTCGCTCTCTGTTTAATTAGACACTAAACTAAAAGAGACGCCGCGCCAAAAAAATTTGGCGCGGTTTTTTACCAATGATAGAAGATAAGAGTAAATTTGCATAATATAGCCCCAGTACCGCAAATCGTTGAAAATTGATGTCTGACTTGGATCAGACATTATTTTTTGAAGGATCCGACTTCTTTTCGGGGGCTGCTTCGATCGGGGCGGCGTCGATTTCGTCGGCGTGAGCTTCGAGGCGCCGGGCGATATGGCGGAACGCTTCAGCCAGCTGATGATACTCCTTCTCGTTGAATTCCTGCTTGCGGTTATGCAGGGTGCATCCGTTGAGTTTCTGGGATAGCCAGCCCTGCGACTTGCCGAAATACTGATTGGCCAACTGCGTTTTATTGATCAATCCCTCAAGTTCGGAGAAGGCGACTTCTACAGCTCCGGATTTATCGGAAAGACAATCCTTTCTACGCTCTTCGTATTTTTCCGGATCAAAAATTTCTCTTTTTCCTAAGTACATGTCAAAAAATATTTGTAAATTTGCCCTCGGACTTCTCCGAGGGCTTTTAAGTTGATTGTTAAGATTTTTAATTCTAATCTCTCAATTCGTTTAAGAGACCTTCGATTTGTCTGATAATCGATTGATTAGATTCGTTTTCGAGAAGTGCCAATTTTCTTAGGACGATTCTAATCAATCTTTCTTTTTCGGTCATTTCATGTTACACCTCCTTTCTTATTTTCACATTACAAAGATACTAATAATTTCATTAACTACCAAATTTTTTAACATATTTTTTCGCAAAAAATCGCAAATTACGATAAATTTTCTAATCGGGATCTCACTCCGCAAAGGTGTCTTTTTCAATAGGCCGGAGATTCCGTTTCTTTGTGAGAAAAAATCTGCACTATGATTAAAAAAGGAGAATCACGCAAAGAAAAATTTGAGGATTACGATGGTTTCGTTGAAAAATTCAAACCGAAAAAGACCACCGATGACTGCTTCACTCCGCCCCGGGTATATGAGACTTTGATCGACTGGATCTCGGAGAATATAATGCCGCTCGATGGGGTGGAGATAATTCGGCCGTTCTGGCCGGGTGGCGACTACGAGACCGCAGATTATCCCGAAGGATGTGTCGTGATCGACAACCCTCCCTTCTCAAAGCTCGCGGCCATCCGCCGATTCTATCATTCCAGAGGAATCCGTTATTTCCTATTCGCTCCGGCACTGACTATGGTCAATAGTGCGAAGGAATTGCCGGCTACGTATATCATCACAAGGACGTCGCTGGAATATGAGAACGGAGTAAAAGTTTCGACGTCGTTCATCACCAATTTCGACTGCTCAGGTATCGAGATATGGGTGTCGGGCGATCTGGACCGACGACTCAAAGCTGCCAACAAACGGCCATCGGCCAATCCACTTCCGGCTTATGAATATCCCGATTGCGTAGCGTCGCCTGCTATTCTTCGGAAAATCGCTCAGCGGGGCGTAGATCTCTGCATCCCGGCCTCACAGTGTCAGAAGGTCACGTCGCTGCAATCTCAACGCTCGGTAGGGAAAGCTATCTTCGGAGGCGGTTGGTTGCTTTCCGAACGTGCCGCCGCCGAACGTGCCGCCGCCGAACGCGCCGCCGCCGAACGCGCCGCCGCCGAACGCGCCGCCGCCGTTGAGCGTATTTACTGGCCGTTAAGTCCGGAGGAGAAAGAGATCTGCCGACGACTCGATGAAGATTAACGCCTCCGGAGGTTGATTGATAGGAGATAAATATCTAAATTTCACGGAAAACGCGATTTCAGACCAAAATTTCAGGTCAGAAATCGCGTTTTTCTGTAGATTTAATTTATTTCACTAAATTTTCCGAAAAAAGTTGTTGAAAAATTTGGTAAATCGTAGTAAATTTACTACTTTTGCATTGTCTAATTAACGAGAACAATGACATGAAAGTTTTGAAGACGAGCGAAGTGCTCAAAGCGCTGCTTGCCGATGGATGGACTATAGTGGCCATCCGAGGAAGCCACAGACAACTCAAGCATCCGTTTAAGCCGGGGAAGGTAACCCTTAATGGGAAACCATCTTCAGATATTTACGGATCAGAGCTTAAAAGCGTTGAAAGGCAGTCAGGACTGAAATTCTGACAGGGAGGGGAAATTCCCCTCCCACGCCTCTCTCTTTCATGTTTCTAATTATTCCCAATAATTAGATTAAAGTGTGAAGACCGGGTCTTCACACTCTTTTAAGAATTATATATGGAGCAATATATGAAACTCACTATCAATGTATCCAGAACTGAAGGCGGCTATTCGGCTTCATGTGATATCATGCCTGGCTGGGTGGTTGCCTATACAGGCGATTTTGAAGGCTTCGAAGAATATATTCGTGAAAGCATCGAGTTTTATGTCGATTGCTGTAAGGCGGATGGAGATCCGATTCCGGACATACTCTTGAGCGATAATTTACAGTTCACTTACAAATTTGATGTTCAAAGCTTATTGGTTCATTATCAGAGCATATTTTCTTTTTCTGCTCTTGAGCACATTACAGGAGTGAACCAAAAACAATTAGGTCATTATGCTGCCGGACGATCCAAACCGCGTGTACGTCAAGCTGAAAAGATAGTTACCGCATTGAATCGACTTGGGAAAGAATTAGTCTCGCTCTCTGTTTAATTAGACACTAAACTAAAAGAGACGCCGCGCCAAATTTTTTTGGCGCGGTTTTTTTGCAGTTTCAAAAGTTTTTACTACTTTTGCAGTGCTAAAATCATCTCGGATGTTATTCCGACGGCAGGACTCCGTTAACGTCCGCAATCATTTACGGGCTTTTTTTATGCCCGAAAGTCCGGACTCCCCGGGGCAAAATCTTTGTTGATGACCCGCAGTTGAAATAATTTCGGCTGTCATATCCAATTTCAAATTCTGCCGCAAGGAAGATTCTGAGATGGTTTTAGCGAACGGGATATGACAGCCGTTTCTCTGTCTATAAGCTAAAATCATCTCAGAAAAATGGAAAAGACCATTTCAATTCTTCCGGAGAAAAAGATCCGGATCTGCGCGGAATCCTTCCGCAAGTCTATCAACCGTCAGCGCCCCGCGCTGCTCTTCTTCGCCGCACTGACCACGCTGCTCAGCGTCTTCTCGGCAGCCGCCGCACCGGCCTTCCTATGCGGCGCCGTCTTCATCGCCGCCATCTATCCTTACACGACGCAACCGATCGACGGCAATCACGCCGGGAAAGGAGGTGAGCAATGAAATTCTTCATCAGGAACGTCACTACCTACCGGAAATATACCAAGACTCAGAAGGGTCAGATTCTGGAGAAGATAGTCAACGGCCTCGAATCAGTCCTTCTGGAGGATATCAACTCCCTGAATCAGCTTACGGAGTCAATCAACCACGTCGTCTATAAACTGAATTGCCGATTTCCTAAGACGGCCGAATGGACGGTCTCAAGGCATTCCAGATATTATATCGCGATTCGCCCGGCCGGCCGGGCGAAATCCTTTGAGAGTGATTACATAGCCGCGATTACTGTCGTCCCGGTGAAGGCCGAGTGCGATGCCCACAGCCTTCACTGGAGGATCAAGGAGGCCTATCTCAGTGAACTGAATAAGGATGACGAAAAAGAAGGTAAAGAGTAATGAAATAATTGCTTTTATAAGGTAATCATTTCCATATTAAGGGGAATTTTGCTATCTTTGTAGTAGCTAATTAAATCTAACGAAAAAAATGAATACGGCAATGAATAATAATAATAGTATAAATCTTTCAGCCAACGGCGTAATGGCCATTCAGAGCTTACAACATACCGCAGGAACCTTCAGCCTTTACGACTCTACTTTGGCCCGTCTGGCCAAATTCGTCCTCCATTGGGGGGATGAAATCGGGATGTCGGACCGTGAGGCCATATCTACACTCAGGGCTATCGACGCTCTGAGGAGCGATCTCGGATATATCGCCGGGCCGGCGGCCGTCCGGAATCCCGAAGAAGGAGAAGAATATGAGGAAGAAGCGTTCGAAGACATCGGCGCCCGGGTGGAAGCGGTCTTCTCCGGAATCGACCTGGGAGAAGTAGTCGATGTCGAAAGCGAAGAGATCTCCGAGGATCAGGATTCGCCGGAATCCTGTCCGGAGGATACCGTTGTATAATGTATGGCATATAAATCAGTTTGGTTCTCTAAATTTAATAGGAATTAGTTTAGGGTTAAGCAACAGAAGGGAGCGTCCGTTGGGAAACGGGCGCTTTTCTTTATGCCCTTCGCCCGATCAATGGTAGCTCCCGGGGTTGTCCTTCGACTGGAGGGGATTGTGACCGATATTTGCATTGTAATTGTATCAGACAATGAATGAAACAATAGATCTCTACGAAGCGATCAAGGAGATGAAGAAGATCTCTCTGGCGGGAGGGACCTTCTCGATGAAGTTCCGGAAATGGAACCGTCAGACTCTCTCCGGAGGGGAAATGGTGACGGTCCGGGCCGCCAGAGTCCGGCCGAAAGCTTCTGACGAGAAGATAGCATATTCGAGTTATAAATTGTATTTTACCGACACGGAGACCGGACGGGCGCGCAACTGCTGGCAACCGCTGATCATGGAGTTCAACGGCCGTCGGACCGTGTTGCATTAAAACTTAGATGATAAATGGTAAGAAGAATCGGAAATATCGGTTTTGTCGATAACGGACAGGGGGAGATCTATACCTTCAGTACCGTCGGCGCTTCCTCCGGAGGCGGTTGGACGCCGTCGAGTTATATGTTACGGGGATCTTCCGCATCGTCGTTCGGATATAAGTATATGAATGTATGCGGAACTCAGATCATTCCGTACGGACCTGACAACGACCTTCCGGGGAAAGTATGCAAGTTATTGGAGGGCTTTTATGCCGGGGAAGGCATCATGGGCAAGAAGGCCGGACTTCAATGGGGGGAAGGACCGAGACTTTACCGGGACGCCGTAGATGACCGCAACGTCTTCTATCGGGCATGGACCGTAGAAGAAGAGATAATGGCTGATCTCAAGCGCACTGATTATCTGACCCAGATCCATCGGTGTCTGATAGATCTGGTGCATCTCGAGGGGTTCTGGGTAAAGTTTATCCGGACACGCGGATCGCGTCTGGGAAACGGTAAGATTTCCCGCATCGAGCATGTGCCGGTCGGAAAAGTCCGGTTTGTCTATCCCGGAGAAAACAAGGTCCCGACCCATGCGATGGTGGCTGACTTCCCCTTAGCTACTCCGGAGACGACGCATATCTATCCGCTTTTCGATCCTTCGGATCCGCTGAAATATCCTGTCTCACTGGCCTATTATAACATCTATAGTTACAATCATGACCATTACAGCGTCCCGCGATTCATCGGGGCGTTCCCGTGGCTCGAATTGGCGGCTACCTTGGCACCGCTATTAGCGGCTTACAACAGCAACGCGGCGGCCATATCCAAGCATATCAAATCCCCTCAGTCATATTGGGACCGCATGGAAGAGCGGATCAAGGATATATGCCGGCAGACCAACATGCCCTATAGCGAGAAACTCCTGGAGGACGCCAAGGATCAAGCCATGGAAGCTTTCGCGGCGTCGATCGCCGGCAAAGAGAACGCCGGCAAATTCTTCCATACGTCGGATTTCTGGAATCCGGAGGCGAATAAATTCGAGGGGTGGGAGGTAGTGACGATCGACAATAAGATAAAGGATTATATAGAGGCTCAGGTTGCTATCTGCAAGAAGTCGGAGGCTGCCGCTACTTCCGGATTCGGCCTCGATCCGTCGCTGTCGAATCTGATCCTGGATACCAAGCTCGGCTCCGGATCCGAGAAGCTTTACGCCCTGAAGGTCTATAACGCCACTGAGACGTCAGTGCCGGACATTACCCTTTGCAAACCCTTCCAGACCTTCATCGACGTCAACCATCCCGGGACTGACATCAAGATCGGGCTCTACCGGTCGATAGTCGACGCGGAGAAAGATGTCAATCCGGAGAACAGGGTGAAAGCTAACGCATAGAAACAGCATAAAAGACTTAGTCATGAGATTATTTAACATATCCGATAACGGGGGGAATGAGATATCCAGAGCAATCGGATTGATATCAGTGGATGTTGATTTCTCGAAATGGGAACCGATTCTTCCCTTGGGGCTACGGGAGGTCTGTGCGATCGTCGGCCGGGAGCCGGTAGAGGAATTCTCGAAACTGTACGTTTCGGGAGATCTTTACCGGTACCGCAAGGAAAATCCGCTGAGAGTCGCTGCCTTCGACCGGTTGCGTCAGGCAGTAGCCTGCTTTACCTGGCTACGCATCATCCCTACCTTGGACGCCCAGCATGACGGGACAGGACGTCAGCGCCGGCTCGGGGAGAATGAGAAGGGACTGACGGCGCTCCAGGAATTCAAGGATGAAGACAATATCCGTCGGTTGGCTTACGAAGCCTTGGATGCCTTCATCGAGATCATGGAGCTCGAGAAGTATGACTTCTGGATCAATTCGCCGCGATATATGCAGCGCGGTGAACTGCTGATCCGGAGCAAGGAAGAATTCGACGAATATTACGCGATAGGTTCCCATCGGCTCTTCGTGACGCTGCTGCCCATTATCCGGGAGGTACAGGGATCACAGATCGCTCCGGTATTGGGAAGGAAGTACCTGTCTGCGCTGCTTGCCGGTGGGGATCCGGAGATAACGGGGCTGCTTAAGGAATCGGCCTGCAGGGCCGTCGCGTTGCTGACCATGCAGAAGGCCATCGAGCGCTTGCCGGTAGAAGTCATACCGGAGGGGGTAGTACAGATCCAGCAGTCTCAGCCGGTCAATTCCCGATTGAGGGCTGAGCAGTCCGCCAGGGCGGCCGTGGCTGCTTCCTTAGGCGCCGACGCGAAAAGATATATCGACAATCTGCAGGATCTGGTCGCGGAACTCGACGCCGGGTCTACGCCTGCGGATCATTATATGCCCCGTCCACTGATCCATAGCCGGGGGATGTCGTTCTGAACTGAAGAATATGGAGAATATCAAGACAAGAGGGGAGATCCGGGTGATCCCGTCCGGGATTGACGAACTGACCTCCGTACAATACGAGTATTACTGCTTTTTAGCCTACGCTCTGTCAGCCGGGATGATCGATTCCGGAGATTTCAGGATCAGATGGATGTCATATCTTCTGGGGTTGAAGAATATGGACTATACCATCCTGAAGGAGGAGTTTATCGAGGAGATAGAATCCCAGGCCGGAGTTATTGACAACTTTATTGACAAGAAGGAAGGGGACTCGATGACGCTCGATTTCCGGACGCCTTTAAACCTGCTGCCGGAATATAAGGGTTATAAAGGACCCGGGGGATGCTTGACGGAGTGACGTTCGGAGAGTTTATCCGCTGTTTTACCTTGATAGAGTTGGCGGCGGACGGCGCATCGGAAGAGGCTTACGGGGCGTACAGGGATATTGCCCGGATCCTGTATCATATTCCGGAAGGAGAAGAAGTGCCGGATCTTCTCCTGCTCCATGCTCCCAGGCTCTTCAGCAATACCTGGAGTTTCCTTCAGGAAGGGCCGATAGAGGTCAACGGCAAACTGATTGATTTCCGGATCATCTTCAAGTCTGCCGGCAGCCGGAAGGCCGACGACAAGACAGGATGGAAGGGGATCGCGTTCGAAGTGGCTACGGCCGGACTCTTCGGACCGGTAAGCCAGGTTGAGCAGACCGACTTCTGGACTGTCCTGCTGTATCTCTACAGATGCAAGTTTGAATATATCGAAGAGCAGCGCAATTCCGGGAAGTCATAAATCGGGAATATATTAAAAATCCAGTATATGATAGATCTGAAAGAATACAGGGAATATTGGGAACGGGCCGTAGGAAGGCTCAAGAGCCTGAGCGGAATATTGACGGTTGCCGTCGATAAGGACATGGCCAAGAAGATCCAGTCGTTGCCGACGGGGTCGGTTACGCTCTTTGTCATTCCTCCGGGAGCGGAATCAGAGAGTCGGTCGGTCAATGCGTTCCGGGAGACGAATCAGTGTGTCGTCTTCGTGATGGAGAAATACGATCCGATGCGGCGCAGTGCATTTGAAGTCCTGGAGAGCTCCCAGCGGGCTATCGAGGAGATCAAGCAAATGATGATCGAAGATATGGCGGCGGGATGTCCGGTGATGCGCTTTGACGTCTCGACATTGAATACCCTTCCGGAGACCGAGTTCTTCGCCGGATTCGCCGGCTGGTCGATCGGCTTCCGGATCAATACCTGAGAGCTATGGATAATGACGAAATAAAAGCCAAATACTTCAAAGAGCATATAGAGAAAGGGATAAAGGATATCTTTGAAGCTCAGCGCAAAATAGCGTTATATAGAATTTATCAAGTCGGATCAAAGAGGAGAGAGGTGAGACTTTCCGGTCAAACTCTAAGAAGTCGGAGTGGACTTCTAAAGTATTGTCTTACTTATCCTAATTATTCCGTAGAAACTTCCGGTGGAGGTGTTATATCGCGCACCTCGTTGCCAACCTATATCCGCTTCCTGGATATGGAGGAATTTGGAAACTTTAGAATTTATAATCGTCAGATATGGGGGATACTCTATACCGAGACCATGCAGAATATAAAGTATGAGTACCGTGATTGGTTGAAAGAGAAATTCCCGGAATTATTGGAGCAATGCAATTACTGATCCTCCTTTGAAATCTCATATTTTTTTGTTAT
>CAYTOR010000012.1:0-26213 GCA_964439505.1 uncultured Sangeribacter sp.
ATCTTCAGGAAGCAAAAAAGAACGGCATCACCCGCACCGAGGCCGCAGAAATCATTACGCACATAGCTTTCTATGCCGGTTGGCCGAAAGCCTGGGCGGCTTTCCTCTTGTCAAAAGATGTATGGAATGATGATGTAAAAGGCGAAGATGCCAAAGCAAAGTTTCAAAAAGAGATGATTTTCCCAATCGGCGAGCCCAATGACGCTTACGCGAAGTATTTCATCGGGCAAAGTTATCTCGCTCCCATCTCAACAGAGCAGGTAAAGTTCTTCAACGTGACTTTTGAACCGGGCTGCCGCAACAACTGGCATATCCACCGCGCGACAAACGGCGGAGGACAGATGCTGGTAGGCGTAGCCGGAAGAGGCTGGTACCAGGAAGAGGGGAAACCTGCTGTAGAGATACTTCCCGGAACAGTGATCCATATCCCTGCCAACGTAAAGCACTGGCACGGCGCGGCTGCCGATAGCTGGTTCAGCCATTTAGCCTTTGAGATCGAGGGAGAAAACGCCTCCAATGAATGGCTGGAGCCGGTCACAGAGGATCAATACTCAACCTTGAAATAACCTGAATTAACGGAGTTCGACAATGATAGATAAAGCTGACTGCATAATTATTATGCAGTCAGCTTTATCTAATTATTGAATCGTTGTTGGATATCCAGTTATTATTGCTAAATTTGCAACCTTATGGGGGTTATTTTGCAATTGAGTTTCTAATGGAAGTACGCGAAAAGGAAATATATAGGGTGACGTTGATCGGTTCGGCGGTAAACGCCGTGCTGATCGTGCTGAAATTCATCGCCGGCTTTGTCGGACGAAGTTCGGCGATGGTGGCGGATGCAGTCCATTCCCTAAGCGATTTTGTTTCCGATGTCATCGTTCTTGTCTTGGTCAAGATTGCCGGAAAGCCTAAGGATAAAGGACATCATTATGGCCATGGGAAATTTGAGACTTTGGCTACCGTCATCATCGGTCTCCTCCTGATTGCAGCCGGGATAGGGCTGATGATCAACGGAATCGAGGCCGTCTTACGCAGTCTGAACGGAGAGTTACTTGAGAGGCCAACCCTCTTAGCCCTCATTATCGCGGTAGTCTCGATAGGCGCCAAAGAATGGTTATACCGCTATACAGTCAAGTCAGGGAAGAAGCTGAATTCACAGGCAGTCATAGCCAACGCATGGCATCACCGCAGTGACGCAGTCTCCTCAATAGGAACGCTGATAGGTATTTCGGGCGCTATGTTTTTAGGAGAACGATGGAGAATACTTGACCCTATAGCGGCTATCGTTGTCAGCATATTGATCATCAAGAGCGGCTATGATGTCGTCAAGCCTTCCATCAACGATCTCCTCGAAGCTTCCCTTCCGGAGGAGACGGAGAAAGAAATTGAAAGACTTGTAATGAGCGTTCCCGGCATTGAATACATCCATAATCTCCGTACCCGTAGAATCGGGAATGAAATTGCCGTAGATCTCCATGCGAAGATGGATGGTAGCCTCAGTCTGGCTGAAGCTCATGAAAAAGCCACGTCGGCAGAGGACCTTATAAAAGAAAAATTCGGTGAAAACTCCATCATCAATATTCACATGGAGCCGGTCAAGAAACCTTAGTCCGCCGAAAAATAAGACGCGTACCGATCAACATCCTGACAGTTAATCGGTACGCGTTTTATATATGACCCTTATCTTTAGGGATATGTTACTTTTTCTACGGGGACGCGATTAATCGCGGTCCAACCTTTTGCTTCTTACTTTTCAAATTTCGTAAGTTGCGAAAACTTGAATTATTTCTGGACCGGGATAGGGAATTTAGAGAAGAGTACCTGCACGGCCTTCGTGATTCCCGAAAGAGTCTGAAGCTGGCTGTCTCCATTATCCAGGATGGTTGCGACAGAGGCTGTATAGACCGGCTTTTCAGCCTGTATGTTGACCAGATCCATTGTCAGGACACCCTCCTTATACAGAGTTGGTACCCATTGGGTATAGGTTGTATAATTAGGCCAATAGTAAGCACGGGGATATATGAATACCGGTACCATACCATTCACAGGAGCACCGGGAGGGGGCATACCCGGACCCATCGGCCGAGGCAATGGTGGCGGAGCGGGGATATAGGAAGGGCCGGTCTGAATCGTTTGGGTATAGGGTTGATTGACGAGTTCCTTGCGGACCGTCAGACCGATATTGACAAGCAACGGTGAATTTGGGTCCTCCGTAAAACCGCGCTCAGTCATCTGCTCGCGAATTGCAGCCGCGATATTATAATAAGATACCATCGACATTCCCGGCGGAAGATGTCCGTCGCTTGGAGTGACCATGCGGAAGGTATGGAAGGATGAGAGATTTTCTCCAACGTACGATTCGCTGTTGATGAGGCTGTAAGAGCTACATCCCGTCATTCCCAAGAGCACGGCAACTACGGCGAAGAGTAATCCAAAAGTCTTTTTCATAAGCACATAGTTAAGATTAATATTTGATTACATAACAAAAATTTGCACATCTTAGTTTTTCCTCACTTTAAAAGTAGAGTAAATTCCGCCATAAGAAGAAAATAATTGGCATTCAGAATCAACGAATGAAAAACTTAAGCGTTATAAAACTATAGGACAATTATAAGATAGTCTATCGGACAAATATAAAAACTTTACTAAGAACATGAAAGTATTAGTCATCAACGGAAGCCCGCATGTCAATGGATGCACGGCCCGAGGGTTGAAGGAAGTGGAGGATACGCTCCGTCAGCATGGAATCGAAGTCAAACATATTGATGTCGGCACAAAGGATATCCGCGGTTGTATTGCCTGCAATTTCTGCCGTACCAATGGCCGATGCGTCTTCAACGATATGGTGAATGAGGTTGCACCCGATTTTGCTGAAGCTGACGGCTTATTGGTTGGCTCTCCAGTCTATTACGCCGGAGCCAACGGCCAACTGCTATCATTCCTCGACCGCCTTTTCTACAGTACTGCTACTACTATCGACAAGACTATGAAAGTCGGTGCGTCGGTGATCTCCAGCCGGAGAGCAGGGTCTACTTCAGCATTTGATGAAATCAATAAATACTTCACGATCTCCGCTATGCCCGTAGTCTCCAGCACATACTGGAACGAAGTCCACGGCTTTACGGCAGAAGATGTGGAGGCAGATCAGGAGGGATTGCAGACCATGCGGAATCTCGGGACCAACATGGCCTACCTGATCAAAGCCATCAATATGGCGAAGCAGACCTCTCCCCTGCCGGCTCAGGAACGTCAGTTTTTCACTTCATTCCATGAAGGATGAGTATATAAGTGATAGGTGATAAGGGATAGTAAGTATCATTACATCAAGTTACAAGAAGATAAAAAATTTTTAATCAGCTACTTTTATATCCATAAGATATATCCATAGGACATGAATAAACTCATCTTACGTCAGGCAATTATAGGGGTAATAGCCGCATTTCCTGCAATCTCAGTGTCTGCTGCTCCTGCGATTCAGAAAGCTGAATGTGGGGGAATCGACCGTAAGGTACTCTATTCCCCTCAGCTTAATGATTCCATTGCGGTCGATATCTGGTTGCCCGAGGGATACAATCCCTCCGAACGTTATCCGGTGCTATACATGCACGATGGCCAGAATCTCTTCGACGCCACGACTACATGGAATTCCCAATCGTGGGAAATGGACCGGACGGCGTGTAAATTAATTTCGCAGAAAGAAGTCGAACCCTTCATCATAGTTGGGATTCATAGCGATCCTCAGCGTCGGGTATCCCAACTTATGCCTGAACAAGCCGTCAAGGACGCAGGACTTGAAGAACTCATGACTGAAATAAAACTCAAAGGTCAACCGGCCATGGGCGACGAGTATGCCGAATTCGTAGTAGAGACACTGAAGTCGGCGATTGATTCCGACTACTCCACTCTGAGCGATCGGGACCACACGTATGTCATGGGGTCAAGCATGGGAGGATTGATGTCGCTGTATCTGATCTCCCGTTATCCCGAAATATTCGGAGGAGCCGGCTGCCTGTCAACACATTGGTACGGATCGATTGGAGCAGGAGATAAATTCGGGAATGCAATGATGGAATTTGTAGAAAATTATCTACCCGATCCATCCACCCATCGCTTATACTTCGACCACGGAACTTCCACCATCGACGCATATTACGGACCTTGGGAAACTCAGGCATTACTGACCGCCCAAAAGAAAGGTTACAGATACGGCGTCGATCTCGACAGTTATATTGACTACGGAGCGCCCCATGAAGAATCCGCCTGGGCAGGCAGGGTCGCCCGCCCGCTGCGGTTCCTTCTGCAGAAATAACCCCAATCCAATACGAAAACCTCTCCTTTACCGGGAAGCAAATTTATTTGCTGTAACATGGAATCTCTCCCATACGAAATCCCTCCTTTACCGGGCTGCAAATTTATTTGCTGTAAATAAGAATCCATCCCCGCCACGCGCGAGGATGGATTCTTATTGTTCCCGGCCAGCGGCCTTTACTTCAATATCGGGATTCACAGTCAGGAGTTGCCTGATGAATTCCTCGCGTCTGACAGGAGAGATTATCAAGGGCATTGAACTTTTGAGCACCGACCTATCGGAAAAATGGATAGCTATCCTATGGGTCAGAGCGGCAGCCGGAGCAGACAAAACCGACTTTGTTGGCTCGATCAGGCTTATTTTTTTGATCGGGAGAGCCGACGGAATAAAGAAAGTATAGACAATCAATTTGTCGCCGTCAATTCTGTAATAGACGCTAAGTAACATTATGATTACTCCGATCAAAACAACGCCGGTTACCACGACCGGCAACCACCCGTCGTCATCTAAGAATATCGGTGCTATACAAAAAGCTGCGGTTAGGCCGAGCATTAGCCAGGTCCCCCAATCCCACAGGGATTTATAAAGCGTACCGTTATATTTTTCTTCCATATCAAATAAGTTTAGCCTCCAATCACTATGGACGCGATTCCAGAGGTAGGGGCGCAATACATTGCGCCCACAGAGAAAAGGTATTATTCCAATAAAAACCGAATTATCAAGATAATTGACCCTATTAGACCTATTAGCCTTATTAGACCTATTAGCCTTATTCCCAAAAGGTAGGGGCGCAATACATTGCGCCCACAGAGAATCACGAATTATTGCTGTTTGCGTTTAGGATTGGCCGGAAACCATCCCTTCCTGACTCTCTCCCTCTGCTCGAAAATCTCAAGAATAGTCCAGAATCCGCAAAAGCCGGTCACTCCGAAGATAGTCGATAAAAAGAGATCGCTGACCCATAAGGCCAATCCGCACATGATTAATCCGATCAGCAGGAACCACCACCAGCATCTCACCCCGAAATGATACTCACACTTTATTACAACCGGATGAAACAATCCGATGATCAGGAAAGTGCACAATCCTGTGACAATACCAAAGATATGCCACTCTTCGAGAAATTCAGTTATCATAGTCTACAAAAACTTGCAATTATGTAGGTCAACCCCACCCCTATCCAATGCAAATTTAATAAAATATTACCAAACGGGCAAACTCCCGTAGGATCACAATCCGCCACTTCGTTCTTGATTTTCAAGATCACAATCTGACCCCTTTCCACAAAAAATGACGCCGGCTTTTTTGCCGACGCCATCATTCACTCATAATATTGTTCTATTTGCCCGGAGTTCAGATGCTACCCGGAGCCAGGAAGTTGCTGACGGGATTACCGGGAGCGGCCTTTTGCATCAGTTCTTCGCTGAAAGAGAAAGAAGCCGCGTCAGTATCCGTAGTAACCGACAGCAACGCAGGGCTTTCGGCCTGCAACCAACGCTTCATGGCATCTTCCAGATCATCGGGATCTGTCACCGTCTCAGCCTGAAAACCGATTGCCTTAGCAACCTGAGCGAAGTCCGGATTATCCAGATTAACTTCACTCGGCTTATATCCCGCTAATTCCATTTCCCATTTTACGAAAGCCAACGCACGGTTATCGGCCACGAAAATCTTGACAGGCAGTTTATACTGCGCGATAGTCAGCAATTCGCCCATCAGCATAGCCAGACCTCCGTCTCCGGATAATGAAATCACCTGACGGTCAGGACATGCCAACTTAGCCCCTATAGCCATAGGCAACGCGTTGGCCATAGATCCATGCATGAATGAACCTACCATTTTGCGATCCCTCCCGGCGTGCAGATAATGGCTTGTCCATACGTTGTTCATGCCCGTATCTACTGTTACCACGCAATCATCATCCGCCAGACGGTCGAGAGTCGCGATGACATATTCAGGACGGATACAACCTTTGGTACCGGGATTATTCACCGGCTCGGCGTATTTTTTCTGAATCTCATTCCAAGCGTCCAACGCCTTATTCAAGAATGTCTCATCGCTTTTTGATACGACTTTAGGAAGGAGTGCCTCCATAAATCTCTTTGAATCGGCCCGCACTCCAAGTTGCAGTTTGGCTCTTTTACCGAGACGTTCTGCGCGAACATCTACCTGTATTATTTTCTTGTCAGTAGGGAAGAACCCGGGATAAGGGAAGTCAGTGCCGACCACAAGGATGAGGTCAGCTTCTGCTATAGCATCCTCCGCCGACCACATTCCAAGGTAACCCATATGTCCGACATAATTAGGCATGTCGCGCGTCAGTTCGAGTTGTGATTTATAAGTAGTTGCGACCGGCGCCTTCACCTTATCGGCAAATTCCTTCAGAAGATCGGCCGCGTCGACGGCCCCGTATCCAGCGAAGACAGCTATTGTCTTTGCCTCATTGATCAAAGAGGCCGCACTCTCAACTTCCTCCTCGGAGGGATCCGTGAGTCGTTCGGTATAGGAAGGCAACATAGAAGCGCTGTCGGAAACGGCATCCAAAGTAATGACGTCCGCCGGCAAACCTACTACTCCAACCCCACCCCGCGAAATTGCCTCCTGCATCGCGCCGTGAAGCATCGAAGGCACTTGCGCCGGATTGACCGCCATTTCGTTATATACCGAGCAGTTAGAGAAGAGAAGGATTGGATTAGTCTCTTGGAAATATCCCGTACCGAAGACGGATGAAGCGCAAGTTGACGCTATTGCAAGCACAGGAGCATTGGAACGCTGTGCGTCATAAAGACCATTGATCAGATGGATATGGCCCGGGCCACTGCTACCGGCACAAACCGCAAGTTTACCGGTAAGCTGAGCCTCAGCACTTGCTGCAAACGCGCCCGCTTCCTCATTTCGCATGTGGATAAATTTAATGCGGCCATCTCGCGTAATGGCATCTGTTAGGGCATTCAGGCTGTCACCTGTAATGCCATACAGCCGTTCGACTCCGGCCGAAGCTAATTGGTCGACCACTTGATCAGCAACATTGAGTTTCTTCTGATTACTTTCTGCTGTGTTTTCCATATAAATTGATTGAATGGGGAACAGTTAATTGCTCCCTAAAAGAAAAAAACGGTCACGTTTTCATTTCCTGATGATGGCGTGACCGTTATATAGTTATATATTTTTACGCTAATTTTATTCTTCTACCGGAGCGAACTGATCTTTTCCAACTCCGCATACAGGGCATACAAAATCTTCAGGAAGATCTTCGAAAGCCGTGCCCGGAGCTATACCGTTGTCAGGGTCTCCTACTGCGGGATCATATACCCAGTCGCATACTTCACATACATACTTTTTCATAGTTCAAGTGGTTAAGGATTTTATAAATTCGATTTCTTACTGAATCCCTCATCTTCTATATATTGTTTTTAGCCATAGCTTTCCGAGGTTGATTCGATTATATAACGTCCCTGAATATATTTATGTTCAATCCCGCAATATTTGAAGATATGCGTTGGCTATGGCCCGGGCTCCGAATTTCTCCCTGACGCTATCCTTCATCCACCGCCTAATCTCCGGTCCCTCAGCAAGCAAGGCCTCATGCAAAGCCTCCGCTATTCTCTCGGCCCTCATATCGGGGTCGGGGGCATATTCAGCCAGAAATCCTGTCACTCCATGCTCTACAATATCCCTCTGTCCTCCCCTGTCAAGACTGACCGGGATGGCTCCGTAGGCCTGACCTTCGATCAGTGTGCCGGGAAGGGTCTCGTATTCGGAGGTAGATAGGACTACATCGGCCGAGGAATATAATTGCGCGATAGCTCTTTCGCCTGCTATCACTCCTAAATGACGATGAGGGATGGCAATTCCGGAGAAGCCCTCTTCATTGCGGATATTCCCGTAGGTAAGCAATTCTGTTCCCTTCGCCAATTCAGGCCAGCGGCGCGCGAATATCTTCGTCGCTTCTACCATTACCGGCAATCCCTTTACCGTATCATCCAGTCGGGCCGCGCCCATTACGATTCGTCGTCTATCGGACCGCCCCCGTTCATTATCCTCGATCTCAAGAGGAGTAAAAGTATTGGGAATAACCCTTACATCCCGGTCCTTTAGCAATGAAGACTTCTTGGCTAAATCGCCGAGCCAGCTGCTTACGGCTACAAACTTGATATTCACCGATTCATACAGCCGATGTTTCCGGCTTTGTACTTTGGTCGCCAAATCCTTTGCATTTTCACCTTTCCGCAGGAAATGGCATGATTCACACGTCTTTTGATACCGGAGACAACCATCCGTGTGATGACAGATGCCGGTCATCTCCCAAAGATCGTGCATTGTCCAGACGATTTTCTTTCCCGAGTCGGCAAGTCGTTTGATTTCCTTAAGTGAAACAAACCCTTGATTCACCCAATTAAGGAAAATCGCATCAGCTTCCTTTATCCATTGATGATTCAGGATATCGACACCAAAAGCTCCGGTATCGACCTTAAATAGTTTTTCCCGATTAAATCCGTTGGCCAGAAATATCTGTAAGCGCTCAGCGAGAAAGGGGATTTTCAACTTCCACCCCGGAGCCCCCGTTGCGACATACTCCGAATCGGAAAGTTTCTCTGCAACCAGCATCCTGGCGTCAACCCCCTCGTCCCGCAATGCCTTCATCAAGCGCATGCTGACGACAGCAGCCCCGCCACGGCAATCTGATTTATTGATTATGACTATCTTCATTTTCTTAATTCCGGGAGGGTAAGACCCCGCTTAAGGAATGCATTACATTCGTTCGCACCCACATAGGGATTATAACCCTGCAAAATTACTAATTTATATCTTTTCGAGAAAATATCGAGCCTATGTTTTTCGCTTTTAGGCCCCGAAGCTTATTTTATTCTGACAATTTCCACTTATAGTTTTGATAATATCGAAAATTTTAATAACTTAGCAGTCAAAACCAAACTATACTAACCAATGATTAAGTCTCACTTTCATGCGCCACTACTCACCCTCGCGCTGTCAGGACTGACAGCCGTCGGAATTCAGGCCGCTTCCCTTACTCCCCAACAAGCATTGCAGCGTCTTCAGGCTGATCGTCATAATGCCGCCGCAAATGCTATCGCCAATGCCACTCCGCGCTATCTGCGATCGGTAAAAACTCCTGCCGGATCGGACGCCCTGCATCTTTACAATCTCTCCGGGCGCCCCGGCTATCTCATCCTCTCGGCCGATGACCGGCTCTTGCCCATCCTCGGTTATTCCGATTCGGGAAATCTCGGAAATTCCGATGAACTGCCGGATGGACTCGTATGGTGGATGAATCAGATGGCCGATGAAATAGACCAGATCATCTCTGAGGATGAAGATGAACCGGAGGATGCCGTCTATCTTCCCCCTTCAGTCGGGCCGGCAATAGAACCCATCGTAAAAGCACGCTGGGGTCAGACCGAACCCTATAATGCCTTGACTCCCGTCATCAATGACAAGCAGTCACCTACAGGCTGCGTAGCGACTGCCTTGTCTCAGATAATGCGTCATTATTCCTGGCCCCCCGCTCCGGAAGGATCAATCTCTTATACCGACACATCTTCAGATAAAAACTCCTATTCCATGACTTTCGACGGTCTGCAATTCGAATGGGAGAAGATGCTTGACGAATACCCCGAGGATGCTCCTCAGGATTCAAAGGATGCAGTGGCGTTACTGATGAAGGCCGTAGGATACGGCGTTAAAATGACCTACGGCGCGTCATCAAGTGGTGCTACCGACGACAATGCCCGTGAAGGTATGGTCAAATATTTCGGTTACTCCCCTGATATGATCCATATCCGCAGGGAATCGTTCACCCGCAACGAATGGGAGACGATTCTCTATTCCATGATTTCAGCCGGTATGCCCATATATTATACCGGGCGTGATGCCGTATGGCTCGGCTCGGGAGGCCACGCTTTCGTATGCGACGGTTATGATGGCCAGGGTTACTTCCATTTCAACTGGGGATGGAATGATAAATATAACGGTTACTTCCTGACAACCTGCATGGTGCCTTCCGGTGCCGGAACCGGAGGATTCATAAACGGGTACAATTACACTCAGTCGATAATGGTCAACATGCACCCTGACGACGGTAAGGAATATAAACTCGTTGATTATGTTTTAGGATCCGCCTTCTCCCTTGATTTTGCAACAAATTCTGTAAGCGCCAGCGCCACACGCGGAAATGGAAAATCATTTGAAGCCGGACTGATGATTAATCCTGTTGACAAATCTTCCGCCCCTGTCTACGCATCTTTGGGCAATATGGACAATAGCATCAAAACGTCCATTCCTGAAGAATTGACTGAGAATCTCACTACCGGAAAGACCTATGAAATCCGGATGGTATGGCGTAATGGCGATGAAGAATGGCAACGCGTTCCGGGAGAGTCCAAGGGATTAGCAGTCTACAGCCAGACCCCGATGGGTGGCTTCCTGACTCATGATGGCAACGGATGGATTTTCTCCGCTTCATTGACCGACCTCACTCCGATTCCCGTAGTCATTTCGCAATTAAAATTTAACGATGACGATTACTATATATCCGGATCAAAAAATACGACATCTTTCCTGGCGACTAACCTTAACCAGGATTTTGAATATCACGCAATTCATTGCATGGCAATAGATGAGTCCGGGAAAGAGATGATATTCTATAACTTTAGCCTTGAAATAGATCCGGGAGCGGAACGTAAATACGCCTTTTCCCTTAAGGATACCCTGACTCTTCCCAAGGGAGTATATACCCTTCGTTTTGTAGACGCTAATACATCGCAGGAGGTGGATATAGAGGGAGATTTCACTTTGACCGTATATGATCAGGATTCTATCCTTACGTATGATGACGGGTGCTTTAAATATGCGATCGTGCCCGGACACGATGCCTCACTGCTTAATACTTCCACAGGAGCCGCTATCGGAGGCGACATCTTCATGCCTGCCGAGATCTCGGTAAATGGTGAAAAATATAAAGTCGGCAATGTCCAGCCGGCATGGCGCAACATACTTGACAAGAAGAATGTCACATCTTTGAAGATCGAATTTCCGTTCACGGAAATCGCTTCAAGTTCTTTCAGCAGCATGGATATTCTTGAAGAACTCACTCTTCCCGAAAGTGTCAAGATCATCGGCCAATACGCGGGGGCGTTCAACAAGGTCATGAAGAAGCTCACCCTTCCAAAGAAACTCGACAGAATTGACAAGTCGGCTTTCTTTGCATGCTACATGCTTCAAGACCTTCAGGTTCCTGAAGTCGACACCATACCGGAATCATGTTTCTACGGTGTATATGAAGTACCCGAGATACGTGTCCCCGAAGGGGTCAGGGTTATTGAAAGCCAAGGCTTCTACAGTCCTAAGGCATGTCAGTACATTGAGCTCCCTTCTACTCTCGAATCCCTGGGATCGTCAGCCTTCGGAGGATATAGTTTCGTGAGCCAGTTGAAAGAAGTAAAGGTTCACGCCATGACTCCACCGGCTGCTCAGAGCAATTCGTTTGCTACGAATTTATATAAGACTGCAACTCTGAAAGTACCCGGAGGTACCAAGTCCTCATATCTTGCCGATCCTGTCTGGAGCAAATTCTCAAATATCGAGGAATTTGACTCTACTGTCGGCGTGGAATATATACCCACTGATAAGGATGCTTCCGTAATGGAAATCTGGTACACAATCGACGGTCATCTTCTCCCCTGCCGTCCGACGCAACCGGGTCTTTATATCCGTCTCCGCAGCAATGCTGCGACCGAAAAGATTCTCATCACTGAGTCTGAATAATCTTCTTCCCCTGCAGCAAAGACGCCATTTAGACATTTTATATTACTCAGGTGATATAAATTAGTCTAAATGGCGTCTTTAATAATATAAAGATAACACTATAGGCGATATGAAGAGATTTATTTATGCTATTATGATAATGCTCGCGATGGCGAGCGTAACTTCTGAATATGCTTTCGGCGATCTTAATAAGCAGATCAAAAACGCCAAGAAAGAGGGAACATCCAAGATAAAGAAGATTCCTAAAGTAAGCGTACCGAAAGTCTCTCCGAAGAAATATGAATACAAGAGTCCGTTATTCAAGGTTTCCGAACTATCCTATCAACCCGTGCAGTTGAAAGGTCCTGATAAAGCCGCGTTAGGCGTGCAATTTACAAAAAAAGGATTGACCTACGAATTTTTAGAAGGGCCTGTCTACGACAGCGTGCCTCGGCTCTACTGCCGGGTGATCAAGGGGGATACCGTTTCGGTCGCCAATATACCTCAGATAATAGGATACGGGATCGGTATGTATGGAGTATTGGAGATAGGCCCCGAAGCCTTTGCCGGCAATGAGAACCTGAAAAAGGTCTTCATCCCGGATTACTTTCGATCGATTGAAGCCGACGCCTTCCGAGGATGCGTAAACCTGCTGGACGTATCCCTTCCCGATTCCTTGGCCATAGACAGTACCCTCTTTATCGACAGCCCAACTGTCCTCATTCACCGCCGATAATTCAAGTGCAGGCACTTTTTCACATTTTCCTCATCCGGCTAATTTCCTGTGTAAAGGGGCAAAGATGGGTTTGGGTAAGAAAGATAGTTTGGATAAGTATGGGATTTTCGCTAACTTTGTAAGCGGATAACCCTAAAAGAGAGTGAAGATGAAGAAACTTGTTAGATACCCGGTAGGAGAGCAATCCTTTGAGCAACTACGCAAAGGGGGATATCTGTATGTGGACAAGACCCAATACCTCGAAATGATAGCCAGGGGATCGAAGTACTACTTCCTGGGGCGCCCGCGCCGATTTGGAAAGAGTCTTTTCCTCTCCACGCTGAAGTGCTTCTTCCAGGGAAGGCGTGAACTGTTCGAAGGACTGTATATCGATTCCACCGATTGGAACTGGGAGCCTCATCCGGTGCTGTATCTCGACCTCAACATCGTCAAGTATAAAGAGGATGGAGAACTTGAGGACCTGATAGAGGCTCGCTTGCGCAGTTGGGAAAAGACCTATAGAATAGAACCTGATGTACGTAATCATTCTGTGCGTTTCTCCGAGGTAATCCGAGCTGCATACGAAGCAACCGGAAAGGGTGTGGTCATCCTGGTCGACGAGTACGACAAGCCGTTGGTCAACAACCTCCACGATCGGAAGCGGTTTGAGATGTACCGCGACTCACTGGCTGCCCTATACTCCAACTTCAAGAGCTCGGCGCAGTACATCCGGCTTGTCTTCCTGACCGGGGTGAGCCGGTTTGGTAAACTTAGCGTATTCTCGGGGCTTAACAATATTTCCGACATATCCCTGCAGCGTCGCTACGCGGCCATCTGCGGAATCACGCAGAGGGAGTTGCTTGACAATTTTGAGGAGGGTATCGCAGCGATGGCGGAGTTGGGAGGAAAGAGCCGGGAGGAGATTATCGCCCGGCTCAAGCGCCGCTATGACGGCTACCATTTCAGCTCAGTCTCACCCGATATCTATAATCCCTACTCCCTCCTTAATACGTTTGCCGCCGAGGAGTTCGGCAACTACTGGATAGAGTCCGGTACTCCTTCACTCCTGGTCGAACAGTTGAAGAAAAATCACATGGATTTGGAGGGGCTGACCTCAGCTCCGAGGGAGGCGACGGAACTCGCAGGTCTGGACTTAGAGAATATGGATCCGGTATCGCTTTTCTACCAGACCGGATACCTCACAATCAAGAACTATGACCAAGAGATGGGGCTTTACCATCTCAACTACCCGAATGAGGAGGTGACAGAGGGCTTCTTCAAATATATATTACCATTTTATACTAATCTCCGAAACTCCACCCCAATGATGGTGGTAGCGGGACTTCTCACGGAGTTAAGACACGGAGAGGTGGATGCGATGATGAAGCGACTTCAAACGCTATTCGCCGGAATGTCATACGATATGGAGATTAGAGGTGAGAAAGACGTACGTAATGCCTTATATATACTCTTCAAACTCATAGGCTTGCGGACCGATGTTGAATATCGCACATCCGATGGCCGCATCGATATCCTCGTTCGGACAAACGACTACATCTATATCATGGAACTAAAATATGACAAAACCCCCGAGGAGGCCTTAAATCAGATCAAACGAAAAGAATACGCCCTGCCTTGGTCTGTTGACCACCGAACCGTCATAGCCATTGGTATCAACTACACCTCAGAGCAACGCCGCATTGACGCGTGGCTATCCGAACGTCTCTAAGGCCCAGTTTCATAAAAAATTAACAAACAGCGAAACTGGCATTACTTGCGTTCCAATAAATGAAAAATCTTCGTTGGAAATCCAACGAAGATTTTTCATTTATTGGAACGCTTCAGAGCTTTGGCCAAAGGATGCGGAGAGACTTCCGCGTCATAGTGCCAATAGAACGCTCCGGCGAGTCCTTGGTCCTTTATGAATTTAGCCTTTTCTCGAATCGAACGCTCATCGTCGAAGGCTGCGTATATCTTGCCGTCTTCATCGGCGTAATAAGGTGCTTTGGCCTTCTTATCCCATTTCACCTTCATGCCTGGGAGGAAGCGGTCGAATTGCCGTCGGGCGACATAATTGTCCTGGATGCCGTATTTCTCCTTGATGGATTCCTGTGTACGCGCATAGAAGGGAATACCGATCATTATTTTCTCCCTCGGCACTCCTTTCTCGATATGTGCTTTCACACTTTCAGAGATCGACCATTCGCCGCATATATCACTCGGATAAAGATTGCTCTGATGCTGCTTGGGAGGATTGCCGAGGTTATAACCGGATACCATCACGTAATCTACGTAGGGCACCATCGCCTCCAGATCGTTATATCGGGAAGAGTTATTGGAGTAGAAAGAGAGAGTCTTCCCCGGTCCTAATATCTGACGCAAGTCGCGGGCGAGTAAAGCATAGTTCTTTGTATCGTCCGGTCCTCCGCCCTGATGCATTCCGGCATTTGTGCCGGGGAATTCCCAGTCAAGGTCCAGACCGTCCAGGTTATACTCTTCGACTATTTCCGCGCAATGTCTGACGAAGGCTCCCCGCAAGGAATCGGAGGTGGTCATGACCGCGAATCCGTCGCGCGGAAGAGTCTGGATCGACAGACTCACTTTCAGATCCGGATGGGAATCCTTCATCTCAACGATTTTACGCAATTTCTCCGGGCGGGAGATAATCAGGCTGTCGTAAGAGTGTCCGACATTCCCGAACGCATAATAGATATGGGTCATATCCTCCGGGTCGGGAAGGTCTTCGAAGGTAGTAGTAACGTAAGCTACGGTCACTTTCTTTTTAGTGGCGGCCTTGGCCTTGGCAAGCAGGGCCGGATTGTCTTTTACAGAATCATTCTTTTTATCCCGAGCGTTACCGGTCAGGGACATTACTCCGCATAAGACTATGCCGACTACAAGACAGGAATAACAGAATCGTCTCATCACCATTCAAATTCGAAGCGTTCGATATCTTCCTCGATAAGATTCGAGCCGGTCTGCACTTCTATGAACGATAACCGTGAGATTGCCTTCAGCGTATGCTTGGCGCCCATAGGGATGATGACGGTATCCCCCTGAGTCACTTTCCGGCGCTCCCCGTCAAGAACGAATATACCCTCTCCCTCGATGAAAGTCCATATCTCGCTGCGGCATGAATGGCGCTGATAGCTCAGGGCGCAACCGGGATTAAGGGTGAGATGCTTTGTCAGCGAACAGAAGCCGTCGGGCGATTCTGTATGATCGATGACGCGGTATGTGCCCCAGCGACGTTCCTCATACATCGGACGCGTCTTCAGCACCTCCGCATATTTCTTGATATTCTCACTCTTTGATTTCTCAGTAATGAGGATTCCGTCAGGAGAAGCGGCAATAACCAGGTTCTGCGTTCCGATACACATCATCGGAATTCCGAGTTCATTGAAGACATGGGTATTCTCCCCCGTCCCGTCAAGAGTCACGTCTCCGTATGCTTCGATCTCGAGTTCGTCGGTGAGGGTATTCCATGTCCCGAGATCTTTCCATTTTCCGGTGAAAGGAATCATTCCGATGTTCTCCTCCTTTTCAGCCACTTCATAGTCGAAACTGATCTTCGGGAACTCCTCATAGTTCTCACGGATTTTCTCAAAGGATTCCCCTTTGACATATTTCTCCGAGATTCCGGTCATATAACCTAAGCGGAAGGCGAATACTCCTCCATTCCATTTCGCTCCCTCTTCGATAAGCCGCTCGGCCGTCTCTACATCGGGTTTTTCCGTAAATCGCTTGATACGTATGATCCCGGCCTCTTCGCCTGCGGGAACTACGTAACCGTATTTCTGAGAAGGATAAGTGGGAGTAATGCCCATTACCATCAGCTTGGCGGCATTCCTTCCGACGGCGTCCGCCATCTTCCGGATGGCATCGAAGTAACCGTCCTCAGTAAAAGGATCGCACGGCATCACCACGACTATCTCATCTTCCGGACAACCCTTTTCGCGGGCAAGATATTCGCATGCAAGGCAGATTGCAGGGAATGTGTTGCGGCGGGAAGGCTCGGTCACGATTCTTACTTCTTTCCCTAACTGAGTAGTCACAGAGTCCTGCTGGGACAAGGAGGTCGCCACCGTCACTTCCGCTTTCATACCGGAGGATTTCAACTGGCGCACGACACGCTGAATCATAGATTCGGGTTGCTCCCCTTCCGATGCGGGAAGGAGACGGAGGAATTGCTTCGACCGCGCGTCATTGCTCAAAGGCCAGAGCCGGGTTCCGGACCCTCCGGAAAGTAATATGATTTGCATAGTTTCAGTCTATCTTGAAGTTAGTTTTTATAATCGTCGGCGTACATCATCATTGATTTACGCTGCGGTATGTTATATCTTAAGTTTTGATCTTATTCCCCCGATCACCTTCGAGCGTTCCCCGCGGTTCATTCCAAGGATAAAAATGATGAACAATGCCGTGGCGAAAGCCGCTACTCCCTTGATGATATGGAGCCACATACTATCCGTATGCCATTCCTTGAACACCACCCAGCCCGCTGCCAAAATCAGGCTGACCTGCAGGATGGGCACCAGGGCTTCCTTGAAGTATCGGCCTACCGGGAAGTTGACCTGACGGCGTCCCATTATAACCCTGACGATCTGGACAACGGCGGTCAGGACGATGAGGATGACCATGGTAGTCTGCGCAGCGGCCCCGAGCCAGAGCGCTAAAGCCGCCAACGGCAGGAAAGCCAAGGTAAAACATCCTACTACAATCTGATAGTTGCGGATTTTACCGGTGGCGCGTATCATCTGGGTTATCGGTTGCTCAAGGCAGTTGACCAGAGCGTAGACCAAGGCCAATTGGCTGAAGACGACCATCTCATAGCCGACATTCTTACTTCCCAACCAGACATCCAAAAGGCCGTCCATGCAGACGATCAACGGGAATCCCATCACCAAAAGAAGATAAAACGAAAACTTCGAACTGGAGATGACCAGGTCAAACATCCGCTGCATCTCTTTTGAAGCATAACTTTTGATAATCTGGGGAGAGACTGCGAGATAAAAGTTGGAAGAGAAGGATTGGATGACGGCATAGATGCGGTCTGCGATGCCCTTGGCTGCGTTTATTACAGGGCCGAAGAAAAGATTGAGCAGCAGACCTTGACCGGAAGTAGAAAGAACGGCCGAGACCGACCCGAATAGATTCCAACCCGTATATCCTAAAAGTTCCTTGACAAGATTTTTCTCCCAACACCAATGAAATCTTACCCCCTCGAAGTTACGCCGGCAGTAGACGACATAAAAACCGAACGTCACTACGCTCTGTATAAACGAGAGAATGGCATAGAAAATCAGTCGGTCATAACTCGTCAGCATTATAGCGTAGGCCACTCCAAGTTTAAAAAGCCCGTCGAAAATACTGAGATAGGCAAACCCGTTCATCTTCTCATGGGAAATCATCGAGGCAGTAAACGGGATAGTCAGGATCAGTAAGATAAAGCTCCCTAAAGATGAGTAATAGACCCACATCGCGGCAGTCATCCTGTCCTGCGGCAGATTCAGGAAATCATGGACTACGAAGGGTCCCGCTCCTCCCCCTATCAAAAGTATGATACCCCCCATTATCAGGAAGACTATCATAATCTGGGAGAAAAGACGGCGATACCCTTCGGTATTCTTGGCGGCGAGCTGATAGGAGAAATAACGTTGCGTGGCGGAACTCAGAGTAGCCTGAAGAAAACCGAGCATATATACCGCACTCCCGATTACGGAGTATATACCGTAATCTTCGACTCCTAAAGCGTTGAGCACAACGCGCACCGTATAGATATTGATGATCGTCAGCAATATCATACGGAAGTACAGGAAAATGGTATTTTTTGCTATTCGCCCGTTGTCAGACATCTCTAATGAACGTTACTTATCATTCCTGTTTGAGCCCGGTTACGCTTACGCCGTTTCCGGGCTTCTTTCTCTGCAAATTTGCGTCGCTGATAAGCCGTAAAGAAGGGCTCCCCGCGCATAACTCCTATACCTGCTGTGTAATAAAATAGCCAGGAGTACCAACTCGGATATGCTCTCTGAAGGAATAGGAGGAACATTACCAACAGGAATGAATAGGCATACCGCCTGTTAGCTCTGGGATTGATCAGGCAGAGATAGATCAAGACCACAAATATCGTACCGATTATACCGTAGCGCAACAGGAATATCTTATATCCCGAACCTGCGACCCTTTCACCCATATCTTTCTGGCCGACGCCTATCCATATTCGCCCGTCTTTGACACATTGACGGTAAAATGCATCCGTCTTCTTGATCGTACGGTTGTTCCCTTTGATGCCCTTCTCTTTATCCGGTTCAAGGCGCTGGACGACAAGAATGTTGACTGCATTGTTACCCCCGTTCCAGATATCTGTCACAAAAAGCCAGGAGCCGGCTATTACTACTACGACCATAATGACATTCACAATATTCCGGATCTTAAGCAACATCCAGCCTATGACAAATATCAGATATCCCGTCAAAGAGAAAGAGAATAAAATACAAGGAAGCGTTATCCATAACCAAGGATAATCCCTAAATTGATACCTAAGAGCAAAAAGCATCAGACAGCATGTCATCGCTAAATGGCCCGGTTCCAGGAAGAAAGCACCGAAACGGAGGATGCCGGCCTCAGCATTCTTGTATATAGGATTATCAAGAAAGAGGAAATAGTTGTCGTAGGGATAATAGAAATCATTGTTCGGCACTATGAAGGTCGTATGCGGAAGAGGTATAACCTTAGCTATCAGATAATATACGAAACTTATAGCTATCAATATACACAGCCATTTCGACACTGACTTCAGAAGATCCAACTGGTAACTCTTGTCGAGCGTAAAAATCAGGGCTGCCGGTAGATACGTCAGAAACATCTGTACGCCCGACAGGAGGTTCAGAGTCATCGCTGAATAAGCCCCATACAGTAACAAAACGGTCAATAAGACCATAAATCGGGGTGTAAACGACATTTTGAAGTTTGCCGTCGCATACATAATCAGCATCAGAACGCTGACCGCCAAAGATATATAATTTCCGGGAAGGAGAAATGCAAACCACGCATAACTCGATACCAGAAGATAAAACAGATTGACTACTTTAAATAGATTCCACACGTCAGTGGGGGTGTTAGTTATTAGTGAGGGGTGGTAGTTATTAATTGCTTAGTCCCTACGGAAGAGATCGCGGGTATAGACCTTTTCGGTCACGTCATCAAGGGAAGTATCGTAACGGTTGGCGATGATAGCATCCGATATCGTCTTGAACCGGTCAAGATCGTTGACTACTTCAGAGCCGAAGAAGGTGCTCCCATCCTGCAGAGTGGGTTCGTAAATAATAACCTTCGCTCCTTTGGCCTTGATGCGCTTCATCACTCCCTGGATAGATGACTGTCGGAAGTTGTCGCTGTTGCTCTTCATCGTGAGCCGGTAGACTCCGACCGTACACTCTCCCTCCCGGCCGTAATCGAAAGCATTGTTGGCCCCGTAAGCATAATAGCCGGCTTTCTTTAAGACCCTGTCGGCTATGAAATCCTTGCGTGTACGGTTGCTCTCTACAATCGCCGACATCATATTCTGCGGAACATCGGCATAGTTGGCAAGGAGTTGCTTGGTATCTTTAGGAAGACAATAGCCTCCGTAGCCGAACGAAGGATTGTTATAGTGCGTACCGATTCTCGGGTCAAGACCGATTCCCTCGATAATAGCCTGGGAATCCAATCCCTTCACTTCGGCATACGTGTCAAGTTCATTAAAGTAGCTTACGCGCAAAGCCAGATATGTGTTGGCGAACAGCTTTACCGCCTCAGCTTCCTTCATACCCATGTATAGCACCGGAATTTCTTTCTTTTCAGCTCCATCCTTAAGCAACCCTGCGAAAATTTCCGCTTGATTTCTCAGATATGGTATATCGGCCAATTCTTCAATCGCCCGATTCTCGGCATCGAATTCATCAGATAAAATGATCTTGGGGATTCCGATAATGATGCGCGACGGATATAGATTGTCAAAGAGTGCCTTTGACTCCCTTAAAAACTCAGGAGCAAAAATAAGATTGAGTTTTTTCAGGCCTTTATTCCGGTATTTCAGGTATAATGAACGGCAGTAGCCGACCGGGATTGTAGACTTGATCACAATCGTGGCTTCCGGGTTGACCTCAAGAACAAGATCAATCACTTCTTCCACTTTCGATGTATCAAAGTAATTCTTCTCCGAATCATAATTCGTAGGAGCCGCGACAATGACAAAATCGGCATCGCGATAGGCGGCTTTCCCGTCAAGAGTTGCCTTAAGGTTAAGGTCTTTCTCCCGAAGATACAATTCTATATAATCATCCTGAATCGGCGACCGATGACTATTGACCATCTCTACCTTTTCGGCAATGACATCTACTGCTGTAACCTTGTTATGTTGAGCAAGCAACGTTGCCAGACTAAGGCCTACATATCCCGTGCCTGCGACAGCGATATTATATTCTTTCATGATTTAGGAGTCTGCAATTTGGTATGATCAGAGCTGCTTCCCTTCTCAGCCATCTCCCCCTTGTCGTTGAAATTATAAGAAGGATTAAGCCGAATTATCAATTCGCGACGGAATGCACGTAAGATATCCGCGGCATAATCCATTCTCTCCCTTAGAGTGGGAGGCTCAAATTGATGCGCGATCCTGAAGTTGAGCATGATGTTATGAAGAGGATGATTGGAAGTGCCGGTCTTGAGCCAACTGACAATATCTGTCTCTATCTTCTGGAATTTACCACCCTTATACCAGATATTGAATATGTTATTGTAATCCAGAGCATATTCAAATTCCTTGGACCTTTCAGTAGCGAAAGGAATTTCTTTATGGAGAGCTGTCCTGGTAAAGGCCGCATTATGTCGGTAGACGGGTCGACGGCGCAGTAATTCAATCGGATCCCGCGGAGCGATGAAACGTCTTCCGTCGGGCATTACGACCGTGGAGTTGCCATATATGACATCCGAACCGGGTTTTATCTGCCTGCTGACTTCCTCAAGCACTGTGGGTGAAGAGAATGTATCCCCGGCATTCATGAAATTAATATAATCACCCGTCGCAGCCGCAATGCCCTTGTTCATTGCGTCATAAATACCTTTATCCGGTTCTGAAATCACTCGGTCGATACGGTCGGCATATTTCCGCAGAAGCTCCCCGGTACCATCCGTAGAAGCTCCGTCTACCACTATGTACTCTACATCTGGATAAGTCTGATCAATGACAGACTTCAACGTAGGCTCAATCAGGTCAACAGCGTTATAGCAGACTGTAACGATTGTAAATTTCATTTCTATATGGTTAAGTATGCAAATTTACAAAAAAATCGCGAGTCTGCAAACTTCTATTTATTTGCAGGAATGCTTCCGATTATTTTTTTGGATTCTTTTATAAAATTCGCTTACGGACTCGGCGTAAGATTCATTGCTGTAAAGTGTGCATGCCGTTTTAAATCCGGCATTAAGCATTTCTTGAAGTTCATCGGCATCCATTGTCAAGACAAACTTCATCTGATTGGAGAGATCATCTACGGTCTTGAATCTCAACCCTATCTCTCTGCCTGAAGTATTTAGTCCCTGTTCAAATTGCTCATGAAGACCACAAGCATCTCTTGCAATCACCGGGCACTTGTTAAAGGCCGCCTCTGCCATTATTCTTCCGAATGCCTCCGCATGACTTGCGATGATCAAGGCTTTCGCCCGGCTCATTAGTTCGGCTATATCCCTCCTTTGTCCGAGCCAGACTATATTTCGCTCCATTCCCAGATCTTTCACTTTTTGCAGAAGTGACTGCATGTATTTTTGGGAATTGGGAGAACCGGCAAGCCATAACGGATGCTCATTCCTAAGCTCCGGGGACAATCTCGAATAGGCCTCAAGAATATCATCAATCCCTTTTGATTCAAAAATTCCTCCGACATATAAGAAATATTCACCTTTCTTTTTATTAGCCCGCAACGCATCCGGATACTCACTAAGGGAATATATTCCGTTATATATTAATTCCGAACGATTATCCTTCAGACGATGAAAAAGCTCAATATCCTTCGATATTGAAATATTATATTGCAGGGCGTATTTTCTCATTCCCGGGATATGCCAGCCGAAAAAACGCGTGTCACGAAATCCGAATTCCCGAAAATGAGTCACGTGAGGAATTCCAAGTTTGCGGGCGACCCGGTTGCCTATCGATATGACGGAAGAATTGGAATGAATGATATCGGGATTGATTTCTCTGACCCATCGCGTAATCTCTTCAACGGCTCTTCGGTTATCATTCCAATTTCTGATCGCACGCGGAAAAAACTTTATATAAGATTCTGCAGAACCGAGAGTATAGGGCCAGGCTGTACGGAAAAAAATCTTCCTATATTCTATCCCCATCTCTTCCAATCTCAAGCAAAGTTCGCCGTCGACGGGAACAAGAACTTTGACGTCATGCCCCAATTCCTTAAGACCACGAATAAGATTGAGCCCGGAGACATTGGCTCCTCCCTTGAGAGTGGAAAGATGGAATATAAATAGGATCCTCATATTTTATTAATGGAGAATAATGTGGAGAGATTGGATAGGTAAACCGGTGTTAATTTTTGAAACGATCGATGGTAAACCTGACAGGAAAGGCGACCAACACCTGCCAAAGCCTACCTGCCATCCCTTTCTCATGAAGAAGCCGATAGAAAGCTCGGAGATTCATTCTGTCTACCCACGCAGGATAATAGTTGATCCTGCGCGAAGTCTGGTGCAGAAAGCCCCCGCAGGTAAAGGCGATTCCTCCATAACCTGCATTTCGCAGGTCAACAACGAAACGCTCCTGCAACGGTGAGCCCATTCCGACAATCACGAAGGATGGATCAAGTCTTACAATCTCATCGATAGCATTCCGACGCTCATCGGGATCATTAAAATATCCGTTTCGATAACCTTTTATTCTCATCCGGGGATAAGCTTTCCGAAATTGCCGGACCGTAGCCTCCAATTCCTCCTGCCGGGCTCCGATGAAATAAATATCTTCCTCCGAATCCTCTTTATTCAAGCGATCAAAAAGATCAACTGCCATGCCGGCCATGTCAAAACTCAACCTCGGGATCTTTTTACCCCAAAGCAGCCTCAACCACCAGCACATTGTCATCCCATCGACAAAAATCCCGTCAAGCGCGGCATATAGTTCAGGATTCTCCTTCACTATATGATAAGAATAAGGATTCACGCAACTATAGACTTTTCCTCTTGTCGAAAATGTTGACACAGGGTATCCGGTGGCGGATCGTTCTATTTTATCTATGAATTCTTTTGTCGGCATGGAATTAAGGATTACCGGTCGGGTAGGATTACCGAACGTTTAGAAGGAATAAGTGAGGACGGCATCTACGCGATTGGCGCCGGCATGGGCTCCGTCGTGATTCTTACGCTTGCCTGTGACGTATTCGACTCCCCCTAAGAAGCGAGGGGTTATCTTCCAAAAGAGATTGACTGCTCCGTAGAGTCCATAGCGGTATTGGTCGCTGGCTAAAGGATGTTTCTGATAATATTGAGTTTCGCCTAAAGCGACACAGGCATATACTTTCGGACTGATCCAATATTGGACTCCCGCAGTCAGTCCCATAGCCAGAGGCGCGACCATCTTCCCTTCTTCGTTGCTCACTCCGACGAGATCGTAGGCTCCCTCAGAAAGATCACCTTGATAAGATCCGACACCCTGCCCTACCATGGCGCTGTAATAAACCACGAGGGGCTTAATGATATTGGCCATACCGGAAAGCTGAACTCCCCAGCCGGTGACGTTATGATTCGTCGCCGTCAGAAGATTGCGGTAAGTCATCGTGCGAAGCAACCCGGAGAGACGGATATGGCTGTCTCCTCCATCCCATGCATACTGCCCCATTACCGCGAAATCGGGGATATAGCTTCGGCAGGCAGCCGTCTTTCCATCTACCACATCTAAGTCGGCAGAGGGCAATTCGACACCGGCACCTAAACTCCAGCCCTTGCGGAATTCATGTTGCCAGCGTGCGAGAACCTGCGTCTTTCCGGCCTGGCCGTTCGGGCCCTGCGACTCGACTGTAGGTGCGATTGCGTCGCCATCTTCGAAGGTCGTGTTGGCCAATCCGACAGTGAAATCGTTCAAGCGGACGTATGCCTTTTTGAGGCGGAAATCCTTATTGGAGAATCCGGCCTGCACATAGACCATATATTTGAGATTGGAATGTCGGCCAAGCAGCGACATAAAGATGGATGTCTGATTGAGAGAGCCTCCGAGGTCGTGACGCTCCGTCGGATTCTTCGGAATAGAGATATCGTAAGGGAAGAAGTCGGGGGTATCCTGCGAGCCATTCCAGTCAAACCAACCTCGAATCACAGCCTTTCCACCCACTCCGAATCCCAAGGTTCCGTCGCGGCTCATCAACATGAATGTCGGGGATTCCGGATCCATGAAATGACGGTATTGGTCTTCATAAAACATCTTGATGAACTGTTGAAGCGAATCGCGGGTAGCCTCGGAATCAGACTCGCCACCGATACGTATGACATGGGTATTTTCCAGAATTTCCTGCCTTTGCTGCGAACGATACATCAGGGTATCGGAGCCGCCGGCGCCAAATGCGGAGGCGAACGAAAGAACTACTCCTGTCAAGAGAATCGGACGAGGCTTAAAGGTCAGTTTTAGAATTGCGGGGATGTGGCTCAGTTTCATTGTCAGATGGATTTGGGGTTACTAATCAACGAGTGGAATCAGGAGAGGAACTCTATTTCTCCCAAAGGGGAAAAGAGAGCAGGAGAGCTTTGATATAGCCTATGACCACAAAATTACAAAAATTTCGCGTTTTTGCAAAAAAGTTTAGACTTTATACTAACTTTTGACGATTTTCTTTGGGTTTCTTTGGGTTTCCGCGTCTTCCCCATGATTCTAATGCCGATTTCGGAAGAGACCTCAACTTTGCTCTCCCTCAAAGCGTTATTAGGAAGTAAGAATTTAAAACTTTAGTATTATGGACTACACACAAGAAATTAATTCATCAGAATATGTATTAGTAGAGTTTTATGCCACTTGGTGTCCTCATTGCCAAAAAATGATGCCGATCGTCGAGGATATCAAGACCCTCCTTGCCGATAACCTGAAGGTGCTGCAGTTTGACGTTGATAAAAACGAGGATCTGGCAAATCAGGAGAATGTACAATCTCTGCCCACTTTCCTTCTCTATGAAAACGGGAAAGAAGTCATGCGCGAAACCGGCGAGATGCCCGCAGAAGTATTGCTCCAGAAGATTCAGGCAGCCATCGGATAATTTATATTTTATCAACTCCTCTGTTTATCCTTTATGACAATGTGTCATAAAGGATAAACGTCTTTATCTTACGAATCTTAAGGAATATACATCTCTTTAAGAATGAATATAAAGGGAATAATTTATTATGGCA
>CAYTOR010000013.1:0-24794 GCA_964439505.1 uncultured Sangeribacter sp.
TAAAGTCCGCGGCATCAACCGCGTAGTCTACGATATCTCCTCCAAACCGCCGGCAACTATCGAGTGGGAATAAAACACCCCCACTGACCCCCCAGCTCTTAACCTATATTACATGCTATAAGAGCAGAAATAAACTAACTACAATAAAAGGCCGCATTTTTAATTGCGGCCTTTTATTGTAGTTGAACGAGGTCTTAAAATTCTTCTTAGTTTATAAGTCCTACTCTTTGCTGATTACCCGATAAGCCTTGAGGAATTTACAGAGCTGGATAGCTCCCAGTATTATCCCTACGACTGCTCCGCAAACCATTCCATAAATCACATAGACATCCGATGACATGGAATAAGCCAGCACTCCTAACATAAGGATGGCTACCGGCAAGAGGACCATCACGAATTGGAGATGACGTTTGCGATAGTAGAGGGCTTTGCGGATCACTTCATTGACTGTCATGGTGAAGCAATCTATCGAAGAAACTCCCCTATACAGCCAGAGATCCATACATCCGCAAACTGCGAAATAGACCATCATGATTCCGCTTACTATATATTTCATCTGCGGATTTTCAAAAGGGAAATGCCCGAACATCCACATTACGCTGACCGCGATCATAATGAACGCAAGCCTATAGAAACGTCTATACCGATCGGCCAGGCTCTCCAGGGCAGTCATTTTCCGAGTCCGATAGATCGCCTCATACTCTTCCGGCGAAGGCCGATAGATCTTTCTCGCCGCCTCGTCCCAAGTCTTCTTAATCTCTTCTTTCGTCATAATTCTTCTCTTTTATAATTTACCAAATCGGGTATTATTATTTACCAAATCAAACCCCCTTATCCATTCTATTCTCTCCCCCAAATCCTCCTTCACCGGGAGGCAGCTTCAGCTTCCGATAAAACCGGGAGGCAGCTTCAGATGCCGTTTCCCATCTCTTCCTTCTCTCCCTCCCGAAAAAAATTCTCCTTTACCGGGAGGAAGCTTTAGCTTCCGATAAAACCGGGAGGAAGCTTCAGTTGCCGTTTCCCATCCCGACGCTAAGCTTAGCTTTAATCCGATTCAGCCTTACCGCGACGTTATTACGAGAGATCCCGATTACTTCCGCAATCTCTTCGTAAGGTCGGTTATCCAGCCACATCGTCACTACGGCCTTATCCAGAGGAGGGAGCGAAGCTATCCTCTCATATAGCCAATCAATTCTCTCCTGCTCTCCCTGATCCAAAGCAGATCCTACTTCCCCGACAGAGTCGAGCGCAACCGTCACGACGCGCCTTTTACGCATCCGGATAGTCGATACGCAAGTATTAAGCGCCACGCGATAGAGCCATGTCGAGAGCGAAGAATCCTCCCGATATGTAGCCAATCCTTTCCAGATATTCAGAAGGATATCCTGCCGCAGATCAGCCGCATCCTGCTTATCCGCCGAGAAAGAGAAACAGATCCCTGAGATCATGCTTCCATAATCGCGGATTACTTCGGCGAATCGCTCTTCGCGTCGCGAAGAGAACCCCAATCCCTCGGCTACCCCCATCAGCCATACCCGAAGCCCTCGCCGGATATTTTGCCAAAAGTTCCATACCGGAATTTCCCCCGTCATTTCTATTTCCATATTTCCTGAAAATTTCTTTTTTACCCTATTAGTCGCACAAAATAACAAAAAGTTACACTCCTCCCCAAAAAAATACATAAAAAAACAAACTGCCGGGAATCGGAAGCATCTCCGATTCCCGACAGTTGATTTTTATAATATCTGATTGTAGATGCCTAACTGTATGTACACAGGCTCAGAGTCCTTGGGCGTGGTATGGGCTCCGGGCTGCCTGGAGGCGGATGGCATCCGGATCTATCGCCTGTTGACGCAGACATTCCTCACACCAGTGTCCTCCGCGCAACATCGACCAGGGACTCAGACGGAAGCGATGGCCGGCGCTACATTCCCATTCCAACGGCCCGTAGATATCTCCGGTCGCATAGTCTTCGGTCAGCAATTTACCGCCACGGAATTCGGCTGCTTCCCGGAGGGCCTGCAGGTCGAGTTCTTCAATAGTCAGGGCTTCATCGTAGCCGTGCATCATCGTCAGGGCCATGTTGGAGGGCTCCCGAAGATCCGCATCCTCCCAATCCGGAAGTTCGTCGTAGGCTTTGCGGCTCCCCCAGGCAGCCTTGATGCGCCCTTCATCGTTATCTTCTATCCATCTCAACGGTCCGAACTTTTCTTTCTTGGCTACCCCTTTCATGACGGCCTTGATAAGGAATGAAGGGGCTAATGGTGCGAGCCGGAAGTAGAATGGAAGTTTTCGCTTTAGCCCGGCCATATATTCCTTCAAGGTACCGGAACGGCGATAATGAAACATCTCGTCAAGTTCATCGGAATCCTCATACCATACCCCATGGAAATTCTGAGTGGCAAACCAATTATAATCAAAAACTTTCTTCGGGCCCGGTGTTCCGACAGCCTCCATAGTCATGACCATGAAGTGGTAATTGCTTTTGCGATACGATTCCCCGCCACCGATATTCCAGAAGTTACGCCAGAAATTATCGGGAGTCTTAGCCCGACAGACTTCTGCGAGCAATCTCCCGGAGTCTTGGTCGGTGACCCATTCGAGCACCCCGCGCAGGGGCACATGGAAGGAAATCGGATCGGAAGCCTTAGTCAGGATTCCGGGGTGCATGATTCCCGTCTGGCGGAGCGACACCCATTGCTGCAGACCGGATTCAGCAAGCATTAGTTCGGCAAGATTCTTGGAAAGGGCGTAGTTGTCGAAACTCGCTATCCGCAACGGATCTCCTACGCGTGCCCAATGGAAGGGTTGACGGCGCCAGCCGTATTGGGAGACGGAACCGATATAGACAACCCTCACCTCTTCTCCCCTCTCTTCACGCCGCCGGGCCGCGGAGATGATATTGGTCATACTCTCGGTATTGACCTTAAGTGTCTTCTCCGGCACCCAATCGGCAGCCGGGCTGACCAATCCTCCGACGTGAAGTACTACGTCAGCATCCCTAACACCTTGCTCTATGTCATCAGGATTGGTAAGATCACCCCATATCACCTTCACTCCCTGCGCTTGGAAAGAAGCGAGTTTCTTACGGTTTATCTTCGACGGTCTGGCTAATACGGTTATATCAAAACCTTCTTCGGCCATCTCCGGTGAAAGAAGGGCATGAAGGGTCTGCCGACCCATCACGCCCGTTGCACCGGTCAGAAATATCTTTCTCATGCCTTAGGTTTAGACTCGCAATATACGCAACGGTATTCTCCGTCATGAACTGCATCCGGGCGGAAAAGACTTTCTACGCCTACCTCCATATTCGAGATGCAGCGGCGGTTGCGGCAGGTATATTTTCCTTTGACAGCACCTGCAGGAATAAGATCGGCCTTCTTTGTCGGGTCATCTTTCCATTCGAGGAGTTTCAGGATAAGAGCCTTTCTGACGTTCTTTCCGTTTTCTACCTGACGGAAATAGGCAGCCCTCTCGTCAGAATCGACATCAACGGCGATTTCGTTGACGCGCGGCAGCGGATGGAGTATGCGCATTTCCGGCTTGGCATTTTCCAACTTCGCCTTATCGAGAATAAAGCAGTCTTTCACTCTGTCGAATTCATCCTCATCCAAGAAACGCTCTTTCTGTACGCGAGTCATATAGAGCACGTCGAGCTCGGGCATCACTTCCTCGAGCGTATTGACCTCCTTATATGAAAGGCCGTTGGCCTCTATTACCTCCTTCTTCATATAATCCGGCAGCTGGAGCTGCTCGGGAGCGATCAAGACGACCTTCACCCCTTCATAGCGCGACAGCGCCTTGATGAGGCTATGGACAGTACGTCCGAATTTCAAGTCGCCGCAGAAACCGATCGTCAGATTGTCGAAGCGACCGATCTCGCGCTTGATAGTCAGCAGGTCGGTCAGGGTCTGAGTGGGATGGGCGTGACTGCCGTCGCCGGCATTGATCACCGGAATATTGCTGTTAAGGGCGGAGACGAGCGCGGCGCCCTCCTCAAAATGGCGCATCGCTATGACATCGGCGAAGCAGTTGATCACTTTGGTAGTATCAGCGCAGGTCTCGCCTTTGCTGACGGAAGAGTTCTGTGCATCGGAGAAGCCGAGGACATTGCCACCCAATTCCATCATGGCCGCTGTAAACGACAGGCGCGTACGGGTGGAAGGCTCGTAGAAAAGGGTTGCAAGTTTTTTGCCTTTGCATGCTTCGGCGTATTTTTCCCTATTGTCGATGATATCAAGGGCGAGATCAATGATCTCTTCGGTCTCCTCGCGAGTGAGATCCGTAGGGTCGATCAGATGTTTCATTTCTTATGGCCGGAGTTAATTCATCCAACTTTCATCGGAAGGATTCGACATGAATTTCTTAAGTTTCGCTTCATCTTCGGGCTTGATGTAGCCCTTCTCGGCTGCGACTTCGACGAGAGTGTCGAAATTCGAAAGGGAATGATTTTCCACTTTTGCGGCCGCCAAGCGTTCAAGTCCTTTTTTCATGCCGTAGGTGAAGATACTGATGACTCCGAGAACTTCCGCACCATGCTGACGAAGAGCATCAACAACTTCGATGCAACTTCCTCCTGTAGAGATAAGATCCTCTATCACTACTACCTTCTGACCTTTTTCAAGTCGACCTTCTATCTGATTGCCGCGGCCGTGGTCTTTCGCGCTCCCGCGGACGTAACCCATCGGCATGCCGAGTTTATGGGCCGCAATCGCTGCGTGGGCGATACCGGCCGTCGAAGTACCCATCAGGACCTCGGCCTCGGGATAGAGTTCCTTAACTTTGTCGGCGATCGCCTGTTCTACGATATCGCGCGCTTCGGGAGAAGTAAGGATAAGACGATTGTCGCAATAAATCGGACTTTTGATACCACTTGCCCATGTGAAGGGCTCATCAGGACGAAGGAATACGGCCTGAATCTTGAGCAACTGCTCTGCTATATTTTTTGCTGTTGACATGTTTGTTATTAAGTTAAAATATTTATTAAGGGACATGGCTCGCCATGTCAGATTACCGCTTAGACTTGGCGCCCCAAACATATTTATAGTAGGAATATGGAGGCTATTTCAAGATTCCGTTTAATCTTGAAATGATATGAATAATCAATCGCAGAAGTCTTCTACGCAACGGCGCCACGCCGCAACGGGATCGTCGGCGGCGGTGATCGGACGGCCTACTACTATAAAGTCGCTACCGATTTCCTTTGCGCGAGCAGGAGTAGTGATGCGCTTCTGATCGTCGGCGGCGGAGTCTGCGAAACGGATGCCCGGTGTAACCGTAAGGAAATCCTTGCCGCAGGCCTCTTTTACCAATCCTCCTTCCAGAGGCGAACAAACTACTCCATCAAGTCCCGCCTCTTTGGCGTTCTTTGCATAGTGGGCGATGCAGTCGTTGATATCTCCGCTTACGAGCAGTTGCTCGTTCATGGCTTCCTGGGATGTGGAGGTAAGCTGGGTGACAGCGATCAAGAGGGGACGAGTACCGTCTTCACGGGTCAGCCCTTCGAGAGCTGCAGCCATCATCTCTTTTGTACCGGAAGCATGGACATTGACCATATCGACATCCAAAGCCGACAGGACCTTCATTGCTTTCTTGACAGTGTTAGGAATATCGTGGAGTTTGAGGTCAAGGAAGATCTTATGGCCGCGGGCCTTGAGTTCCTTTACAATCTCGTTGCCAGCCGCATAGTAGAGTTCCATGCCGATCTTGACCATCGGCTTGCGATCTTCAGCCGCGAATTTATCCAGGAATTCGAGGGTAGCCTCTTTTGAAGCGAAGTCGCAGGCTATGATGACATCTCTTTTCATATTCTATGATTAGGTTATATTGCTATTTGAAAAATTCTTATTCTGCGTGGACGCAATGGATTGCGTCCCTACCTTGTTTTTGGAATGATTACTCATTCTTTGTGGACGCGATGAATCGCGTCCCTACCTTATTAATCAGACGTTTACCGCGTCGATGATTTCGGAGAGGGAATCAATCCTGTATTTTTCCATTTCGGCCGGAAGGGCGGCGATAATTTTCGGACAGGCAAACGGATCGCGGAGATTTGCGGCCCCGACCTGCACGGCTGTCGCTCCGGCCATCATCATCTCTATGACGTCCATGGCAGAAGAGACGCCACCGCATCCCATAACCGGAATTTCGCAAGCCTTGGCAACCTGATAGACCATCCTTACTGCTATCGGGAAAATCGCCGGACCTGAAAATCCACCCATTACGTTGGCTATCACCGGACGACGCGTGCGCGGATCAATCCTCATCCCAAGCATCGTGTTGATAAGGCATATTCCGTCGGCGCCGGCATCCTCAGCGGCCCGAGCGATCGAAACGATATCAGTCACGTTCGGTGAAAGCTTGACATACAGCGGTTTTGTAGTGACAGCCTTCACAGCCTTGGTTACTTCCGAGACGCTCTCGCATTGAGTACCGAAACTCATCCCGCCGCCGTGGACGTTGGGGCAACTTACATTCAACTCGATAATCTCGACCTGTTGCTCTTTATCAATCTTTTCGCAACATTCTACATATTCATCGATCGAAAAACCGGATATATTGGCGATAATCGGTTGATGAAAGACTTCTCGCATCTTGGGCAATTCCTCAGAGATAACCTTGTCAATACCGGGATTCTGAAGCCCGACACTATTGATCATTCCCGCCGGACATTCAGCCACGCGTGGCAAAGCATTTCCGAATCTGGGTTCGCGGGTCGTGCCTTTAAAACTTATCGACCCTAAGCAATCTATATCGTAATATTCAGCCATTCCGTAGCCGTAACCGAAACATCCGCTTGCCGGAATGATCGGATTCTGCAACTTAACGCCGCTCAGACTGACTGACAAATCTTTTTGTTTCATTTCTCAAGAATATCCAAGAATATCATAGATCCTGATATTTGAATCAGGTCTTATTTTTCTTTTTCCCCTTATTATCTTTTTTCCCTTTTCCCCTTATTTCCAGATAAGTTCTTCGGTAGTGAATATCGGGCCGTCCTTGCAGATGCGCTTCGCGCCGTCTTTCGTCTGAAGGCTGCAGCACATGCAGACACCGAACCCGCAGGCCATCCTCTCGTCAAGGCTCAACTCTCCGGGGATCTCAACTGTCTGTCCTAAGGCCTTCAGCATCGGCATCGGTCCGCAAGCATAATAGTAAGTGAAGTCCCGCGCATTTTTGACTACCTCTACGTCCGTCACAAAACCTTTTACCCCATAATCGCCGGCCGCGGTTGCAACGTAGACTTCCTCTGTCACTCCCCGGAATTCATTTTCCCAACTGAGTTCGTCCTTGCTGTTGAACCCAAGTACTACAACAGGGCGTTTCCCCTGCTTTATCAATTCCTTGGCCAACCAGTAAAGGGGCGCGATACCAATTCCGCCTCCGATGAGCAAGGGGCGCTCGCCGGAGCGGTCGAGATTGAAACCATTGCCTAAAGGAGCCAATACATTGACCTCCTTGCCGGGTTGCCATTCGCTCATTATCGCCGTCCCTTCTCCTACTATATCATATAGGAGTGTCAACCTGCCCGGTTCCCAATCGCAGACGGAAATCGGTCGACGGAGAAAATGGCCCTCCACTTCGAAATTTACGAATTGCCCCGTCTTTTGAATCAAGTCAGCCGGAGCTTCCGCGGGAGCGAGCAGGGTCATCAGGCGGGTCTTATAATTCAAGACCTCATTGCGCTCTACCTTAAATATATATTCTAATTTATTCATGCTTTTATCATTACCCCAGACGAGGTCTTATTCCTTATCCTTCCCTTCATTTACTACCGCTACAGGCCATCCCTGCAGTTCTTTTCCTTCGAAGGGTGTGGCCCGACCTTTACTCTTAAATGTAGACGGATCTACGACTCTCTTTTCGTTGAGGTCTACAATAGTTAGCATCGCGGGGTCTCCCTCAGCGATGCCTCCGGTTTCAAATCCCTTCAGTCCCAATATCTTGCGGGGAGTGAGGGACATGAGTTCGACCACTCTTTTCAGATCCGTCCGTCCTTCAGTTACCAATCGGGTATAGGTAGCCGGGAACGCACACTCAAGTCCTACGACCCCCATCGCGCTATGCTCAAGGTCTTTGATCTTTTCGGATTCGGCGTGAGGAGCGTGGTCGGTAGCAATGGCGTCTATCGTGCCGTCCTTAACTCCCTTCAGCAGTTCCCGGCGGTCGAAGTCACTCCGCAAAGGGGGATTCATCTTCCATTTGCCGGTATTCTCCAGATCCCCATCCGTAAACCAAAGATAATGAGGAGCCGTCTCGCAAGTGACGGGGAGACCTTTGCGTTTGGCGTTTCTTACCAATTCCACTCCCTCCGCTGTCGAGATATGGCATATATGAAGTCTGACTCCTGTCTCTTCGGCTAATTCTATATCCCGCTCAATCTCTTTCCATTCGCTTTCAGAACAGATACCGCGATGATTGTTGAATCTCGCGTAATCACCGTCATGTATGTAGCCTCCGCGAAGGAGTTCGTTGACTTCGCAATGGGCAGCTAAGATCTTACCTGTAGCGGCAATGCGCTTCATGGCAGCGCGCATGACATCGGCCGATTGCACGCCTGAGCCGTCGTCGCTGTAGCCGGCGATATGATCTTTCAGTACGTCGTAATCCACCAACGTTTCTTCACCGATTCTCTTACGTGTGATTGTCGCATACGGCATGACTACCACGTCATCCTGACCGTCTATGGCATCCAATTGAAGCTTCAAGGCCTCCGGAGAATCCGGAGCAGGCTTCAGATTGGGCATCGTGCAGACGATCGTAAAGCCCCCGGCCTTGGCAGCCGCAGCTCCGGTCTTGATAGTTTCCTTATACTCAAAACCGGGTTCACGGAAATGGACATGAAGATCTACCAATCCCGGAAGGACAGTCAGCCCCTCGGCATCGATGATCTTTACTTCTTCCCCGACTTCAGCAAGCCCTATTTCGGGGGCAATCTTCATCACCCGGCCATCTTTAGTAAGCAAGTCAGCCTTGAGGAGCCGCCCGTCAGGACCGAAAATCTCCCCTCCTTTTATCAGTGTTGCCATATCAAGTCAATTTTTAAAGATAAAAAAAGAGGCCGCTTCCCCTCTCGGGAAGTTGCCTCTCGATTAAAATCTTCATGACGTAATGTTAGCGAGTCTATATTGATTTGAGACTACTGTCATCGTAAATTTCCAAATCATCATACGCGGATGGTTGATAAAATCCCCCGATCAATCGCATATTCCTATCCAAAACCGCGATTTTCCTATCCTTTCGACCACAAAGATATGAAATTTTTTAACACGGACCAAATTTTATTAAAACTTTTTTCATCTTTTTTCTAAAATTTTCCATTGAAGTTCAAATATCGCAACTTCCCGGATGATGAATTAGTGATAGATCGCTCGTAAGTGGTCACTCTCTTCACGGTGTTATACCTTCGTTCTTTTCGCTGCCAACTCCCAGAAGGCAACCGCCGAGGCAGCCGCTACATTCAGAGAGTCAACCCCATGAAACATCGGTATTTTGACGACATAATCCGCCCCGTGGATTACACACGTAGCCAATCCGTCGCCCTCGGTTCCCATCACCATAGCCAACCTCGGTTCCTCCTTTAGTATTTCGTCATCAAGTCCGATGCTGTTGTCCCTTAACGCCATGGCGACCGTCTTGAAACCATATTTCTTTACATCCTCTACCGAATCTATCCATCCCCACGGTATCAAAAAGACCGATCCCATAGAAACCCGGATAGCCCTACGGCAATAGGGATCGCAACAATCACGGGTAAGCAACAACGCGTCCATCCCCAAGGCCGCCGCGCTACGGAATATCGCTCCTATATTGGTCGAATCGCATACTCCGTCTAAAATCCCGACCCGAAGTGTCTGTTCCGCATTATCGGCCTCTCGATTTCCTTCGATCTCTTCCAACACCCCCGCCAAGTCTTTCTCAGTCGGTCGTCGCATCGAGCAGAGCACCCCGCGGGTCAGAGTATAACCCGTAAGGGACGCCAGCGTTTGCCGATCCGCAGTAAAGACCTCAATGCCTTCCCCTCCGACCCGTCGGTCAGCCACCTCAATGACTCCCTTAGCGTCACCCTCAATATGTTTCTTTTCCGTGAGGATAGAAATCGGAATCAGACCCGTCTGCAACGCAGTCATAATTACCTTCGGACTCTCCACAATTATCCGTGCCGCCTCCGGTTTCAACCGACTGCGAAGCTGCCCCTCCGTCAACCGACAGAAATCCCTAACCCTCTCATCTCCCACCTCTGCTATCTCGCGTACGATCATATCTAACTATCTATTCTTTATATTTTACTCTATTAACCCCTCATCATTCTATACTCTATTAAACCCCTCTCTCATAACCCCATCTTCCCCCTATTCTTCTGCAAAATTATAAAAAAAACTAAAATGAACTGAGATGTATTTGCAAAAGGATGATCGTTTTATTATATTCGCGTTTCAATAATCTAACACAATAACCAATATGAATAAGGTATTAAGTAAAAGTATACTATCATTCTGTGCACTTGCTTTCTGTTTCTCCTCGGTAGCCTGTGCACAATCCTCCTCATCTTCCAAATCTTCCTCGTCAGCTAAATCTTCATCATCAGCAGCCACCCCCTCAAGTTCAACCCCTGCTCCTGTATATAAGGTATTGGGAATGAAAGAAGCCCCCAAAGCAATGCGCCAATGGAATGTTGATATAGACCAGGCGGCCGACCTCCTGCAATATAATTTCTCAAGCTTAAGTGACTTTAAAAGAGCACTGGACGAGGGAGAACTGGACGAAATGTCCTCCAGAATGAATGAATATCGGTTCCGCAACGGAAGAAGCTATCTTTCTCTTTTTGATGGAGAAGTGGAAGAAGAAATAAAACTCGGTAAAGCAATTTACGACTACATCGACGCAACCATGCCGGATTTCTATTACGTTGCGGAATATGACAGATACGGAATGCCGGCGCTAATAAAATACAACCATAAAGAAGCAGAAAAGGCTATGAAAAGTGGAGATTTATTCATGGACGCCTTTGACTTATGCTTGGATAATTTCCGCGTCACTTATAATGATAAGGGGTTGCCAATCAAGGTGACCGGCAAAGGAACCGAAGGCTTCTTCGAAGATGGCCCTGTGGAATTTATAATATCCGACTACGTATTCGACAGCCATGGAAATTGGTATCGAAGAAAGGTAGAAGGTCCGGTAACTACAAATATCCAATATCGCGAATACGAATATTAAAGCGTAAGACCTCATCCCACTCAATTTTTCCGGGATGAGGTCTTAATTTATGAATAGTCTACGAAATATAGACCTCTGTTAAAATCATTTTATTTATGAGCATGTTCAAAAACATTTGTGCCGGGATTGCTTTAGTATTATGTTGCGTATTTTCCATCTCAGCCGCCAGTCCTACGATATATTCAGAAAAAGGAAAATACGGGTTAAAAAATCCCTCTACCGGAGAAGTTATCCTCAAACCGACCTATGATAAAATAGGCGAATTCATCGACGGATACGCCTTAGTCGTAAAAAAACAGAAATATGGTCTGATCAATACTGCGGGAACGGAATATCTGCCTTGTAAATACCTTAAAATCATGCAACCGGAAGTATTCCCCGATAACAAGCGGGGAAATGAGTTCTTTCTCGTAAGCAAAGGGGATAACAAGTATTTTCTTGCGAGCAAATCCAAAAACGGCACTCATTTTTATGATGATGTTTTTTATGCTCCGAATGGCAGATGGTGGATTAAATATGATGGACAATGGTACGAAGTGGATTCAAAAGGCAAAATAGAACGATTATATGTCAATCGACCTCCTAACGTGATTAATCTAACAAAAGGATATGTTCTTTTTGGCAATGATGTCTACTCACCGGATAAAAAACGAGTATTGTCAGGTGTCAACTCTGTATCATCTACCAAAAAAATAGGAGGAAGGAATTACCAAGTTCTGAAGTCGGGGACTAACATAGCCGGCTTAATTGATACCTCTACGGGAGAATTTTACAAAAAAGAATTCGGGGATAATTATATCAACGCGTCTAATGAAGGATTTCGAGTTGAGCATGAGAAAGTCTTGCCCCTGAAAGTATTATCTGACAGAGGTAATAAATTATATGCGGTCGAAAATCCCGAATTTGGGCTGTTTGGAATTCAGAAAGATGACAAACGCATACTCCCCTTCCATTGCAATGGGATTCGCTGGGTAAACTCGGGCTATAAAGCAAATGGTAAGGACGTCTATTTCTTATATCTTGACGGTGATAATCATTCATATTATGAAGGGCACGAACTATTCAACGAATTGGATAAATGGGATATTCAGGTTTTTGTGATTGTCAATGGAGAAGATCTATACAATAGTAAGGGTACTTTTCTGGCCTCCGGTTTTACTGCTCTTAACATCTTCAATGATCAGATCACTCTTGTGGAAAATGGTGCAATAGTGAAAATGAATTTAGATGGAGTTAGGGAAATAAAAGGATATGACGAGACTTTTTCGAATGGTGGCTGGAGAGGTTTTGACCCTCAGTATATTGGGGTAAAAAAGAATGGCAAATATGGACTCTATCAGGAAGATGAAGGTGAGATCATCCCTCCTCTGTATGACGACTTTGAAGCTTACGGCTGTGATGTCAAAGCTCGAAAGGGAAATTTATATGGCTTATTTGATTCAGATGGCAAGTTGATTTTCGAACCGAAATATAAATGGATTAGTGCGCTGGATAATAACAACAGTTCATCAAAAAGTATTTATGAAGTAACGTCGTCCGACGGGCGCTGTGCTCTCATGAATCGCGCCGGAAAGGTATTGGTACCATTTGGTACAGTTGATTCATTCAGTTGGCAGTACGGAAGCGACAGGGATAAATGGTGCTGGGTTAAAAAAAATGGAAGAATAGGAGTAATGGATCTTCGCACTTTTAAAATTGTAGTGCCTTGTCTTTATGAGCCTGAGACAGAACAGACGAACAATACCCCGTATCCAAACAGGAAAATAGCGTTGGCCAGAGAACTTCCAAATAGAAACATAGTAATTGATGTCTACAAGATTGGATCGGGTAAGGTAGCATCGAAAACCTTCACTCAAAACGAAGTCTCCTGGATGCTACGCTTCATGGAACAACAGTTAGGAGTAAACCTCTATATTCCCGGCTATTGAACTTCTGCGGCCGTAGGCCGAGGAGACGTTGAACTATGCTGTTATGAAGTGGACCGATTCAGGCACTCTTCGAAGACACGCTGACCGCATGAATAGAATCGACTGTAGGGACGCGATTCATCGCGTCCCCGCAGTATTGAATAAGGGCCGAATTTTATAAAAATATTTGCGAAAATAGAGATAAATCATTATTTTTGCAAATAAAGAATTAGGCGTATGGATCAAGATAATCTTTATATCCGTTTTGACTGGGCGATCAAGCATATATTGCGCGACAAGGCCAACTTCGGTATCCTCGAGGGGCTTATCTCCGTGCTCTTGGGCGAGGACGTCAAGATTGAGGAACTTCTCGAAAGCGAATCGAATCAGGACAACGACCGCGATAAATTTAACCGGGTCGATATCAAGGCCAAGAACACCAAAGGTCATATCATAATAATTGAGGTGCAGTTGACCCGTCAACTGTATTACCTGGAGAGAATCCTTTACGGAGCCTGCAAGGCCATCACCGAGCATATTAAAATAGGCGATAAATATGATCAGGTGAAGAAGGTCTATTCAATCAGTATTCTGTACTGTGATTACGGTCACGGGGATGATTACGTCTATCATGGTCAGACCGTCTTCAAAGGGATCCATACGGGCAATGACCTTCTTGTAAACATGAAGGAAGAAGGGGTGATAGTTCCGCATCTTCCACGCGAAGTATTCCCCGAATATTACCTTGTCCGGGTCAACGCCTACGACAAGATACCGGAAACGCCACTCGATGAATGGATGACGTATCTGAAGACAGGCAAGATCAAAGAGGACACCCGCACTCCGGGACTTCAGGAGGTTCGGGAAAAGCTGCGTGTATTGGCTATGACTCCCAAAGAGCGCCGCGCTTACGACGAGCATATCGACAACATCATGGTGCAGAACGATGTCCTTGACACGGCAAGAGACGAAGGTCGCGCCGAGGGCTTGGAGGAAGGTCGTGCCGAGGGTCGTGCCGAGGGTCGTGCCGAGGGTCGTGCCGAGGGTCGCGCTGAGGGACGCGCTGAGGGACGCGCCGAGACTTTGATAGAGGTTGCACTTGCTTTGAAAAACCAGGGCATGTCTCCTGATAATATAGCCGCTGTCACCGGACTTTCCATAGACGAAATAAAGGGCCTATAATATTGGGCCCTTTATTTTTGAAACCGGGTCAAAATTGATCAGATTACTCAATTAATATCGGCATTTTGCAAGCAAAATAGGTTTTGCATTGCAAATAAGAGTAGACTTTCACAGGCGAATGATGTCGTAGAATTATGCTGTAAAACATAAATTTTCACAATTTTTTTGGTCATGTTTAAACTTTTTTGTAATTTTGCACTCAAACTTTTCGATTATTATCGTGTTTTATAATAGGTTGCGAAATTGAAGCGCTCCGATGCTCTCCGGCAATCACTTTCTTTAGCATTGCTTTGCATCGATTTCATTCCTTCCATGGCGCGACATCCCGGAGCGGATCCGCAAAGTTGGGAACTCCCCTACTTTCGGAATCAATCCAATCCCATTAGGAAGTCCGCCATCATCTCTTTCGCAACCCGAGGATCGAAAGCCCCGTGCGGCATTGTCGCCGGCGTCCGAGATCCGGGAATATTGTCAAACCCTTAAAATGTTATAACCCCTATTTCCATTCCCATGAGCGCGAGAGGGAGGAATGAAGTCCGGAGAGTGAGCTCTTTGAGTACTCTCTTGAGATGAAACTTTGATAAATTGATCGAATGATCAAGAAGAAGAGCTTCACTCCGAATCTTCACCAGGCCGCGACGGCGCGGAGATTCTGCAGGACTAAAGAAGGGAATGTCACTTGCTATGAAAAAGTTACTTATTATCTTGATGCTCGCGATCGCATCCTTCAATGGAGTTTACGCAAGCAATTCCGCCCACGAGGCTTCTTACAGTGCTTCGGAATTTGAAGAAGCAGTGGCGATGATAAAAAAGTACGAGACTCTGCACTCCTCCAAACACTGGCCCCTTATAGGATACGGCCATTTAGTGAAACCCGGCGAGAAATATCGCCGTGGCACAACCCTCTCCGAAAAACAGGCTGACGCCCTGTTGCGTCAGGACCTGAAGAAACTCGTGGATTACTACAAATCCTACGGCAAGGATTCCCTTCTGCTCGGTGTGCTCGCTTACAATGTCGGACCGGGCCGAGTCAACAAATCGACTGTTGTCAGCCTGCTGAAGCAGGGCAACCGCAACATCCAACAGGCCTTCGAATCCATGTGCCGCTACAAAGGAAAAGTCCATAAGCAGATCCACGCCCGCCGCGTCGAAGAATTCAAGACATTCTTCCGCCACTAAGATAAAATTTGACACGCCGATGAATCTTGAAAGATTTTTCGGCTTTTTGTTTGCATATCCCGCGGGATAGTCTTATCTTTGTAGTCATAAACCATCTTTTATGCCTTCTCAAAACTCTGAATTCATACTTCTGCGCTCCCGTCTTACGGAGTTTCTGCAAAAGCAGCATCTGCGCAAGACTCCCGAACGCTACGCGATCCTGTCGAAGGCTGTGGAGCTGTCGGCTCATTTCGACGTCGACCAACTCTATAATGCACTCGAGTCAGAAGGCTATCATGTCAGCAGGGCTACGGTCTACAATACCCTGGAGCTTCTCTGCGAAGCAGGGATCCTCAACCGCCATCTCTTCGCCCCTAACCAGGCGCGTTATGAGGTAGGCCGAGGCAACCATATCCATCTAATCTGCCGTCGCTGCGGTTCGATTCGTGAAATAGATGACCCCGTGCTGACTGAAAGAATCCTCTCTCATCACTATTCGGATTTTCTCCCTGAATATTCCTCCTCAAGCGTCTACGGCATTTGCTCGGACTGCAGGAAACTGGAGGGAGAATAATCGGATTCTCTCCTTTCCCGATCCTTCTCACGCATCTGTTGCGTCTGAGGAGATATCGTATCCTCATGAAAACTACTTACAACCTAAAATCTAAAACTAAAAAACATCATGGCAAAAGTAAAGCCTTTCAAGGGCGTACGCCCTCCCAAACATCTCGTAGAAAAAGTAGCTTCCCGTCCTTACGACGTCCTCAACTCTGAAGAAGCCCGCTCGGAAGCCCACGGCAATGAGATGTCGCTCTATCATATCATCAAACCTGAAATCGACTTCGAACCCGGCACTGACGAACACGACCCCAAAGTCTATGACCGCGCCGTAGAGAATTTCCATAATTTTCAGAAACAAGGCTGGCTCGTAGAGGACGACAAGGAGAAGTATTATATCTACGCCCAGACGATGGATGGCCGCACTCAGTACGGTTTCGTAGTGGCAGCCTGGGTCAATGACTACATGGAGGGCCGCATCAAAAAGCATGAGCTCACCCGCCGCGACAAGGAGGAGGACCGCATGAAGCATGTCCGCATCAATAACGCCAACATCGAACCGGTGTTCTTCGCTTTCCCCGACAATGAAGCCCTCGAAAACATCATCAGCACCGTGACTGCCGGAGAACCGGAATATGACTTCGTAGCACCCGACGGCTTCGGCCATACCCTCTGGGTTATCGAGGATGACGACATGATCGCCCGCATCTCTGAAGAATTCGACAAAATCCCCAACCTCTATATCGCCGACGGCCATCACCGCTCAGCGGCCGCCGCACTCGTAGGCGCGGAAAAGGCTCAGAATAATCCCGAGCATAAAGGCGACGAAGAGTACAATTACTTCATGGCTGTAGCTTTCCCGGCTTCTCACCTCAAGATCATCGACTATAACCGCGTTGTACGCGATCTCAACGGCCTGACCGAAGAGGAATTCCTTCAGAAACTCGGCGAAAATTTCATAGTTGAGGAGAAGGGCGAAGAGATCTACTCTCCCGCAGGACTTCACAACTTCTCGCTCTATCTGGGCGGAAAATGGTATTCGCTGACCGCAAAAGAAGGCACATTCAATGACGCGGACCCGATCGGCGTTCTGGACGTAACGGTTTCTTCCGATCTCATCCTGCGCGATATCCTCGGCATCACGGACCTTCGCTCCGACAAGCGAATCGACTTCGTAGGCGGCATCCGCGGTCTCGGCGAACTTAAGCAGCGTGTTGACTCCGGAGAAATGAAGATGGCCCTCGCCCTCTATCCCGTCACTATGGATCAGCTCATCAACATCGCCGACACAGGCAACATCATGCCTCCCAAGACCACGTGGTTCGAGCCCAAACTCCGCTCCGGCCTCGTGATCCATAAGCTCGACTGATAAGTCCTCCCTACTCTCTCCCCCCCGACTATATCTGAAATCAAATACTCATAGGAAATCCAATTATCCCCGGACGCGCCTTTTCGACCGCGCGTCCGGGGAATCCCGATACCGCTCTCCTTTCTTCAATCCGACTATCATCATGGCTTCTCCTTTTAAGTCAAACTATATAAAGGCATTGGCCCATTTCGGCGCGTTTATAACCGCGGCGGCCTGGGGCTCTTCCTTCCTCTCCACTAAAGTACTTATGACCCAGGGAGGTTTCTCCCCGATCGAAATGTATGTCTATCGTTTCGCGGTCGCTTACTTACTTCTCCTCGCTTTCACTTTAAAAAAACTTTTTGCCAACAACTGGCGCGACGAACTTCAGTTGATCCTCTGCGGTGTCTGCGCGGGCTCTCTATACTTCATCACTGAAAACTACGCCCTCAAATTTACGGCCGCCGGCAACGTTTCTCTGTTGGCATCCATATCCCCGCTCTTTACGGCTGCCATCATGGCCTTGGTCTTCCGTCAGAAAGTCAGTCCGCCGGTCATAATCGGTTCAGTAATCGCTTTCATCGGAGTCACTTGCGTCATCTTAAGCGGCAATGATGAATTGGAACTGAATCCTAAAGGCGACCTGCTGGCGATATGCTCCTCGCTCTCATGGGCCGTCTATACATTGGCCGCCAAGCGACTGATTCCGCTGTATTCGGGAATGTTTATCACCCGAAAGCTCTTCTTCTATGGTGTAATTACAGCACTTCCCTTCCTCTTCTGGCAACATTCTACCGAAAATGAAGCTTACCATATCGGACTGCTCGTAGACTTCGCTCACCCGGAATATCTGCTGAATTTCTTATTCCTCGTAGTCTTCTGCTCTCTTCTGGCCTATCTCGTCTGGAATGCCGTCATGGGAGTCCTCGGACCAATGCTGACCAACAATTACCTCTACATCCAGCCTTTGGTCACCATCATCGCAGCCTACTTCGTGCTCGGCGAACCGATTTACACACTGACCTACGTAGGGTGCGCACTAATCATCGGCGGACTTGTATTGGCCGATAAACTAAAGATCGGCGTTAAAAACAAATAGCTAAAGAATTGGGAATAAACTACGACGACATACCCCTGCCCGATAAGGTCAGCGACATCCTCCGCCATGACTTCTTCCTGATGGAGAAGGTCCCGGCCGTTATGGTCCGCGCAGTGACAAATCCGGTGAAATTTTCCGCCTTCACCTCTATCTTCATCACCAAAGGGTCTTGCTCGGCCCATATCAACCTGATAGAGCGTAAGATCAAGGCGCCGGCTATACTTAACGTCTATGCCGACCAGATCGTATTGCCAAGCATGGTCTCGGATGACTTCGAAGCTTCCTTTATGGTATATTCGAAGCAGATGGTGGACTCCATCTCCACGACCGTCAAGGATCTCTCTATTTTCACCTTAGCCGGCATCCATCCTATCCTCGAAATCTCGGAGAAAGAACTGCCTCATTATGAGCATTTCTACAGTGATATCCGAAATATCATCCGCGATACTGCCAATCCTCACCGCTTTGAGGCAGTACTCTTCACCACCTCCGCCTTCTTCTATTCCCATGCCATAAAGTATTATGAGAAAATGAAGACGGGCCAAAGGGAATCCACTCAAAACCGAATCACGGATCAATTCATCCGGCTCGTTCAACATAATTTCCGCCGGGAGCGTTTCCTCGATTTCTATGCCGAACGACTGGAAATCACACCCAAACATCTGTCGCGAACCGTCCGCGCACAGACCGGACTCTCCGCCGTAGAATGGATCACACGCCATATCATTCTCGAAGCCAAGGTCATGTTGCGGTCATCGAATCTCAATATCCAGCAGATCTCCGATGAACTGCATTTCCCTTCGCAATCTTTCTTCGGCAAATACTTCAAGAAAGCGACAGGCCTCTCTCCAAAAGAATACCGCGCCTCGGTCCATAATCTATAAATCTTATCTCAGCAATTATTAAAAATACTGCAAGTTAAAAGAAGGCATTATTCAACTCAATGAATAATGCCTTCTTTATAAGATAGGTCAAGGTTTAATAAGATACGTTAATGCTTAATAAGACATTTCGGTCCTTACTTCAAAAAAGAAGGCTTAAGCCATTCTATGAGTTTACGGGAAAACTCTTCGTTCATTGAGCGCGGATAGCGAACTTCGGCAAAGACCTGCGCCAGATTCTCCTTCCCGTTTTCCTTTACATATCCTTTGTTGGCTTCATACTCTTCTTTCTCCTTGAAAAGATTCAATATCTCCTCGTCACTGTCAGCCCTATATGATTCTTCATGCACGAATGCACGCAGGGGCAGACGCTCTGTTTCTGTCCCTTCCTCATCAGGCCAACCAATGGCCAGGCACGCCACAGGCATCACTAATTCCGGCAATTTCAGCAGCCGTGAAATTTCGGGAGCATTATAAATAGCCGTGCCCAGATAGCAAGTGCCCAGACCGCGCAGTTCCGCAATGGTCGTGATCTGCTGAGCGAGGATCATCGCGTCGGCGAAGGCCGACGTGAAAGAAAGGAAATTATCGTATCCCGCATCGGCGTTACTCAGCTCACACCATCTGGTAAACCTGTTGAAATCCGCGCAGATAGTCAACAGAACGGGAGCTTGCGTGGCAGGTTGATTGAAATGAAGTGCGGCCAAAGCCTTTCGCTCTTCTTCCCCGCGGGTGATGATTACGGAATAGAGCTGCATATTGCCGCAAGTAGGGGCTTTGGACGCCTCAAGTAATATGGTATCAACCAGTTGAGAATCTACCGGGTCAGACTTAAAACGCCTTATGCTTCTACGCTTCGTGAAATAATTCGAATCCGGATTACTGTTACAGTTTTCCATTTTGGGAAAGATTTAAGAATTTAAAAGAGTAAAAAATTTCCAAATCGGGAAGCCGATGGGGAGTTCAGATTTTCCCGTTGCCGGATTTTTTTGGAGGCGGCGAGGAAATTTTTTATGTTACAGCCACAAAATTACGAATTTTTTTTTAATTTTGTAGTCGCTACAGACAATTCTTCAAAGGGCCTCGCTCAAAAGAATAAGTAACACCCCAAAAATCAAAAAATTACTCAGGCAAACACAGAAATGGCAACTCCATTTACTTACGACGAAGCTTACAAAGCCTCTCTGGAATACTTCAAGGGAGACGAACTCGCAGCGCGGGTATGGACCTCCAAATATGCTCTCAAGGATTCGGAAGGCAATATATATGAGCTGACCCCCGATGATATGCATCATCGTCTGGCTCGCGAATTGGCCAGAATAGAGAATAAATATCCTTCCCCCCTTTCTGAAGAGGAGATTTTCAATGTGCTGAAAGACTTCCGCTATATTGTCCCGCAGGGCAGCCCTATGGCGGGTATCGGCAATGATCATCAGGTTGGTTCGCTCTCGAATTGCTTTGTAATCGGTCTGGACGGAAAGCCGGATTCATACGGCGGAATTATCAAGATCGACGAGGAGCAGGTGCAATTGATGAAGCGTCGCGGTGGAGTTGGTCATGACCTGTCACATATCCGCCCGAAGGGGAGTCCTGTGAAGAATTCAGCCCTCACTTCGACCGGACTGGTGCCTTTCATGGAGCGCTATTCCAATTCGACCCGGGAAGTGGCTCAGGATGGCCGTCGCGGAGCCTTGATGCTGACCGTAAGCATCAAGCACCCCGACTCGGAACATTTCATTGACGCCAAGATGACCGAAGGGAAGGTGACAGGCGCCAACGTTTCGGTCCGCATCGATGATGCCTTCATGCAGTCAGCCGTCGAAGGAAAACCCTACACTCAGCAATACCCTATCGATAGCGACGAGCCTAAATTCACTCAGGAAATCGATGCTTCCCGCCTCTGGACCAAGATAGTCCATAACGCCTGGAAGAGCGCCGAACCGGGTGTTCTCTTCTGGGATACCATCACCCGCGAGAGTGTACCTGACTGTTATGCCGATTTGGGCTTCCAGACTATCTCCACAAATCCCTGCGGTGAGATCCCGCTCTGTCCTTACGACAGTTGTCGCTTGGTAGCAGTAAATCTCTACAGTTACGTCAAGAATCCTTTCACTCCCGAAGCGGAGTTCGACTTCGATCTTTTCCGTCAGCATGCCAAGTATGCCCAGCGTATCATGGACGACATCATTGATCTGGAGATGGAAAAAATCGACCTCATCATTGACAAGATAGCTACTGACCCGGAGACGGATGAAGTAAAGCAGACGGAACTTAATCTCTGGAAGAAGATACGCGAGAAGACCCTGCGCGGACGCCGCACCGGTTGCGGCACTACCGGCGAAGGCGACATGCTCGCCGCCCTCGGCTATCGTTACGGTACTCCGGAGGCTACTGCTTTCTCCGAAGAAGTCCATAAGGCATGGGCCCTGGCTTACTACCGCGCAAGTGTCGACACGGCCCGCCATCGCGGAGCATTTGAGGTCTATGACCCGGAGCGCGAGAAAGACAATCCTTTCATTGGCCGCCTTCGCGAGGCTGATCCGGAACTTTACGAAGATATGAAGAAATACGGTCGCCGAAATATCGCATGTCTGACCATTGCACCGACCGGCACTACCTCTCTGATGACCCAGACCTCTTCCGGTATCGAACCCGTCTTCTCCCCCATCTATAAACGCCGCCGTAAAGTCAATCCGAACGATGCCAACGTGTCGATTGATTTCATCGACGAAGTAGGAGACGCGTTCGAGGAATACGTAGTCTATCACCATAAATTCCTCGATTGGATGCGTGCCAACGGCCACGAACCCAAAAAGAATATGAGCGCCGAGGAAATGGAAGCCCTGCTGAAACAATCACCTTATTATAAAGCGTCGGCCAACGAAATCGACTGGCTGGAGAAGGTGCGCATGCAGGGCACGGTCCAGAAATGGGTAGACCATTCCATTTCGGTGACCATCAACCTTCCCAATGACGTGACGGAAGAACTCGTAGGCCAACTCTACGTAGAGGCATGGAAGGCCGGTTGCAAGGGCTGCACCGTCTATCGCGACGGCTCGCGCAATAATGTGCTCGAGACTATGACAGCCGATAAGAAAAAAGCGGCTCAAAAGGAACATGAGCATGAAAACAAACTTATCCGCAATCCGGAGCATCTCCTCAAGCGTCCCGTAGAACTTGAGGCTGACGTCGTAAGATTCCAGAACAATAAAGAGAAATGGATAGCATTCGTAGGACTTGTCGACGGCAAACCTTACGAGATTTTCACCGGTCTGGCTGACGATGAAGACGGTATTTTCTGTCCTAAATCCGTGAATCACGGCAATATCATCAAGGCCTACGACGCCGACGGAAAGAAACGCTATGACTTCCAGTTTATCAATAAACGAGGATACAAGACAACTATCGAGGGGCTTTCCGAAAAATTCAATCCGGAGTTCTGGAACTACGCCAAGCTCATATCTGGAGTACTTCGCTACGGCATGCCGATTGATCAGGTTCTGAAACTCGTAAGCGGACTGGAACTCGCAGACGCCTCCATCAATACCTGGAAAAACGGCGTCGAGCGTGCCCTTAAGAAATATATCCCTAACGGCATGGAAGCTGAAGGAGTAAAATGTCCGAACTGCGGCGAGGAAGCCCTGGTCTATCAGGAAGGCTGCCTCATCTGCACCCACTGCGGCACTTCCCGCTGCGGCTGATCCTATCCCGGACGGATAAATCTGCCGGAAAAGTTACTCACCCTACCCAAATTTAGAAATTAACTATAAAATTCTATATACTCATGAAGGTTAAACTGCACATAAATTATCATACGCAGTGGGGCGAAGCCCTTTATGTCTGCGGTGATATCCCGGCCTTAGGCAATGGCAATCCCCATGAAGCCCTCGAACTGACCCTGGCCGGCCCCGACTCATGGACTCTCGACCTGGACTTGCCAGCCAACACAAAGAAGTTTGACTATTACTTCATCGTGAAGGCTCCCGAAAAAGCATGGCGCTTCGAATGGGGCAAACCTCATCGGTTCGTGCCCGGAGACGGCATCTCCCTCTATAATATCTTCGACTCCTGGCAGGATCAGCCCTCCGACAAGCCTTACTATTCATCGGCTTTCGTTGACGGAATGCTCTCCCGTCCTTATCGCGACGCGGCTTTGGAAGCAGTCCCGGGTTCTATCTGCCTGAAAATATGGGCTCCGATGATCGAGCCTGACGAAGTGCTCGCCGTAGCCGGCGAACCCGACGTCCTCGGCCATTGGGATCCCAAGAAGGCCCTTCGCCTCAATGACGCGCATTATCCACTCTGGGAATGTAATATTCCCCTGAGCGAGGTAAAGATTCCTTTCGAATATAAGTTCCTCATCCTTAATAAGGAGAACGGTTCCGTAAAGGGTTGGGAGGAAATCTCCAACCGAATCTTCGGAATCATCCCGACCTCTCCCGCCGAGCGCATCGTTATCGACGGAATGCGTTTCTCCACTCCCGGCCGCCTCTGGAAAGGCGCCGGCACAGCTATCCCGGTCTTCTCGATCCGCACTGAGGAGGACTTCGGCGTCGGTGACTTCATCGACATCAAGAAGATGGTAGACTGGTGTGAGGAGACAGGTCAGAAGGTGCTTCAGCTGCTTCCGGTCAACGACACTACCAAATCCTACACTTGGGTCGATTCTTATCCCTACAGTGCCAACTCTACGTTCGCCCTTCATCCGATGTATGCCCGTCTTGACAAGGTCGGCGTCCTGAAGGATAAGAAGCGTATGGAGCATTTCGAAAACCTCGGAAAGCATCTCAACGAACTCGCCGAGATAGATTACGAAGCCGTCAACAACGCCAAGAATGAATATCTCCATGAAATCTATCAGCAGGATTGGCTCGCAACCAAGGAGACAGCTGAGTATAAGAAATTCGTGGAGGAAAACGACTATTGGCTGAAGCCCTACGCGGCATGGTGCGCCCTGCGCGATGAATACCATACTCCCGACAACACCCTCTGGGGCGAATATGCCGTATATGATCAGGACAAAGTTGACCGCTACATCGCCGAGCACCGAAACGAGATCGATTACTTCTACTTCGTGCAGTATCATCTCGACCGTCAGCTCCGCGATGTACGCGACTATGCCCACCGTCATGGGGTAGTGCTAAAGGGTGATATCCCTATCGGTATTGGGCGCCACAGCGTCGACGCATGGCAGAGCCCGCATCTCTTCAATATGAATTGCTCAGCCGGTGCGCCGCCGGATGACTTCTCAGTCCTCGGTCAGAACTGGGGCTTCCCGACCTATAACTGGGAAGTGATGGCCTCCGACGGTTTCCAATGGTGGAAATCCCGTTTCCGCAAGATGTCGGATTATTTCGACTCTTACCGTATTGACCATATCCTCGGATTCTTCCGTATCTGGCAGATTCCTCTGGATGCCGTGCATGGTCTGCTCGGTTACT
>CAYTOR010000014.1:0-24659 GCA_964439505.1 uncultured Sangeribacter sp.
GGCCTATGGCAGACGATAGGGCCTGATGGTTAACCCCGCTAACGCGGGGATTGCGACGAGAGGAGTTGTCCAATATTTCCGTTAAAACTGGAAGTAGATGAACGGGGCAACTTCAGCGGTCATGAATTCTATCACGAGTTGGACGGCGATAAGGAATACGCCCAATTTAATCACCCATGGCGACTTCACAAACCATCCTACGATCTTTTCTCCCCAACGCTGAGGAAGGAAGTGGAAGATGATCAAAGCCGCCATCATAATACACCATTGCGGTCGTTGCAACGGAAATTCCAGCAACTGACGTGGATCAAAATCTACAAAGATATTCTTAATTATAAGGATTGAATCCGAGAAATTGGCAGCCCGGAAGAATACCCATAACAACGATACATATATAAAGGTCAGCAACCACGAAATGAAAATCGTAACTGCATTATCAGGTATCTTCTTTAAAATCGGTTGGCAGGCTTTATGAACGGCAAGTCCGACGCCATGCATCGCTCCCCAAAAAACAAACTTCCATGCCGCACCATGCCATAGACCACCGATCAGCATCGTAAGGAAGTTGTTCAGATAGGTCCGGAAGGTACCTTTCCTGTTGCCTCCCAACGGAATATAGAGATAATCGCGGAGCCAGGATGACAAAGATATATGCCAGCGACGCCAGAACTCCGTGAGATTTCGGCTCTGATACGGGGAGTTGAAGTTCATTCCGAGGCGGAATCCCATTATAAGGGCCAGACCGATTGCCATGTCTGAATAACCGGAAAAATCGCAATAGATCTGCATGGTGTATCCTAAGACACCCATCAGTGTCTGCACCCCGGTATATAATGCAGGATCGTTAAATATCAGATCGTTGTATTGCGCGATGTAATCTGCAATCAGCGCTTTCTTTATTATGCCGATGATAATCAGCCATAGACCGGACCATATCATCGCGGATGATGGACGCCGGTTTTCTTCAATCTGAGGAAGAAAATAATCTGCTCTGACTATCGGGCCGGCCACGAGAGCAGGGAAGAAGGAGAGGAAAAACAGATAGTCAAACCATGTCCGGGTAGGAGCAATCCTCTCTTTATATACATCCACGATATAGGATATAGATTGGAAGGTATAAAAGGATATTCCTACCGGAAGAATGATATCGAGAGGCTGGAAGTTGCCTTCTACCATCTGATTCCAATTCCATAGGAAGAAGTTGGCGTACTTGAAGTAGCCTAAGATCGATAAGGAGATGAGGATAGACGTCCACATCCATGCGAGTTTCCCTGACTTGGAAACTGTTTTCGCAATTCTATGTGAAATCAGCCAATCGATCAGAGACGTAGCAATCAGCATCAGGAAGAATAACCCTGAAGATTTATAGTAAAAGTACAGAGAAAAGAGGACTATGAATACCACCATCTTCGACTTACTCCCTTTCAGCAACGCATATATGGGGAGCATGATGATGAACAGCAACCAGAATAGGCCGGAAGAAAACAGCATGGGCGCCGACGGATCATAGTCGAGCATAGAGAGGAGATTCTTCCAGACGAGGGGTAAGTTTGAGATCAATTCTTCGAAATGAATCATTATATAATTAGTTCACAGAAGATAAATTAGATTGATTTAAGAGAAGAGAATAGAGGGATATTTAGCAGAAGAGTATTTTCCGGATATCGGAAATGACAAATTATTTGTCTTTCGGCCCCATATATTTTACATTTGGGGGCACATTACCTATATCTTCGGGGGGAGTCTCCATTAATATAGGATGACTTGACTTCGGCATCCAACGAGCTATGCTGTCGACCCAGACCGCAGAAGCTTCGCGAGTTGGATGGATTCCATCTTTCTTACGTTTAAACGTCATCCCCTCACTGCGGAAGAAGCCTCCGGGTCTGCAGGTAGCTTCCAAGAGATCGTTGATACCATAGTCCTCTTTCCAGTTGGGAGGGCCGATCCATACGTAGGGCAACTCCCCTATTTCCTCCAGAATCGAGGTGATCTGAGGGAGGTGTTTCTTCGGATCCTTAATATATAACTCATTCGATCCCAGACAGAGGAAGACATAAGTGGCGCCATATTCTTTAATATATTCCGACAGATGACGTGACTTGGCCCATCTTACAGTACCACTCGAATCCCAGTTGACAGCATGGAAGGTATGCCCGTTGAATTTGGCATATTGAGCGAACCGATATGCCAGATTCCAGGTCATCGAATCCCCTATCAGCAGTATGGATTGAGACGTAGAATCCGTTGTTTCTTCTTGGCTACGTGCTTCCATTTCGAGTCTTTTCGCTTCGATTATGGAATCCTGCCGGGCTTCTTCCCGAGCTTCGGCATCATGGTCCACAAGCAGATTATCCCGAAAAGGTGCCTTTCTGACCGTATAATCTCCGATGCTCAGATCATCGGAAAATGCGATTACAAGAATGACTATGAGAGCCAAGGCCAAAAGCAGCCAGAGTTTTATATATGATTTCATCTATATTTGCTATGAAACTCTTAAGATTAATTCCCGAGGAAAACACTTTCTATTTCACATCGACCTAAGATATGAGATCTACTATCGTGATGCCGGCTCCTCCGAAGCGGACATCTTCATCTCTGAAGGATTCGACGGCCGTGTTTGCATTAAGTTGCTGACGGATTAATGTCTTCAGGATACCGGTGCCGGTACCGTGGAGGATCCTTAACCTGCGCGCATTGAATTGCACCGCGTCATCCAAGAAATAAGTGATAGCCTGGACTGCTTCATCACCTCTCATTCCACGCACGTCGATTTCCGGCTTGAAATTAAGCTGGCGCTCTCGTGAGGCTGAACTTGTAGCCGCACTTATCCCGAATTTTTGGGTCAGCGCACTATCTTTCGGTTTAGAAGCAGGCACAAGCCGGGAGAGTTCGACCATTGTACGCAAAGCACCGAAGGCCACTTCCGCTTTCTTCCCCTCGAGTTTCATTATCTGCCCGGTCACATTGCCGTCTTTCATCTTGACGAAATCTCCAACGGCCAACGATTTACGGGTATCGACCGCAGTTTTTTCAGACCGCTGAAGTTTTTCTTCCTTATTTTTCCGGCTCTTATGCTTCAGGGCCTTGAGAGGCTCGGGGGTATCGGAAAGTTGCTCAGGATCGCTCTCCGTCACACTTTTCTTAAACGCCTCAAATTCATTTCGAATCTTCTTGGTCGTTTCCTTTTCCGCCTGAGCCTCACGGATCTCACGGATTGCCTTCTCGATTCTTGCATTGGCCGTCGCCAAGATTTCTTTCGCTTCGGCCTTGGCGTCATGAAGGATCGCATTTCTCTGAGATTTAAGGTCGTCGGCCTTGTCCTCATACCGCGACAACAGATCGTCTAACCGAGATTCCTTCTCTTTAATATTCTGACGCTTATTTTGCCAATACCTCCGGTCGCGCGCCACATCAAGCAGATACTTGTCGAGATTTACGTAATCGCTTCCTACTATCTCCTTTGCTTTTTCGATCACTCCTCCATCCAATCCAATCTTTCTTGCAATCTCGATAGCAAAGGAACTCCCCGGCTGGCCAACCGACAGTTGGAAAGCCGGCTGAAGATGTTGACGGTCATAGAGCATCGCGCCGTTGATGAAGCCTTCGGTTTCCCCGGCGAATGTCTTGAGATTCTGATAGTGGGTAGTTATCACACCTAAGCAACCGGACTTTGCAAGTCGCTCAAGAATAGCTTGGGCCAAAGCACCTCCTATCTGCGGTTCGGTACCTGATCCCATCTCGTCAGCCAATACGAGCGTTTTTGAGGAAGCGTGCTGAAGAAAAAACTTCATGTTCTTAAGATGGGAGGAATAAGTCGAAAGATCAGATTCCATCGACTGCTCGTCACCTATATCCACGAATATATTATCGAAGATTCCGACGTGGGAATTCTCGTATACAGTAGGCAACATCCCGCACTGTGTCATATACTGAATGACTCCGACAGTCTTAAGGGTCACAGATTTTCCTCCGGCATTCGGACCCGAGATGATAAGTATCCTGTTTTTATTATCGAGAGTCAGCGACAATGGCACGACCTCCTTGCCTTGACGACGCAGCGCCAACAGGAGTTGCGGATGAACGGCATGATACCACTCTATTATTCTTTCCTTCTCAATGTGAGGCAATCGTCCGTCGACTTCAAGAGCCACCATTGCTTTAGCCCTGATGAAATCCAGCCGCGCAAGAATCCGGCAACAAGAAGCCACGTCAGCGGCATAGGGTCGCAGCTGAGCAGATATATTTTTCAGGATTTCGACTATCTCCCGCTGCTCTTCCATCTCGAGTTCTCTCATACGGTTAGAGGCCTCGACGACTTCAAGGGGTTCGATAAAGACAGTTTTACCGGTAGCGGAAGAGTCATGGACGATACCGGAGATACTGCGTTTTTTAGAAGCTTCGACCGGGATGACCAGACGTCCATCGCGTACGGAAGCTGAAGTTTCCTTATCAATAATACCTTCGGCGGCAGCTCGGTCAAGCACCCTACGCATAGCTTTCGACATCGAGCCGGCGGCAGCACGGAGACTTCTCCGGATTTCGTAAAGATGGTCGGAGGCTGTATCCTTCACTTCACCGAATTTGTTTACAGCCGAGTTTATTGTAGCAATGATATGGGGATAGCTTTCGAGATTCTCTATTACCTTCGCCAAAGAAGAGTACGACTTTTCCCGAGCAAAAAACGATCTCACCTCATCCCCCTGCATAAGCATTTTCAGTATAGCATACAGTTTCTTGGGGGCGAGATACGCACCTTCAATTTTCAGGTCACTTAAGGCTTCCGCCGCTTCCGAGACGTCGCTGAGATGGAGATCCTGAGAATTTTTGATGATCTGCAACATCTCATCCGTCTGCCATAACATACGGCAGACTACATCATAGTTTTTGGAGAAAGACATCCTTAGTGCCTCCTCACGCGACATCGCACCGGAGCATTTCTCCTCCACCAACTTTCGGATCTTGTCAAATCCTATTTTATTTTCAAATGAATCCGGGAAAATCATCTTAGGTTAAAATTAATTCAAACCGCAAAATTAATAAAAAACTCAATAGGAGAAGGCATGAAGGAGTATATAACTATCCGATGAATGTAAAAAAACATAAAATTACATCCGAAAGATAGATATTATCTATCTTTCGGATGTCTAAGTCTTTTTGCGGGCGCCAGATTACTCAGCTACTTTTTGCTCTTCGAGAATCTTTACAGCCATGTCGTAGATAGTAGTGTCATCAAGCACTACGATGCCACCGTCCGGACCCGGTTCGATGTGCATGCCGATGTTTTTACCAAACTGATAGTTGACACCACCGAAGTAATTGCGCACTGTCTGCACTGTAAGATTCAATTCGTCAGCGATGCGATGAGTAGCGCCATCGGGCAAACTGTCTTTGAGACGACGAAGTTCGTTAAAACTGATTGTTTTGCTCATAAGGTCAGTATTTTGAAGTAAATGTTCATTTAGTTATGTCCTTCGGCACAACGTAATCTCGAAAGATCCTGTCGATGCCTGCAGACGTCTCTCCAGCCCGGCGAGGAGCAACCCCGGCTTTTCATTCGCTAAGTTAAGCATAAATCTCTCATTATGCAAAAAAATAAGAGAGAATTTTAAATGTTGTAAAACATATATTTACTTTTACCCCGTTTAACCTTCCTATAATTAAAGAGTTAGATGACGGTAATCGAGGAGGCATCGACCCATCCGATATTGGCGTGGTTTAGTTTTATCTTATACCATCCGATCTTGCCGTCCGAATTTAATTGGGATTCCAGTATCTCTACTTTCGTTCCTCTTACCAGGGGCGAACCTATCTCGGATTTCGCATCGTGCGGATCTTTGGTCAGGGTGACCTTGAATGCCGTCACTACAGCTTCATCCTTACTTAGGAAGTGAGAGGCCGCCATCTCTGAAAAAACGATAAAGATTACCGTGAATCCAAAGAATATCAATCCGCTGAAGAAGCCTATCTTCTTTAATCTGACATTCCCGTTAAAGATATAGACAGCCGCGAAGATGATCAAGAGAATAAAGGCCATTACGGCGAAGGAGGCCCAGGTATCGGAGGAAGTGTCAGCGGAGATTTTCTTATTGACCCTGCCGAAGAAACCGATATTGTCCGGACTTACATCACCCTTTTTCCCTTTTAACTCGGCTTTGTTAGCATCCTCAATACGCGATTCCAGATAACTGATATTCTGATTGATCCGGGAGTTGGAAGGATCAAGACGCTTGGCTCTTTCCATGCAAAGGCGTGCCTCTCCCTCATTGCCCGACTTATAATAGGAGCATCCGAGATTAAATAGTAACGGAGCTGTGGCTCCCTGTTGTTTAATCTGGGCTTCATATAATTCGATAGCCTTTGTAAATTCCCCTTTCGAATATGCGCTGTCAGCTTCTGCTACTCTTTGACTTACGGTCTGGGCGAAGAGGACAGAGGTCCCGAACATAATGCAGATTAAGAAGGATGTCACTATTTTAGAGGAAGAATTGTCGCTCTTTTCCGAAACGTTAGAGAATCCCTCTTCAAGACTGTTCAGCATGTCGGTAGCTTCGTTATAGATATTGGTCATCGGTTTGCGCAGCGATGCGGGGGAATATTTGGCAAATTCACATTCATCCAAGAGCTTCAGTAAAGATTCAATCTTGTTGGATTCCATTCCGTGAGACTCAAGTAGCTGACTTACATTGTCGCGGGTGAGTTCGGAAGTTGGAAGCCTCAACTTGTCGGAAAGGTAGCCCCAGATAGCCTTAAGAATCTCGTCATAGAAAATATCTTCATTCTTAGCCTTCATGGCGGCGGCGGCTTTCTTCAACCGACGCTTTGCCATTTTTCCGGCCCTTCTGCTTCTTAACCCGATTACATCAGAATGTATGGCTATATACTTTCTTCTTACTATCACCACTCCTATAAGTATGACAGTCGGGATAATATACCAAAGCCAATAAAGGAATCCTCTTATATAGGGGCGCGATTCGGGAGCGTCATCTACATCGACAGGCATCAATTTGGAACTGAAGGTCAAAGTGGCCTGCGACTTGGAGGATTCTTCTCCTTGCTCTACATGGAGCTTATACCCTTTAGCCACAGTTGTCTCGTACTTACCGGTAGCAGGATTGAAATATACAAGTTCTACATCCGGAATATTGAAGTCTCCCTGCTCGAGCGGCATGAAGGAGTAGTCGAATTTTACCGATCCGGTCACATTGCTCGCACCCACATTGGTCTGGACGTCAGTTGTCGGGGTGAAGACTTCAATCTCATCCGGATAAATGGCATTCAGATCAGGAAGATGGATATACTTGAGATTTCCTTCTCCCGTCACGGTATATGTCACGGCTCCGGCCTGATTGGCCACTACCCTATCCGATTTCAGAGAGGAAGAGAGACGGAACTGCCCTACTCCTCCGGAAAAGTTGGCCGGTTTCGGACTCGGCAAAGGCTTGACGTCTATCTCAAGATCGTTAGGCGAAACGTTGAGTTGGATAGGACGTCGGACGGTCAACCTTGAGAAGAAAGGATCATGATAATATTCCTGAGCATCAGTCGAAACTGTATAGTTGTTACCTATTATCTTAAGTTTGCCCGACATCTGGGGGAATATGATATACCGGGCAATGACGGCCGTAGCATACGTGCGTCCCTGATAAGTTTCCGCTACCAACTGATTTGATATGGCATTCGATTCTTCAATTACGAATCCTTCAAATTTCGGAGCTTCCGTAGCTCCGATGAATTTAATGGAGCTGTAGGTGGTGTAAAGTTTTACAGTGTATACTAACGCCTCTTGCTCGTAGGCCGTCGTCTTCGATACGCTCGCACGCATGAAGAGTTTGTCATTACCTTTACCTATGAATGTAGGACCGCCGTTAGCGTCCGGATCCTGAGATTGAGGGGGATCCTGATTATCGTCGTCGGATGTCCCTCCGGTCTGCTGAGATGCAGCGCCCTGCCGGGCACCTTGATTTGGGGAATCGGAGGAATCCACGATCGTATACGTCACCTTATTACTTTTCACTCCTCCAATGGTAATGGGGCCGAACGTATAGGTTCCTTTCTTTCGAGCTAAAAGAGTAGCGGCATAGACTCTCCGGATACTTTGCGACATCTTGCCGTTGACACTCTTGAACGATGAAGTCTCGCTCTGCTTGGTCCAATATACCAGTTCCGCACCGCCTGCCGAAGATATTGCCTGCGGTTCTTCCGCGATATTATTCACGGAGACGAGGATGTAAAATAATTGGCCGGTTGCTATCCGGTTTGAACCGGATTCGGATTCCACGCGCAATTCAACACTCTGGGCCATCCCTGCCGGAATGGAGAATCCCAGACCGATGAGGAGGGTTAGTGAAAATAAGAAATATCTGATTGTCTTTGTCATTTTGGGAATCGGGGGATTAGGAGGAGAATTACCAACGCTTCTGACGCGCCGAATGGCCTTTGGCTTTCTGGGCATTGTTATTGCCCTGGCGCGCTTTCTGTTCGTTGTTTTCTACGGCGTTCAGGATCTGCTCGGCTGCCTGCTCGCTCAGTTGGTTGGGCTGAGGTTGCGGTTGGTTGCGATCTTTTTCGGAATCCTTATCCTGATTACGGTCTTGATTCTTATCCTGATCCTGCTGTTGGTCCTTCTGTTGATCCTGTTGATTATCCTTATTTTGATCCTGTTGATTATCCTGCTCCTTATCCTGATCTTTATTCTGGTCCTTATTATCCTTATTATCTTGATTATCCTGCTGATTCTGCATCTTTAACTGAGCGATCCTCAGATTTCTGCGCGCATCATCAAAAGCCGGATTTAGCCTGAGGGATTGCTTATATAAGGAGATAGCCTCTTGATAATTTTCTTCTTCAAAAGCAAGATTTCCGAGATTGTAATTTGCTTTGGAAGCGAGCGGGGCGTTCTCTTTGCCAAGCTTCGCCACATCAAGCAGTGCCGTTCTCGCCTCCGTCATAAGTCTGGAAGAGATGGAGTCGTTATCCTTATTCAGATACGCAAGCCGCACGTCGCAGAGACCTAAGTTGAAACGCGCCACCGGACTCCCAGCGTTCTCTTCCAAGGCTGCGCGATACTTTACTTTGGCATCTGCATATTTCCCGGATCGATAGAGAGTATTGCCTTCAGTGATCAACCGGCGTTCCTTGCGCGTTGATTCCGCCGCGAAGACATTCCCGCAGGCAAAAACCACCAACAGCATCAGAGTCACGCATTTCAGGATCGCTCCCCTCCAACCGCAATTCCGGATCGCGGTGCTCCAACGCAACACTTTGGTACCTATCTTTATATCATTTGATCTCATTTCTCTTCCTTTTTAAAGAACGTGATACGGTCAAGCCATCCGAATTTACTGTCTACTACTAATATATCCAGAAGTATGAATATCAAAGCAGCCCAACCGAAAAAGCCGTACAGTTCATCATGGACAGCCGTAAAACTGCTTTCCAAGGCAGTCTTCGATACCTTATCCATCTGGCGCTCAAGTTCATTGAGACAATCCTTATTGGAAGCATTTACATAAATTCCGTGTCCGACCTTAGCGATCTCCAGAGCGAGGTCCTCATTGAGGCGTGTCTCAACCGGCTGGCCGGTCGTAGGATCCATCATATATCCTCCACCTTCGGGGATTCTCACCGGGGTCTCCCCTCCTACTCCGACGACGTTAAGCTGAATATTTTTGGCGGCAGCCTGAGAGGCCGCTTCCATCACACTTTCCGGATCCTCCAGTTCTTCGGCATCAGTAATCAAAATTATTGATTTACCGATTTCCTTAGATTCCGAAAACGATCGGGAGGCCAATTCAATGGCGGCTCCGATGTTCGTGCCCTGACTTTGGATATCTCCGGGAGAAATTGAATTGAGAAACATCTTGGCGGAGACATAGTCGCCCGTCACCGGAATAAGAGTGTACGCTTCTCCGGCATATTCTATCAGTCCGACCCGGTCATTGTCAAGCCGATTGATGAGCTTTTCCAAAATCATCTTCGCCATTCTCATTCTGTCGGGAGCACCCGTTTTATCAGAAGAAGGAGCCAACATTGAATTTGAAGCGTCGACGGCTATCACGACTTCTATGCCCTCCTTAACATTAGTGGCGCCTTTGATTCCTCCCCACGGTCTGGCCAAGGCCAATACCAACATCGTATAGGCCAACAGTTGCAACGTAAGTTTCAGGGGCGGCTTATACGGGGACACCAACGGCATCAGCCGGGCAATCGAATCCTCGCGTCCGAATTTCTTTAATTGCCGCTTGCGCGATGCTCTGGCCAGGAGATACAGGGCTATATAGACCGGTACTCCCAATAAGAGCAATAATATGTAGGGATAAGCGAAACTCATTTTACCATCAATTAATGAATTATTACGGGAGACGACGCAGTATGGTATACCTCATCAACATCGAAAGGGCATAACAGCAAAGCGCGGCAAGAATCCAAGGCATGAAAGCCTCGTCAACCCGGGAATATTTCTCTACGTCAAGTGCAGTCTTCTCCAGTTTGTCGATCTCATCGAAAACCTTCTGGAGCACTTTTTCATCCTTCGCACGGAAGAATTTACCTCCCGTCTGATCAGCGATACTTTTCAGGGATTCTTCATCGATTTTGGTCTCAAGGACTGTAGTGGAGAAGCCGTAGGGGTCAGTGATATGAATGACTCCGTTCGTGCCTACCCCGATAGTATATATCTTGATTCCCTTTTGCTTGGCTATCTCGGCGGCTGTCGACGGGGGGACTTCTCCGGCATTGTTAGTGCCGTCAGTCAAAAGAATTATACTCTTTGATTTAGCCTTTCCGGAGACAAGACGGTTGATGGCACTCGCAATTCCGTCACCGATAGCCGTACCGTCATTAAGGTCGCCGAGTTTGACATTCTGGAGCGTATTGATGACGGCTGCCCGGTCGTAAGTAAGAGGCATCAAAGACAGCGACTCACCCGCGAAGACAACCAGTCCGAGGTTATCGTTGGCACGCTGATTGACAAAATTCACCGCCACCTCCTTAGCAGCCTCAAACCTATTTGGGGAGAAATCGGTCGAAGCCATAGAGCCGGAAATATCAATAGCCAGGACTATATCGGTCCCCTCTATCCTTGTCGAAGATTTTGAATCAGTTGTCTGAGGGCGCGCCAAAGCAACGATCAGACAAGCAATAGCAAGGAGTTTCAGAATGAAAGAGAACTTCATCAGATACTCCTTCCATGACCGCGGCATTTTGTCGAAGGCCCTCAGTGAGGAAAATCCCAATGTGGGCGTTGAGGTCTTAGTCCGCTTGAAATACCAACATAACAACGGGATATATAGACCAAACAGACAGAAGACCCAGGGATATTTGAACATCATTTCCTCACCTCCTTCCCTTCTTTATCCGGATTTATACCTTTCTTGGTATGTTTCCCGACCTTCATTCTCGGACCGGAGATTCTTTCAGCGGAATCATCCTTCCTTTTACGGCGACCACGCAGTCCGAGATTAGTAGTATCTTCAAGGATTTCGGATTCGGTTGATTTTTTTGCAGGAGTGTTATTTTTACCCTCCGGCAGTTCGGGAGAATCGGTTTCCCGTTCTACGGGGCGAGTGGATTCTACGAAATCAAGAGCGTTTTTATACAAGGCCACGTTATCATCCGGCAATGGACGCACCATAGCAAACTTAACGAAATCGGCCATATCCAAAATATCTCTGATTTTATCACGCGGTACGTCCCGGTTACCGAGATCGGCAAGATGAGACAAGATTTCAGATGAGGTCATTTCCATAGCCTTGATGCCGAACCGGCGATCAAGGTAGCGACGAAGGATGTCGGTCAGTTCGGTATAATAATCCTTGTCGCGCCCTGACTCCCAAAGTTTTTTAGCCTTAAGCTGACGGAGAGCGGAGATAGCTTGCTCGTATGGGGGGATCTCAGGCTTGGAAGGTAATATAGTTCCGTCTTTCTTATATTTGAACCAGGCATAGACCCCAGCGGCGATAATAAGGATGCCGAGCAGAAAGGCCCACCAATAATTATAGATGGGGTCAGGCACTTTATCGAAGACTGAAGGATTTTCCGCATCGACAACATCTGTCAGAGGCGAAATGCTGTCATTGGCAGTCACATTGACCGGAACTACTGACAAAAGCAGTTCTTTTGAGCGAGCCGTATCTCGGCCTGAAGCGTAGACGAACTCGGGAAGACGATATACTCCCGAATCAAAGACCTGCACCGGTAACTGATAATTTATCTGTATCCGTCCGGAGCCGACCTCAACCGTGTCTACTTTCATCGGGCGTCCGATCTCTATAGTATCATTGAGGAGAGTCACTATCCCCTCCGGACCATATTTTTCAAAGAGAGGGAAATTTCCCTTCGTCCCCTTATCCTGTACGACTTCAAGATGCAGCGTATTGAGAGTCCCCATCAACATGGAAGCGGAATCCAGTTTTGCTTCGAGCATTACCGGTCCGGCCATCGCTGAAAAGACTCCTGTCGCTAAAATCAATGACGTAATAAGAGTTCTTATATTCATTGCCTAAGAAATAGTTCTTATATTCCTTGCCTAAGAAAAAGAGAATAAAAAATAGACTTCATCTTTCGGCTTGCTGAAAATTTCATCTTTCAGTTTTTATTGCCCTCACCTTGCCTCTTAACTGAAGACTTAATTCTATAGTTTTTCTTCGTCTTCCTCTTACAGTTTTGCCTCAGATTTATCTTACTGCCTTCTGACGGAAAATAGCTAAAAGGGCTTTGACGAAGTCTTCGTCAGTGCGGATACTTGCCATCTCTACCCCACTCTTCAGAGCAGCCTCGTTAAGATGTTGCTGACTTGCATACCAAGCTTTTTCGAAAGCCGTCCTGACACTTTTAGAAGAAGTATCTATCCAGCGTATCTCACCGCTTTCAAGGTCGGCGGCATGGATAAGCCCGACGTCCGGAAGTTTGGCGTCCCGTTCGTCATATACCTGAATGGCGGAAAGTTCATGCTTCTTATTTGCCATCAGCATGGCATGGGAGTAGTCATGACGGTCTATGAAGTCGGAAAGTATGAAGGAAGTCGCACGCTTCTTGATAGCATTGGTCAGGAATTCCAGGGCAACCGAAATATCAGTCCCGTGGCTTTCCGGCTGAAAATCTATTATTTCGCGGATGATCAAAAGAATGTGCTTCTTTCCCTTCTTCGGAGGAATGAACTTCTCTATTCTGTCGCTGAAGAATATCACTCCGACCTTATCATTATTCTGAAGGGAAGAAAAGGCCAATGTGGCCGCTATTTCGGCCATCATCTCTTTTTTTTCGACTCCGACGGCACCAAAGTCTTCTGACTGACTGACATCTATGAGCAGCATCAAGGTAAGTTCTCGCTCCTCTTCATAGACTTTAACGTAGGGTTTGTTATGCCGGGCAGTCACATTCCAATCTATATCCCTGACGTCATCGCCGGGCTGGTATTCCCTGACCTCAGAAAAAATGACGCCACGTCCCTTAAAAGCTGAATGATATTCACCCGCAAAGATATTCTGACTTAATCCCCGGGTCTTTATCTCTATCTTCCTTACTTTTTTAAGAAGTTCCTTAGCGTCCATTCTCAGATGATTTTATGAAGAGACTTTCTCACCACATTTTTCTTACGCGTATCTTTATTTAACGCTTATCTTACGGTACCTGTACCTTATCGAGAATCGTAGTGATGACCTCGTCTGAAGTAATATTATTAGCCTCAGCCTCATAGCTGAGTCCGATCCTGTGGCGCATGACGTCATGGCAGACGGCGCGTACGTCTTCCGGAATCACATAGCCGCGGCCCTGAAGGAAAGCGTAGGCACGCGAAGCTTTGGCCAAGGAGATGGATGCACGCGGAGAAGCTCCGTATTCGATGAGATCCTCAAGAACGTTAAGACCATATTTACCGGGTTCGCGGGTAGCGAAAACGATATCGACTATATAGTTCTCTATCTTTTCATCCAGATAGATTTGCTCTACTATTTTCTGTACCTCAGTGATGTCAGCGCGGCTGACTACGGCCTGAACCGCATCTTGGGCGGCAGAGATATTCTGACGGATGATCTCCTTTTCATCCTCCTTAGTCGGGTAGCCGATTATGACTTTCAGAAGGAAACGGTCAGTCTGGGCTTCCGGCAACGGATATGTACCTTCCTGCTCGATCGGGTTCTGAGTAGCCATTACAAGGAAGGGTTTGTCGAGGGGGAAAGTCTCTTCGCCGATAGTCACCTGGCGTTCCTGCATGGCTTCGAGCAGTGCGCTCTGCACCTTGGCCGGAGCACGGTTGATCTCATCGGCAAGCACGAAATTGGCGAAGATAGGACCTTTCTTCACTTCGAAGGTCTCTCGCTTGATTGAATATATGAGTGTACCGATCACGTCCGCCGGGAGCAAGTCAGGAGTAAACTGAATACGATTGTATTTAGCGTCGACAAGAGTAGCAAGCGTCTTGATGGCTAAGGTCTTAGCCAGACCCGGCACGCCTTCCAATAATACGTGGCCGTTTGCCAAGAGAGCAACTAAAAGAGAATCTATCAGATGTTTCTGGCCTACGATCCGATGGCGCATGCCGGTACGGATCATCTGAATGAAATTGCTCTTGGACGCAATCAGGTCGTTGAGTTCTCGAATATTAACCGTTTCGCTCATTTCTTTGAGTTTTTCTATTTTTTATAATTTTCGCCTATCCCTTTTGGGATTGTCTGACTCCAGGAAGCCTCCGGCATAGAGATCTATAGAGGTCTAAGGAGTAATTGCAATCCCTGTTTCATTTGCAAAAATAATAATTAATCCTTTAATTATCCCGGACTAACCAATCTATAATGTTAAACTAATTTAAATTCCGGGGCCAATCCATGAAAATGAAGCCTATTATTGGAAGGCATTCCAGCCTTGAGCCTTGATCGGAATTTCATTTCCATCGCGAGTGACGAGAGCCGCTCCCAACGAAGGCTTCGTGATATAACCGATCATCTTGACATTATGCAGTTTCTCGATCTTTTCTTTGTCGGTCAACGGCACCGTGAAGAGAAGTTCATAGTCCTCGCCTCCATTCATGGCGGCTGTCACAAGGTTCATATTCAGTTCTTCTGCCATGACAGCAGTCTGATAGTCTATGGGGATTCTGTCCTCATATACCCTGCAGCCCACATCGGAGGATTTACAGATATGCAGGAGTTCGGAGGAAAGGCCGTCGCTGACATCCATCATGGAGGTGGGTTTGATCCCGGCAGCATGCAGTTCTTCTATGATATCCTTGCGGGCCTCAGGGCGAAGCTGACGCTGAAGGATATATTCCTTCCCGGCGAAATCGGGTTGGAAAGACGGATCACCGCTCTCTGCCGCAACCTTGTTTTCACGCTCCAGGAGCTGAAGGCCCATATACGCCGCGCCTAAGTCTCCGCTCACACATATCAGGTCTGTCTCTTTTGCTCCCGAACGCTTTACAGACGCTCCCTTTGCAGCCTCACCAAGACAGGTAACACTGATTACCAACCCCGTAACGGAAGCAGACGTGTCGCCTCCTACCAAATCTACATTATATGCTTCGCAAGCTAAGCGGATACCGGCATAAATCATATCGAGGTGTTCGACTGTGAATCGGCTTGAAACTCCTATGGATACGGTGATCTGTTTCGGAGTCCCGTTCATCGCGTAGATATCACTGAAATTTACTACCGCGGCTTTATAGCCCAAATGCATCAGAGGAACGTAACGGACGTCAAAATGAATCCCCTCCAAGAGAAGATCGGTCGTAACGAGGATCTCCTTGTCTCCTTCCGGTTCGATGATGGCCGCGTCATCCCCTACCCCCAGACGTGATGACGAATTTTTCAGGGGGAAATCTTTAGTAAGTCTTGATATCAACCCGAATTCTCCAAGATCGGATATCTCGGTTTCTTTTACTTTATCTGTTGCTTTATCTTTTGCCTCCATATTGGGTATTTTATAATTCTGAGTATTGCAGGGTACTTATAAGTTGAGATTTAGACCCCGTCCCACAAAAATGTTAAATCCTTGGTCTAAGTAAGAGAAAAATAAGGGTTTGCGGATAATTCCACAAACCCTCCTAATACTATCAACAATTTTTCAGTTACAAAGTTGTCTTTACGCCTGCTATTTTATCACATCTTTTCGACAAGTGTAGTCACGAGTTTGACTACTGTAGGCTGAGCCTTAATGGCCGCCTGTTGTACCTCCTCATGCGTCGGCACTTGCTTGACATCCTTGCCTCCGAGATCAGTAATTACCGAGATACCGAACACTTCCATTCCGGCGTGGTTGGCTACGATCGACTCCGGTACGGTTGACATTCCTACCGCGTCGCCGCCGATGATCCTGAAGTATTCATACTCGGCGGGAGTCTCAAATGTCGGACCGGGAGTACCGACATATACTCCATGCATCAGTCTGACATTTTCATTCTTGGCGATTTCATCGGCCAATCCGATCAGACGGTGGGAGTATGCTTCGGTCATTGCCGGGAAACGGGTGCCGAGTTCTTCGTAGTTTTTCCCGCGCAAGGGATTTTCAGGGAAGAGATTGATATGATCGGTGATGACCATTACGTCGCCGACTTCAAACTCCTTGTTCATGCCTCCGGCCGCATTGCTGACTATCAAAGTCTTTACTCCGAGGTCCTGCATGACGCGCACCGGGAATGTCACCTGCTTCATGTCGTAGCCCTCGTAATAGTGGAAGCGGCCCTTCATAGCCATTACATATTTACCTCCGAGATGACCGAAGATAAGTTTGCCCGAATGGCCCTCTACTGTAGAGACGGGGAAGTTGGGGATTTCTTTATAATCGAGTTCTTTAGTTATATCTATCTGATTGGCGAGATCACCGAGGCCGGTGCCGAGAATGACGGCAATCTCCGGAGTAGCGCCGACCTGCTCTTTAATATAGGCAGAGGTCTGATGGATTGTTGCTAACATGGGACTATAATTTAGGTTATTATTCTATCTTGAAGAGTATCGCGATTGATTAGGTGATTATTCAATCTTCAAGAGTGTCGCGATTGATACCGAAGCCGGGGAATGACGGAGTCCCTCTGCTTGGTTCTTTGCTGTTCTCTTCTGAATCTTTATATTGATTGCCTGCCTCCTCTTCGTCATAATATTCCGATTCGTTTTCGGAGGCATCAAAGGATATATCACGGTGATTATTGACATCCGGTGTAAACGCCTCTGTTGCGCTTATCAACGGAGAATCCTCTATAGCAGGGTTCTCGATGTCATTATCGCTGTAACCGTTGCTGTCTGAGTCCGGCAGATGAAGTTCAGCCTTCAGATCCTCAATCAGATTATAATCGGAACCCTGCGGACCGGTAATCCTTACAACACTTATCGGCAGGAAGAAGACAAACGGCTTGAGTTCCTGCGGGAAATAGGGGTTATGGACCAGTCGGACAGCATCCTTCTCAGTCGTAACGATGATTTTACGCTCCCCTTTCATATTCCGGAATTTCTGCTCGATTCTTGCTATATCGGAGCGGGAGAAATCATGATGATCCGGGAAGTGTTCTATTTTCTTATGGAAGGGATATTGCTTGAAGTACCTGACAAAATAGCGGGGATGGGCAATACCGGTCAGAAGGAAAACCGAATCTGACTTGTTTAAGGAACTCAAATTAGCGGTAAAGGTCGCTTCATCGGCGAAGACGGGAGCCAGTTGACCGTAGCTATAGCGCGTAAAATAGATCTTCTGAAATTTCATCAGATCCAATTCCTTGATGACGAGACGCAAGTCGAGCGGCTGCAACGAATCGGGACATTTCGTAACGATGACTTTGTCAGCGCGATTGATTTCATGAGCGGATTCCCGAAGCCGACCGAGGGGCAGAAGGTGATCCTTGAATACAGGTCGCCCGTACTCCATAAGCAGGATCGAAATCTTCGGACGCACCCAGCGATGCTGGAACGAATCGTCGAGAACGATCATTTCGAGATCAGGATAGAGTTTGAGGAGTTCGGAGATCCCTTTCCTTCGGTTTTCGCATACGGCGACTTTAACCAATCGGCCGAATTTATTGTAGATCTGCCAGGGTTCATCGCCGATCGCCTCGGGAGTACTCTTTGAATTTGCAATGATGAATCCCTTGGTATGACGCTTATAACCTCTGCTAAGGACCGCAATCTTATATTGACCGCAAAGATTGGAGATGATATATTCGGTATGAGGGGTTTTTCCGGTCCCTCCGACGGTGATATTCCCGACTCCCACGACTGGCACATCAAATTCGACCTGAGGCAGGATCCCGAGGTCAAACAATTTGTTGCGTACCCACATCACGGCCCCATAGAGCCATGACAAGGGGGTAAGCACCCATCGCAGTATTTTATCGATCTTATCTTTCACCGAATCTTAAGCTACTCTTAAGAATTAGTTTGCAATAACCGGCACTCCGGAGAAACACGGAAATAAAGTATTTCCGATTTTAAGAGTTACCGATCATGAACTATTATCCTTGCCGGAAAACAAAGATAACAATTAATTTTTAGATTCCTCGTATTATTTGAAGAAAATCGGTACGATTCTTGCCTGCACCGGTCGACGACGCAAGACATTGGCCGCTTCTATCGCATACTCGGATTCCGGCACTACTTTCCCGATTTCATTGATCAGGGCTAATTGAACTTTTGACTGAGTGGAGATTCTGACCATATCCCAGAAAGAGGGTTCCATATCGGGCAGATATTCCAATACCGGCTCTTTACCATCTTTCTTGACCTGAGACTTAACCCAGTCGCAAGCATCGGCAAGAGATCCAAGTTGATCTACGAGACCTAACTTCAACGCTGTCTCTCCGTCCCATACCCGGCCTTCGGCTATAGACATAACCTTCTGCTTCGTCATTTTTCTGCCGGTCGCCACCCGGGTGATAAATTGATCATAGCCTTTCTCAATCATCTTCTGCATGGCAGCATGCTGCGACTCGGTCATCGGACGCATCAGAAGCGGGAAATCAGCTTCAGGATTGGTCGAAACATACTGAGGAGTAACCCCTACTTTCTTAGCCAGACCGGACACGTCCGGAATCATTCCGAAGATACCAATCGAACCGGTGATCGTCATTGGATCGGCGAAAATCCTGTTGGCATGACAGGAGATCCAGTATCCTCCGGACGCGGCATAATCACCCATCGAGACGGCAAGCGGTTTCTCTTTCGACTGGAAATAAGCCAAAGCCTCCGCAATCTGTTCGGAGCCAAAGACAGATCCGCCGGGAGAATTCACTCGCAGTACCATTCCTACTACATCTTCATCCTCGGCAAGGTCCGTGATTATAGGCACGAGCACCTCGCAATTTATACCGGTCTTGGTACCCTCCATGATTTCTCCCGTAGCATAGAGTACCGCTATGCGCTTCTTTTTACCGATATTGATATCAGCGGCAGTCGCCGCGACGGCGTCATGACCGACGAAATTTACTTTCTCGACATCTATACCCAAAGCGTCGGCAAAACGCTGATCCATCGTCCGCTCATAGACGGCCTTGTCAGCCAAGTGCTTGCCGACTGCATATTTACCGTCTTGAAGCTGAAGATAATCAGTATTGATCAGATTATTCAGCTGAGCAGTCTTGAGCTTGCGGTCTGTGCAGATTTCCTGAGCTATCTGATTCCAAAGGTTGCCGTATAGGGTGTCTAACTGAGCACGGGCCGGTTCGGACATCTCGTTAGAGATATAGGGTTCTACTGCAGACTTGAAGGTTCCGACCTTCACGACCTGGATGTCGATTCCAAGGTTATCGAGAAGATCCTTGAAATAAAGTACTCCTCCGGAAATTCCTTTCACTGCGACAACTCCGTCGGGATTGACAAACAGAGAGTCTGCGACGCTGGCTACATAATAGTCCGGGAGCGCGTACGCGTCTCCGTAAGCATAGATCTTCTTTCCGGATTTCTTGAATTCGGTCAGTTCCTGACGCAGTGCGCGCAACGTAGCCATTCCGCCCTGCAGATTGCCACATTTCAGGTATATCATGCGGATATCCTTATTGTCGGCCGCTTCGCGGATAGAACTTACAAGGGAGGTAAGCGTCAGCGGAGCGTCGAAATCTTGCTGAAGAGCCGCCATATAGTCGAATTCCGCGGGGCTCTCCCTTTCTTCTATCCGTCCGTTGAGATCTATTACCATCACGGAATTTTTGGACACTCCATTCACCCCGGAGTTCTGAGAAATTCCAATTTTACCGATTAACGATACTATGACAAGTATAACTACAAGCCCAAAGAGGCCGATAGCCACCCATGCCCCTACAAATGAAGACAGGAAATTGAGAAAAAACTTTTTTAACATGGAGATTCATGCAGCCGGCCGGAGTGGAATCATATAAGTTGGCAGTCATTCAGCGTCAACTGCCTGCGGGTTAATTCCTTTTTCAGTTACTCCGGAGAGGCAGATTAAAGATTGGCAATCAGATTTTTGATCTCTTCCCCGAGCGCCTCGGCCTTTTCCATAGTCGAAGCCTCAGAGTATATCCGGATGATAGGCTCGGTATTTGACTTACGAAGATGTACCCAGCAATCCTCGAAGTCGACCTTTACCCCGTCGATATCGTTGACCTCTTCATTGGAAAAGTGATTTTTGGCTGCCTCAAGAATGGCGTCTACGTTTACGTCAGGAGTCAGCGTGATCTTATTCTTTGCGATTGCATATTGCGGATAACCGGCCTTGAGCTCTGTCATCTTCTTTCCGGACTTGGCGAGAAGAGTAAGGAATAAGGCCACCCCGACAAGAGCGTCACGTCCGTAATGGAGTTCAGGATAGATGACTCCGCCGTTGCCTTCTCCACCGATTATGGCACCCGTCTCCTTCATTTTGGAGACTACGTTGACTTCTCCGACCGCAGCGGCATTGTATTCGCAACCGTGGGCGCGGGTCACGTCACGCAGAGCTCTCGACGAACTAAGGTTGCTTACAGTAGAACCGGGAGTATGACCGAGCACGTAATCAGCGACAGCCACTAAAGTATATTCTTCTACAAACATTTCCCCGTTCTCCATTACTAACGCCAGGCGGTCGACATCGGGATCGACAACGATACCGCAATCAGCCTCTCCGGACTTCATCACCTCGGATATCTGGGTAAGATTCTCCGGAATGGGCTCAGGTGTATGGGCAAAATGTCCGTTGGCCTCGCAGTTCAGTTCGATGATCTTATTCACTCCCAAAGCCTTCAGGAGCTGAGGAATGATGATACCGCCTACTGAATTTACAGCGTCAACAGCAACCGTGAAGTCCGCTTTCCGGATAGCTTCAACGTCTACGAGAGGAAGATTCAATACCATCTCGATATGACGCTGACCCCAGGTATCATTCTTATATTCCTGACCCAGGTCAAAGACTTCTGCAAAAGAGAAATCCTCCTTCTCAGCGATTTCTATAACCTTCTTTCCTTCCGCATCATTCAGGAATTCTCCATTGCGGTTAAGGAGTTTCAACGCGTTCCATTGAGTGGGGTTATGGGAGGCGGTGATGATGATGCCTCCGTCCGCTCCTTCTCCGGTCACTGCAAGTTCTGTTGTCGGAGTAGTTGCAAGGCCGATGTTGATCACATCAAGACCCATAGCCATCAGGGTGCCGGAAACGAGCCGGCTGACCATTTCTCCGCTGATACGCGCGTCACGTCCGACAACTATCTTACGCGCTTTGCCCTCGCAGCTGCGCTTTATGAATTCTGCGTATGCGGCAGTAAACTTAACTATATCGACTCCTCCGAGTCCTTCCCCGGAGCGTCCGCCGATAGTGCCGCGGATACCGGAAATGGATTTAATCAATGACATTGTTATATTCCTTATTCGGCGTGGGAGCGCCTTGTTATTGTTATATTTCTCTATTCTCTGTGAACGCGATGAATCACGTCCCTGCTTTCTTGGAATAATACCTTTTCTTCGCGGGCGCAATGTATTGCGCCCCTACTTGTCCCCAACCCTATCTTGTAATCTTTCCTTTCGATGGAAGGGGTTCAATACTCCGATTTATAGTACTTTATATTCATTACGTAGGGAGTACACTCCGATTGATTCTCCGGGAAGCCGGCGTAGGACTTCAAAACGAGATTCACTTCCGAGTAGTAACCCAAGTAAGTCATCGGGAGTTGGATTCCGGTACCGTATTTGGTAGTATTGGGATAGGTATTGTTGCCCATGATGAAATTCGTGGAGCCTAACTGAACATTGAAATTATCCATGTTCCCTTCAGGCGTCACATCGATTCCCTCATAGAGGTATTTGAGATTCTGACGCATGAAACGGAAATAGACCCGATCTCCATCAGCCGGCTTGTCATTGGGGTCCCCCTCCGAAATGACCTGCATATAGATGGTCCCGTCCTCGTTCATGCGGTAGAAGGGAGCGTTCGGACCGATCTCGAAAACTGAATCCTCAGGCACATCGACTTCAACTCTTTGCTGGGCCAGATACCAGTTTACCGCTCTCTCTTCATCTCGCAGCAAATCAGAGTAACTTTCCGACTTGCTGCAACCCGCCGCCAGCAATACCATTAAGGCGGACGCTGCAATTATATATCTTATTGGATGAAATTTCATTTTGTGTATGATATGTCCTTATTGGTATTATATTCTCTTTTACGATTCAAGCCTTGAATCGTAATGAGTTATTCTTATTCAACTTTCTGCGGTCTGGAAGGGAGATATTGCAGATAGTCAGGAATCGCATCGATGAGTTTCTTCCTGCAATCTTCCAAAGATCCCTTAAACTCCGCGCCGGCAGCCATCAGGTGACCACCTCCGCCGAAAAGGTCTTCGCAAATCTTTGATACAGGGAAATCCTCAATGCTACGGGCAGAAACCTTTATGCAATCGTCATCCTCCCTCAGAAAAAATGAGAAGTAAATACCCCGCACGTCGAGGGCTTCATTCACCAATCCTTCCGTATCGCCCCTTTCGTAATGGAAACGCTCAAGTTCAGCTTTGTCAAGAGTAGTCACCGCGCAGTGCCATCTGTCAAAAATTTCCATTTTCTCGGCCAAAGCGTAGGATTGGAGCCGCAAACTCCATAATGAACGGGTCAGCAACGCTTCCCTCACTATCTTTGTCTTGTCGACCCCCTTCTCCAGAAGCCGCATCAGGACTTCATAGATATCCGGATTCTTGCAATTTACAGAGAAATTCCGTGTGTCCGTTATCATTCCGGTACAGATGCAGGTAGCCGAATCAAGGTTCATTTCGGTATAGAACCCCATCGCGGCTATAAGACGGAACATCAGTTCGGAAGCCGACGACATGTCAGGATAAGAGAAACTGAGGTCGCAGAAACTGTCAGGTTGCTGATGATGATCTACCATGACCTTACGGCAGGTCGCTTTCTCCGTTACCTCCCCTAACGCATCCTGTCGCGAAAGTTTATTGAAGTCGCTGCAGATTATAAGGTTCGCTTCAGCCATCAACCTTCTACTATACTCCTCATGCCGGGTATAGATGCAGATATCTTTGAATCCGGGTAAAAACGCCAGGGACCGGGGAGGCTGATCCGGAACTACCACCGTAGCCTTCTTTCCGAGCGACTGGAGAAGATGCATCATTCCGAGCGTGCTCCCTATCGCATCTCCGTCCGGACGGACATGACACGTCAAGACAATCTCTTCACTTTCTTCTATCCAGCGACGAAACTTATCGACCATTCCGGAATTCAGCATCGGATTCATATCTTTTTTAACCTTCAATTAACATTTCAACCCACAAAGATAACTCTTTATTTGTAATTAATCACAATTTTTCCGTAATTTTGCATTAAAGATAGCAAAGTCTGTTCCGGAATGACTCAGTAAAGTTCAGCCCGAATGGTTTACCCAATATTATTAAATTATTGATTATGACAAAGATAACAGTTCCTATAGATAAAAATCGCAGAAAAGAGCAACTTGAGGCTTTCGGCCGCATGCTTGATGTACTCGACGAATTGAGGGTAAGATGTCCGTGGGATGCCAAGCAGACCAACGAATCCTTACGTCCCAACACCATTGAGGAAACCTTCGAACTTGCTGAGGCCCTCGCCAACGACGACACGCCCAATATCAAGAAGGAGCTTGGCGACGTGCTCCTTCATATCGCCTTCTATTCCAAGATTGCATCGGAAAAGGATCAATTCGACATAGCCGACGTCTGCAATGCCCTTACCGACAAACTGATCTTCCGTCATCCCCATGTCTTCGGTGATGTCCACGCTGACTCTACTGACGAAGTACTCCAGAACTGGGAGCAAATCAAACTTAAGGAGAAAGGGGGCAATAAGACCGTACTCGGAGGTGTGCCGTCTGCTCTTCCGGCGTTGATCAAGGCTAACCGGATTCAGGAAAAGGTGCGCAACGTCGGATTCGACTGGGAAGAACGCTCTCAGGTATGGGATAAGGTGAATGAGGAAATACGCGAGGTGAAAGCGGAGATTGAAAAGGATGACAAAGAAGCACTTGAAGGGGAATTCGGCGATCTGCTTTTCGCCGTCGTCAATGCCGCACGGCTCTATGGAGTCAACCCGGAAAACGCACTCGAAAAGACGAATAAGAAATTTATCTCGCGTTTCAATTATTTAGAAAAAGAATGTAAGCAAAGAGGCTTGAATCTTAAAGAGATGACTCTCGCCCAAATGGATGAGATCTGGAAGGAGGCTAAGACCCCGTCCCGCAAAAAATGTTAAATCCAGGGTCGCAGATGTGCCCCGAAT
>CAYTOR010000015.1:0-23847 GCA_964439505.1 uncultured Sangeribacter sp.
CGCATCATCACCTGCCATATCGGAAACGGTGCTTCCATTACTGCCATCAAGGACGGTATCAGCATTGACACTTCAATGGGTCTGACTCCTACCGAAGGTCTGATGATGGGTACCCGTTGCGGTGACGTCGATCCCGGTGCGCTCGTCTACCTCATGCAACGTCTCAACCTCGACGCCGACGGACTGATGAAACTCATCAACAAGCAGAGCGGTGTGGCCGGAGTGTCGGAGATCTCCAGCGACATGCGCGACATAGAGGACGCAGTGGCCCGCGGCGAAGAGAAAGCGATCCTGGCGCTCGATATGTATGAATATCGTATCCTGAAATATATCGGTGCCTACACTGCCGTTCTCGGCGGAGTCGATATCATCGTCTTTACCGGCGGCGTCGGTGAAAACCAGACAAGCACCCGCGAAAAGATCTGCAAGCAGCTCGCATTTATGGGCGTGACCTTCGATGCCGAGGCCAACAAGGTCCGCGGCGAAGAGATCGTCATCTCCGGTAAGGATTCGAAGGTAACGGTAGTTGTCATCCCGACCGACGAAGAGATGATGATCGCCCGCGACACTGCCGAAATCGTAGCTTCTAAATAATCCAATATAAAACATGGAGCCTTGCGTAGCTTGGCTCCATGTTTTCCCATATCCCCGGAGATATAATATGAAGATATAATATTTTGTAATTTAACATCATCTTAGTTTTGCTACTCGAAGTTTATTGGAATGCCGACCCCGTCCTTTTCTCATTAGGGCCTTTGACAGTCCGCTGGGACGGACTGATGTTTGCCATCGGTTTCTGCATCGGCTATCAGATCGTAGCCGCCATGTTCAAGCATGAGGGGGCCCCTGAAAAATGGTTGGGTATATTGCTCGCCTATCTCGTTGTCGGCACTGTCGTCGGTGCGCGTCTCGGCCATGTCTTCTTCTATGAATGGGATTATTACTCCCGGCATCCTGAGGAGATTCTCAAGGTTTGGAACGGCGGCTTAGCGAGCCACGGCGGCACTATCGGAAATATCATAGCCATCCTCCTCTTCTCATGGTTTGTAAGCAAGAAAGCTCCGTCCTGGACTTTCGACAAGGTTGTCGTACCGATAGCGCTCGTAGGCGGACTTATCCGCCTCGGCAATCTGATGAACTCCGAGATCTATGGCGGACCTACCGACCTCCCCTGGGGATTCGTATTCCTTCGAAACGGCGAAACCGTACCCTGTCATCCGACCCAGCTCTACGAAGCCGGATGCTACTTCGTGCTTTTTGCGCTGCTGATGTGGATGTATTGGAAGCGTAACGCTGAAGAGAGGCCTTGGCTTATCACGGGGGTTTTCTTTATCTGGATATTCGGTTGCCGCTTCCTGATCGAATACGTCAAGAACGTGCAGGTAGCTTCCGAATATGAAATGATAGCCAAGTACGGTATGAATCTCGGCCAGATGCTCAGCATCCCCTTCATCCTGCTCGGCGTCGCCCTCGTCATCATAGCTATGGTGCGACCGCGTCAGCACTGGACCTTCCCCAATCACTTCGCCCCAGACCCCGACGAAAACCGCAAAAAAAAGAAATAATCCCCAACCCTACCCCTCCCCTCTTTCTTTATAACTCTGACTATATACTTATTCTCTGTGGATGCGATTAATCGCTTCCCAACCTCTTACTTTTCAAGTTTTGGCGCTTGCGCAAGTAGAATAATATCTAAAAAGCACAAAGGGCTTCGGAAGAACCGAAGCCCTTTGTGCTTTTTAGGCGCATGCCATGTATATGATGGCGCAACCTGCCAGCATTAGAAACAATATTAACTTTTTCATAATTTCAGTGTGATTTGTGTGTGTTGTTCTATAGTATCACTCTTAGTGGAAATCTATCCTTTACAGTATTCTCATTTTGTCTCAATAATCGATGCTCGCTAAATTGAGGTCATGTGTGTCTTTCATCAGTACTATCAGTGTGTCTTTCTATAGTAAATTGATTAAGGTATCATTCTATAATATCAATCTATGTGTGTGTTCTTCAATGTATATTTTTCAATATATTTTCAATGTGTTTTTCTATAGTAAGTGCCTTTCAAGTACTACCTTAAGATTAAGTGACTCCTCTGAGTCATTTTACATTATATAAACACGGGAGCCGGAAATAAGGTTCATTCCCGGCTCCAAAAAAAATTGGCATGCAAGTCAAAATCTTAAATAAATTTTCCATATTCTTCGCGGGCGCAATGTATTGCGCCCCTACCTCGTCATCCCCAAACCCGATGTCATCCTAAAGCCAAGTAGGGACGCGATTCATCGCGTCCACAGAGAACAGGGAATTATTTCAAAAAAGCAGGGGCGCAATACATTGCGCCCGCAAAGAATAACGAATTACTTTTTGATCGGGTCGCAGGTCAGGCCTACACCTAATTTCTTGAAGATCTTGTGGTCGACTTCTCCGAGCATGACGGTAGAGTGCATCTGGCATCCACGAAGCTGGGGAAGAACTTCGAGGGCTCGGCGACAAAGTTCGTCGGTAGTAGACAGCACGCTCAACGCCACCAGCACTTCGTCGGAGTGCAGACGGGGGTTATGGCTCTGCAGAAGCTGAATCTTTGTATGCTGAATCGGGGTGATCATCTCCTGCGGGATGAGTTTTATCGTATGGTCTATCCCGGCCAGATGCTTTACGGCATTCAGGATGAGGGCCGAACTCGGCCCGAGCAGTTCGCTGGTCTCAGCGGTGATGATCGTACCGTCGGGAAGTTCCATCGCCGAGCAGGGTTTGCCGCTCGCTGCCGCACGTTCACGGGCTGCCGCAACCGGTTTGCGGTAAGAGAGATCGATCTTGGCCTGCTTGAAGAGTAGGGAAATCTTGCTGACTTCCGAATCCTGACCGATACCTGAAGCGAGCTGATTGAGAGTGGCGAAATACCGGCGGATGATCTCCTGCTTCGATGCGTCGCAACAGACTTCATCGTCCGAGATGCAATAACCGACCATGTTGACACCCATATCCGTCGGTGACTTATATGGATTCTGACCATAGATACCTTCGAACAGGGCATTTAGGACGGGGAAGATCTCTATATCGCGGTTATAGTTGATGGCGGTCTTTCCGTACGCTTCCAGGTGGAAGGGGTCGATCATGTTGACGTCATTCAGATCGGCGGTAGCCGCTTCGTAAGCGATATTGACAGGATGTTTTAGGGGAAGATTCCATACGGGGAAAGTCTCGAACTTGGCGTATCCGGCCGTCACACCGCGCTTATGCTCATTGTAGAGCTGGCTCAGACAGACCGCCATTTTACCGCTGCCCGGTCCGGGAGCAGTCACGATGACCAGGGGACGGGAAGTCTCGATATAGTCATCCTTGCCGAAGCCTTCATCGGATGCGATGAGGTCGACATTGGTCGGATAGCCCTCGATAATATAGTGATAATAGACTTTTATGCCGAGGCGTTCGAGGCGTTGACGGAAAGCGTCGGCCGAGCGTTGGCCATTATAATGGGTGACCACTACCGAGCCTACCATAAAACCTCGTTTCTGAAATTCCTCGCGCAGACGGAGCACGTCTTCGTCGTAGGTGATGCCGAGATCATGACGCACCTTATTACGCTCTATATCAAGAGCGGAGATTGCAATTACGATTTCGGCTTGATCCTTAAGTTTGCTGAACATCCGCAACTTGCTGTCGGGCTGAAACCCCGGGAGGACGCGGGAGGCGTGATGGTCGTCGAATAGTTTGCCACCAAGCTCAAGATAGAGCTTATTTCCAAAATGAGCGATACGCTCCTTGATGTGTTCTGACTGTATCTTCAGATACTTGCCGTTGTCAAATCCGTATTTCATAACGGATTGCAAAGTTAGTGAAAAAATCTTAATTATGCAAATCGGCACCCTGTCACCAATCTTTCGGATGACAGAACCGCGTTGCTCATTCCGGCGTTATTATAGTATCAATATTACATGATTATATCTCAGTAACCAGTTCTTAAAATTACTGTTGATATAGACTAAATATTAAAGGGATACTTTTCTTCAAAACTTTAATACTATGAGCATATCCGACAGACTTAAGCATTTCTTCCATGTAGTGAGCAATATCCGTCCAATCGTATGGATAGGGATCTATGTGGCCATAACCCCGCTGTTTGCGTTGATATATTGGGGCTTGCCCGACGGCCAATTCCGTATTCCGGACGGAGGCACCACGGATTTCGGTTCCTGGCTATATTACAGCATCGTTACCATTACGACCTTAGGATTCGGTGATTATACCCCGATGCATGGGGCTGCACAGGCCGTCACGGCCGTGGAGGTTATGTGCGGATTGATTTTCTTGGGCTTATTCCTGAACGCAGTCGGATCAATGAAATCCGAGATTGACGTTGCTTCCGAAATCGAAAGGCAGAAGCAAAAGAAGGCTGCTGAAGACAAGGAGAAATTACGCAAGGATATCCCGGCTCTGCTTAACACTCTCAATACATTCCTGGCTTACTGCTATGCCGTGACAACTCCGGACGCGGTAAGGAGTGAGGATGAATCACCGCGATATAATCCCGATTTTACATTCTCCGATATGAAGGATCTCTTCAAGCCCTCCGGTCTACCGATCGACAATACCCGACTTCCGGCGGCTTCAAGATTGTTTAAGTCAGCTTCGCGCGTAAGCATGGCTTTGGATTCGCTGCAAAGCAGGGTCGATCTCCGTCAATGGCCCGAAGTATTGGAGGATGCCTTCACGTTCGTAGCGGATTATCAGATGTTTTCCTCCGAAGATGCCTTCACTCTGCATCCCGCCGAGTATTTCCAAGCCGGAGAGTCCACGGCGGCTACCGACAAGACTGATACTACAATAGCTGATCAAATCGCACGGTTTGAAGGAGAACCCGAAGCGGTTCCTGCGCAGTTGCAACCCGTAGCGGAACTCTACTTCTTCATCAAGAAGAATGCGGATGTCGCCATGGATCTGGAAAAGCGACTGACTGAAATCGGAGAAAGCGATTCATGATTCAAGATTCGCTTACTTGCGAAACTTGAAAAGAAAAGGGCCTCCTATCGGATATCAAGTAAGAAGGAGTACGGACGCGATTCTTCGCGTCCACGTAGAAAAAGAAAAAAGTAGAATGAAGATAATAAGGAATAGGATAATTCCTTTCGGAAAGTTTAGTGCCATCAATCTTTTCGGGGTCCTTTTTGTGAAGGGCCCGGTGAAGGTAGACGGCACTTTGCTTAATCACGAATCAATTCATACCGCCCAGATGCGCGAATTGGGCTATGTCTTCTTCTATGTCCTCTATATCCTCGAATGGTTATGGCGACTTTTCCGCCGGGGCAATGCCTATCGTAACCTCTCCTTCGAGCGCGAAGCCTACGACCACCAATCCGACCCCGGTTACCTCAGCCGCCGCCCTCGCTTCGCCCAATGGAGATAAAGTCCTTTTTTCTTCGCGGGCATAATGTATTGCGCCCCTACTTGAGGCAATTCTCTGTGGACGAGAAGAATCGCATCCCTACCTTCTTGCTCCTATATTATTGTTATTCTTCGTGGGCGCAATGTATTACGCCCCTACTTGAGGCAATACTCTGGGGACGAGAAGAATCGCGTCCCTACTTTGATATAGAAAAATAAATAACCGAAAAAAACGCCCCGAGCAGATGCTCAAGGCGTTTTTTATCACTATTGTTTTCTACGTTGATCGCTTAGATTACTTGTACTGGATTGTCGACCAAGATCCGTCAACGGCATAGAATTCATCAGAGTAGATATTTAATACTGGCTGGAACGCACTGAATTCACCTGTGTACCTATCAATGCGGGAACTGGCACAGTTGTTGATTAGCCATCCGCACACCTCTTCTGAAGTTTTACCGGTCTCTATCACGCAAGTTTTATAGTAACCATATCCATCAAAATAGAATGTAATGGATTTCGCATCTCCGAACGGGGCATATCTCAAGGCTTTGCTATAAGTAGATGACAGGCCCTGATCATTTAGCGGTCCCTCTGCGATAAGATCATAGTCCTTCATTTTTTCTTTGATGACAGTTAATGAAGTCATAGAGGATTTAAGGGTATTAACCAAGAAATCCATATCAAAAAGGGTCTGCAATGAAGCCGGAGTTACTGTTACCGCAATAACGTAGTAACTATTTTTTAGGACTGTATCTCCGGAGCCCATAGCGGTCAAAATGATACTGGAAGAGGTTGAGATCCTGGTGACTGCAACTACTCCGGATTTGACCGGATCAAGATAGTATGATTGACCTAAGGATATTTCGCTTATAAGATCTGTGATTTTTGAGACCTGGCCCTGTGTCATAGTGATGGTATAATTGGGCGAGACAACGAAATTATATGTTTTATATTCTTGATTGCCCACGTATATCGTCACATCGGCAGTTCCCAATCCTACAGCCTTGACATTACCATCTCTGTCAACGGTTAAGACAGATTTATCAGAAGTGGTAAAGCTGCAGAGTTTGAACTCTTCATAATTGGCATAATTAGAAACCAGATTAAGTTCGTCGCCGTATTTCAGATTAATGGGATTCTCTTCATGTTCGAGGAATTCCAGACTTGATTCTACGATTACCGGAATGGTACGTATCAATTCGTCATCCTCATTGTAGATGAAGATCTCCGTTGAGCCGAGGCCGACTGCATACAGCGTACCGTTACGGGAAGCAAGAATATTGCTGTTTTCTACCGCATATCTCAGATTCAAGACTACTGCCGGCACTACCATTGTATCTTCGCCGAATTTCATATCGGCGAAGGTAACTTCATCACCTATTTTGCAGGTGATCATCTCCGGGAAATCATAGAACTGATTTATCAGAGTTTCATCATCATCCTTACAGCTATGGAGGAAGGATACTGATCCTAAGCATAGAATCAGGACCAGGAGGCTATGAAATAACTTATTTATCGTTTTCATCTTTATATTTCCGGATTTAGAAGATTAGACCGAGGTTGACAAACACTCCATCACGCTTTGCTTTCATCAGTTCGCAAGTCTGCTTTACGATCTTGTAGTCGTCGCCGAAGCCGAAGCGAGGAGCATAACCTGCCTCCACGGCAAGCTTCAGGGGATAGCCGATATTGAAACTTAAGCGCAGACCGATCGGAACGCGAACTGTTGAACCGAGAATAAGTCCACCGTCATCATTCGAGTTGAGGGATTTTTCTGAAGTTACGTCCATCATCATGCCGGCTTCGTATTGCACCAAGAAGAAGGGCATCACATCCATAAACCCGAGGAACGTCTTACCTATACCGTAACCGATACCTGCATTAATGAACATCGGCGAACGATATTCATAGCCGTAATGCTCGCTGTCAAGGACATAGTATTTATTGCCGGGATGATCAGTCATGCTGAAAGCGATGTCGGCAAGAATATGATGGATGATACCCGAACGGGTGAAACCGACTTTGCCGTCCATGATAAACTCACCTCCCCAGACGTGGGGGGAATATGTAGCGAGAACACCGAAACGGTACTTGCTGTCGGGAGTGCGGACTACTACATCACCGTTCTTACGGTTACCGGCCGTGCCAGCCTCGAAGTTGATCTGCGCGTCATTGTCCCATACGCCGCAGACGCGGGCGCGGCTGATACGCTTTGAATAGGGATTACCATTCTTATCTACTCTCTGGCTATAGATGCTGACCAGATCACCTTTCTGGATGCCGGCATTGTCGCCTAAGGAAATGCGGGCCGGATTTCTACGAAGCAATACGCCGCGCACTGCGAGACCGGGAACATTCTTAGCAATTTCAGCCTCGGTTTTGTCCTCATCCAGATATCCGGAGTAGCAGTATTTGACGGGGAACTTCATCAGGTAATACTCCGGCTGATCGATCTTCATCATGATATCAAACGCCTCTTCCTTAGTCACCTCCACGTGATAAATGGCATATTGAGTCGCCATTATGGGCTTGCCCTCTTTGGTGACTTTCAATCTACCATCTTTGTCCTTGAGTTGTACAGTTCTGGCAAGAACGATATAGTTCTGCTGAAGGATAGGCTCGAAGTCATCCTTGATAAGGGTCTTCATTCCTTCTTCACCTTCACCGCGAAGATGCTCGCCGGCAAATTCCAGATCCTGCTTGTTGGCGTTCCAGAGAGCGAGTTTCTGCAAGTATTCTTCGCTCTTGCCATCCTGGGTCAGGGCATCGATGAATTTTCTGCCCATTCCGCCTTTTGTCATCTCTGCCGCGAGTTTTTCGCAATTTTCTTTGGTGAAGTTATCCGGCAACGAGTAAGGCACATTGAGATTCTTGATCGGATTGACCTTGGATTGGAATCCATTCTCAATCAGAAAGTCAGGGTCACCTGCTACGTTGACTACCCAACTCTTCGAATCATAGAAGGGCTTCTCTGCCCTAACCGGCGCCGCGGCCAATCCCATCAGAAGGACCATACACGCCATTCTAAAGATACGTTTCATCTTGATTTTAGGTATTTTAGTTAGAAAAAGTAAGTCTATTCATTAGTTACGCCCGGATCGTTTACATCTTAAAGATTGCTGTCGGCTAAATGATTTTCCGACGGCAAAAAATTTCAGACGGAGGAGCATTTCAAGGCTGATTGGCCCGGTAAGATTACCACCAATGGATATGGTAGACCGGTTGCTTGGCCTGAGCGACTGCAACCTTGGTAGCTCCGTTGATATATGCCATGCGTTCGTTATGAGCGTTAGCCTCGCGGGTCCGCTCCGCAGCGCGCTCATCATCATCGACTTTCTGCAATCTTGATGACATCTCCTTCATCAACGCGTCAGCTTCCGTGCGGATTTTCTGGCTGGGATTGTAGAGGCCTGCAAGAATACCCTGAGCTTCTGACGCACCGTACTCATCCGGGCTGGCGCTCCAGGCCGCGCGGGCTCTGCGGATTACAGCGCTGTTCTTGTCGTCGCTCTCTTTGCCTACGAGCTCTATCACCATCTTCTGGGCCTGCGCATATTGCGGGCAGACAGGCGGAATCCGCAACAGGACTCCGTACGCTTCGCCGTAATTTCCGGCTGCCGCGTACGCCTCAGCCTTGCGGATCAGACCGGGGCCTTGCGTCTCATAGTATTTCTTGATGCGTTCCTGTCCTACTTCAATGGCATTTTCAAGTTCGGGATCATTGACGTTGATCTTGCGGAATGCCGAAGCGTAGGCCTGATCAAGAGTATTGCCCACTCCCTTTACGGTCATGTTGCATGTAGAGAATTTCGTTCCCTCCTCGCCGTTGCCGATATAAAGGGTCAGAGAAAGCTCGACAGCAGTATGAGGAGGAGCGGTAGCGGTCGTCTCTTTCTTCAATTCTATGGCGTGGCCGGTGATGATGAAAGGACTTTGAAGACCGGTCTGCGAACTTACTCCGTACTTCGTGACGATACGGTTGAGTTTATCGAGAAGTATCTGATCGGCAGTGGGGGTCTTGGCATCGTGGACAACGTAAGGTGTCAGCACCACCTGACCGGTAAGTTCGGATTCTTCAGCCTTGACTGCAAAAGCAGCCAAAAGAACAGTGAGCAATAAAGCTATCTTTTTCATGTCCTAAAGATTCTTAAATCATTACACTGCAATCAATTCCCGCCGATTACACAATATACGCTCCCCTGGCCGATAGGCACAGTAGTCATATTCATTCCAAGCCTGCGGAGTTCCGATTCAAGGGGCTTCACGAAGGATTCCATCGACTGGGCTTTCACCTTGCCTTTCTTGGAACCGAATCCTCCGGCTGCAACCTTAGCGAAGAGGGGGAAGCGGACCTGACGGAAGGTGAGCGATTCGCGGCTCTTATGCTGGCGGTCGACGTTTTCGTCGACTGCGTGCTCGCTGAGCCAGTATTCGATATAGTCTGCGAGTTCGCCGGATTCTCCGTCGACGGTCACGTCGCTTTCGAAGTGATAGGGACTGTCGTCGGCGATCTCGAAGAAGATCTTACCTTCGCGGCCCTTCTGCTCTATGTCATCGAATGCGAGGTCTAACTTATTGCAGAAATTATCAAAAAAGCCGCCTATTACCTCCTTGACCAAAATGGGAGTGGGAGCGGAGGAAGCACTCGATGAGCCGATATCACCGTGCAGAATTGCATTAGAGGCGGCGTCGATTGTCTGAACCTTAAATTCGATAAACTGTCTGCTCCCGACGCCCTTCTTATCGAGCATGAGTTCGATAATGAAGTCGCAACCGACGTTGCGGGTGACGAGATCGCGATCAGATTCCATCACCTAACCATCATTTTTGGAGGTAACAACCATGCGCATTGCCCCCGTAGTATGGAGATCTTTCAGTTCTTTTTTAAGTGAATACATCGGATACCCTGCTTGTTGGAGGTAATCACCCATGACGGATATCGCCCCGTCCATGTCAGTATTTTGAAGAGCCTTCTCATAGTCGGGAGAGTTGGTGCCCGGGAGAATGTAGCCGTTCTTCTTACACCAGTCATCCGACGGGAAAACCATCAGAGTCGGTTTCTTGGCGTCAGCCGCCTTGATTATGAGGGTCGCGCTGATAATCATCAGCAGCGAAAGGAATATACGTTTCATGAATTTTAATTGTAAATAGATAAATGCTTATAATTTTGCCTTAGTAGCCCTTAAAAATTTGAAATACTGTATTTTTGGGAAGACCAAAAAGAAAGTACTTACCTGGAGTTTCATATTATAGGAACTATTTTTAAGAGATACGCCATTAAAGTATCAGTTGCTGAAATGGCCTCCCAGACCCTTCTTTACTCCTTTGTCTTGAAGCCATTTACGCAGGCCCGGATAGTCGAGCACAAGATTTACTCCGACACGACGTCCTCCGGGGCAAGCCATATTATTTTCTCCGGAAGGATAGGAATCATTAATCGGACGGACGAAGTTGAGGAACTCGCCTGACTTGAAGAATTCATCGAAAAGGCCCTGATGCTCGCGATAGTCATCGCCGGAGCAGAGTGCGGGAAGATTGGAAACTCCCATTCCGTGAGTCTTTTCATCGAAGCCGATGCCGGCGAACAGAGCTGCGGTGACAGCATCCATCTCAGCCTGTTCGATGGCCTTATCTGCATTCTTAGCCACGGCCCAAGCCTTGATAAGCTGAGTGCGGTTTTTACCCTGTCCGGTCGTATAGACTTCGAGGACATGGTCGCCATAGCTCCATTTGTACTTTTTCGCTGAGGCCGGAAGTACGCAGACCAAAGCGACGAGAGAGATGAGGATTACGGTTAACTTGTTCATTTAATTAGAGTTAGTTGTTTGAAATTAATTTCATTTTGTAGTTTTACATAGTATCGTGTTCAAGAACGGTGCAAAACTAATACTTTTTCTCCTTACTATTTGTTTCTTTTTTAGTTCATTTCGTTCATTTTTCTGAATCTCGCAAATCCGGGGAAAACTCAATAAGGATAAATGATGGAAGGGAGGTGCGTGGTTGTACCCGGTTTGTCGAAGGTGATCCGTGATAGCGGCTCCCATTGAAGAAATCATACTAAAGAGATCATACTAAAGAGATCATACTAAAGAGATCAAAATAAAAAATCAAAATAAAATTCCGAATTAAAAAATTTGCATTGAAAAAATTGCTTTAAAAGTTAATTATTTGTAATTTTGCAAAATATACGTATTTTACGAAAACATAAAGGAACTTAACTACCTAAAAGATCTTACGATGAAACGACTCTTAAGTGTAGCCGCATTGAGCTGGATGCTTTGCTCATCAGCTTTTTCGGCCGACTATGGGTTGCCGGCCAATATTCAGGACGGCAATATCCTCCATTGTTTTGACTGGACTTTTACCGATATCCAGAATGAACTCCCCAATATCGCAGCAGCCGGATTCGGTGCGATTCAGGTATCACCCGTACAGGGCAACTGCGCGACCAATGCAGAATGGTTCTACGCCTACATGCCATACGACTTCACTTTCCGTGCCAACGGCAACGGCTCCCGCGCACAACTTCAGGCGCTCTGCACCGCCGCTCAAAACTATGGCATCAAGATCGTCGTAGACGTAGTTGCCAATCATGTGAACCAGGCCAATGGTTATCACCACACATGGTGGGATTCCAACGGCCGCGTGCGCTGGAACGGCGGAGTCGATTACAACAACCGCTACTCCATCACACATAATCAGCTTGGCGAATATGGCGACGTCAACTCGGAAGATGCCGAAGTTCAGGCCCGCGCCAAGGCATTCCTCGAAGACCTCAAATCCCTTGGCGTAGCCGGTATCCGCTGGGACGCCGCCAAGCATATCGGTCTTCCTTCGGAGGGCTGTAACTTCTGGTCGCAGATGGCTTCGGTAAGCGGCCTCTGGCACTACGGCGAGATCCTCGACGGCCCCGGCGGCGACAAGTACCGTCTGCTTAAGGAATACACCAACTATATCGGCGTTACAGACTCCGAATATTCCAAATGGAACCTCGAACAGATCGAACGCGGCGATGTTCCTTCCGGCGGCGGCAGCTGGACTGCCAACGGCGTCCCCTCTACCGGTATCGTCTACTGGGCTGAAAGCCACGACGATTACTCCAACGACGGCCAGTATGGCAAAAACACTGCCCTCATCTCTCAGGACAAGATGGACCGCGCTTACGCTATCGCTGCTTGCCGTAAAGGCGAGGCCGCTCTCTATTTCTCCCGGCCCGCAGCGACTACCCGCACTACCATCAAGATGGGTCAGAAGGGTTCGACTCACTTCACAACTAAGGAAGTAGCCGAAGTCAACAAGTTCCGTAACGCCATGGTAGGTCTTGACGACTATTATTCCGCTTCCAACGGAGTGGCATCCATTACCCGTAAAGGCGGCGGCGCAGTCATCGTTGTCGGCGCCGGCGGCAGCCGTCAGGTCAGCGTACCCAACGGCGGCAGCTACGTGCCCGCAGGTACTTACGTCGATAAAGTTTCCGGCAATACTTTCACCGTCACTTCCTCTACTATCTCCGGTAAGACCGGCGCAAGCGGCATCGCGGTGATCTACGGCGAAGTGACCCACGAACCCTCCGTCACTCTTTCTCCCGACGGCGGCGAGTTCTACGAATCCGTCAGTGTTACCCTCACCCCGCAGAACTTCAAGACAGCATGGTATAAGATCGGCAACGGCACCCAGACTTCCCTCACCGGCCCGAAGACTATCACTCTTGGCGCTGACCTGCAGATCGGACAGAGCGTAACCCTCTCCTGGAGCGCTACAGATAACAACGGCGTGACCAAGACCGGATCCGCTACCTATAAGAAAGTAGAGAAAGTCGTGCCGACCAACGCTTACGCTTATTTCGACAACACTGCCAACTGGGCCAATGTCTATGTATGGGCGTGGACTACATCCGGCAACTGCACAGCTGCCGGATCATGGCCCGGCGACAAAATTACCCGTGGCGCCGACGGCAAATATCTCTGGACCGCTCCTGACGGCAAAGTACCGACCAATATCATCTTCAGCGACGGCAACGGCACTCAGACCGATGATCTCGTATTCCAAAACGGTGCTACTTATAAGGCCGACGGTTCCTTCTCAGGAGGTGGCGACGATCCCATCCCGTTCCCCCCGCTGGACGGCTACAAGGTATTCTTGAGAAACACCAACAACTGGGCTCAGCCTTACGTTTGGGCTTGGAACGACACTGCAAACTGTACTCACGGTGGCGCATGGCCCGGCGACGCGATGACCCGCGAATCCGACGGCACATGGAGCTGGACTGCTCCCGACGGCAAGGTTCCGACCCAGATCATCTTTAACGGAGGTGGCGACTCAACTAAGACAGAAGATCTCCCCTACCATAACTTCGCAATATATTCCTGCGACGGAAGCTTCGTACAGAACCCCGTGACAGCCGTCGAAGAGGTGGTAATCACCGACGCCGAGCCCGTCTACTTCAACCTTCAGGGCGTACGCGTCGAGAATCCCGGCGCCGGCCTCTACATCAAAGTGACAGGCAAGAAGATCGAAAAAGTCATTATTCGATAAAATCTCTCAATCATAGACCAATGCGATCCCCGGAACTACTTCCGGGGATCGTTTTTTTATCAAATGCAACCCGATTGCAGGTAAGAATGATTAAATTTGCGGAAATAAAAGAATAACCTAACTCAAGACCAAGACCAAGACTAAGAAATGAAGAGGAGATTTTTGCTGAAGGCTGTGGTAACCGGCATCCTGACGTTGGCCATGACGGCATGCGGTCACGGAGACCATGACGGTCATGACCATGAACATGAGGGGCATGATCACGAATCCGAGGAAGCATCCCATCATGACCACGACCATGACCATGAAGCGGAAGAAGCCCACGCTGCCGGAGAGATAGTATTATCACCGGAAAAGGCCAAGGCCGCCGGGATTGTCGTCGAAGCAGTCGCCACAGATAATTTCTCGGAAGTCATCGCCACATCCGGCCGCATACTTCTTTCTTCCGCCGACGAAGCTACCGTCGTAGCCACCCAGCCCGGCATCGTAGTCATGAACAAAGCCTGGGCACCGGGGATGGCGGTAAGCGCCGGAACTCCCCTCTTCTCCATATCCCAAAGCAAACTCCCGGAAGGAGATCTTGCAACCCGGGCCAAGATCGACCTCGAAACGGCCAAACGGGAATTCGACCGGGTACAGAAACTCTATGACTCACGCCTCGCGACCGCCACTGAATATGAGACCGCACGGAATGCCTACGAAAATGCACGTCTGTCTGTTTCGGCTCTGGCAAGCGGAGGAAACGGCAGTGTCTCTTCTCCCAAAGCCGGTTTCGTGCTGCAATGTATGGTCAAGGACGGGGACTATGTTGACGTCGGCACCCCCCTTATGACAGTGACCTCCACGAAGCGTATGCGTCTGCAGGCCGATCTTCCGATCCGGAATTTCGGCGATATCTCACGCATCGTTTCAGCCAATTTCCGTCTTCCTCAGAATGAGACCCTCTATCGTCTCGAATCCTTAGGTGGTCGGCTGGTCAGCCATTCGCGAGTCGCGGAAGGGAACTCGGCCTACGTCCCGGTAATTTTTGAGTTCGATAACGCTCCGGGGGTAGTTGCCGGTAGTTTCGCAGAGATATATCTGATCGGCAATCCGCGGCCGGGAGTAATCAGTGTTCCGAAGAGCGCCCTGACTGAGGAGCAAGGACTTTTTTACGTCTACGTTCAGGAGGATGAGGATTGCTATCGCAAGCAACTGGTCGGTAAGGGCGCTACCGACGGTCAAAGGGTAGAGATCAAAACGGGTCTCAAGGCCGGTGACAAGGTTGTCGTCGCCAACCCCATGGCCGTCAAGATGGCCTCGATGTCCGGCGCGATTCCCGGTCATACTCATGAACATTAAGACCTCTTCCCCCGACGTATATTAAGAATCCTTCCCACTAAAATTGCCGGGACCCATTCTGACGAACCCCGGGTCTAATTCTCAGACTGTATGCTTGACCGAATAATCAGGTTTTCACTTAACTATAGATTGCTGATAGTGGCACTCTCGCTCTTCATTATCTGTATAGGATTATATACAGCCTCGAAGACTGAGGTTGATGTCTTCCCGGACCTTAACGCCCCAACGGTATCCATAATGACCGAGACCGGAGGCATGGCCGCCGAAGAGACGGAGCGGTTAGTTTCATTCCCGATTGAGACTGCCATGAACGGAGCCTCTGGAGTAAGACGCGTCCGATCAAGTTCTACCGCCGGTTTTTCTGTCGTCTGGGTAGAATTTGACTGGTCGACAGATGTCTATCTCGCCCGTCAGATCGTAGCGGAGCGGCTTGCCGGAGTCGCTGAAAACCTACCGGCCGGCGTGGCAGCCCCCGTCATGGGGCCGCAGTCCTCCATCTTGGGAGAAGTGCTCATCATCGGACTCACTCCCGGCCAAACAGGCTCCGTAACCTCTGCCGATACCAAGGATGACAATTCCACCGGTCATGATAAAACGGCCGGCCCCGCGACGTCCATGCAGGAGTTGCGTACTATTGCCGAATGGAATCTCCGGCCGCGTCTGCTTGCAGTGGAAGGAGTAGCTCAGGTCAGCGTCTTGGGAGGCGAGATGAAGGAGTATCAGATCCTGCTCGATCCGGCCAAGATGCGTCATTATAACGTCAGTCTTGCCGAAGTCATGGAAGCGACCCGGGATATGAACCGCAATATTGCGGGAGGGGTCCTATATGAATATGGTAATGAGTATCTGATTCGAGGAGTTGCCGGGTCTGACATAATCGAACGTCTCAATGCAGCCAAAGTCTCCATGTCGGAAGGGATGCCCATCACGCTTGCCGACATCGCTGATATAACCGAAGGCGCAGAGTCTCCGCGCACCGGCCTGGCTTCGGTAAAAGGACGGGAATCCGTGATACTGACCGTCACCAAGCAACCAAAAGTCGGAACGATCGAACTCACCAAACGCTTGGAAGCGGTAACTGCCGAAGTTGCGAAATCGTTACCCAAGGACGTGAAGGTATCGACCGACGTATTCCGTCAGTCGGACTTCATCGATGCCTCGGTCAGCAATGTCAAGACCTCGCTCATAGAGGGGGGCATATTTGTAGTCATCATCCTGTTCCTTTTTTTAGGGAATCTCCGCACGACCATAATATCCATAGTCACCATTCCTCTATCGGTTGTAGTTGCACTTCTCGTACTCAACTGGCTCGGGCAGAGCATCAATACCATGAGTCTCGGCGGACTGGCGATAGCGATCGGATCGCTGGTGGATGACGCTATCGTAGACGTGGAGAATGTCTGGCGCAAATTGCGCGAAAACAGGAATCTGCCGCAAGAGGAGAGACGCCGAGGAAGAGATGTCATTTTCGAGGCTTCGCGCGAAGTGCGACTCCCTATCCTGAACTCGACCCTGATAATTATCGTAAGTTTCGTGCCCCTCTTCTTCCTCAACGGTATGGAAGGCCGCATGTTGATTCCCCTGGGAGTAGCCTTCATTACAGCCCTGTTGGCATCGACGCTGGTAGCCCTTACGCTGACTCCCGTACTTTGCTCCTATCTGCTGACCCATCCCCGCATCGAGATGAAGATGGAGAAGGAGTCGAAGATTGTGGTCATCCTGAAGAAGTTCTACGGTCGGTCGCTCCGTACGGCCATAGATCATGCCAAACCGGTGATTATCTCAGCCCTCTGCCTGTTGATCATCGCCATCGGGTTGTTTTTCACCCTCGGGAGCAGCTTCCTGCCCCCCTTCAACGAAGGATCATTTACTATAAATGTCTCCTCTATGCCGGGCATCTCCTTGGAGGAATCCGACAAGATCGGTCGCCGGGCCGAGGAAATTCTTTTGTCAGTGCCGGAAATTCAGACAGTAGCCCGCAAGACCGGGCGCGCCGAACTCGACGAACATGCGCTCGGAGTGAACGTATCGGAAATCGAAGCACCCTTCAATCTTGCGGGCCGTTCGCATAAGGAGGTGGCAAAGGATATACGTGAAAAACTCTCCACTATTGCGGGAGCCAACATTGAGATCGGCCAACCGATCAGCCATCGTATCGATGCCATGCTGAGCGGCACGCGCGCCGGAATTGCCATTAAACTTTTCGGAGATGACCTGAATGCACTGTATCTTAACGCCAACCGGATCAAGGACGCGATTGCCGAGGTAAAGGGTATCGCGGACCTTAACGTCGAGCAACAGATCGAACGACCTGAGATAAAGATCACTCCGCGACCACTTCTGCTCGCGAAGGCGGGTATTTCCCTTCCGGAATTCAATGATTACGTAGCCGTCATGATCGGCGGAGAGAAAGTAAGCCGCGTATATGAAGGTGACCGCAGCTTTAACCTGACAGTGCGCTCTTCGGAGGCTTCCCGCTCCGGGATAGAAGCTCTCCGGAATATGCCGATCGAAACCCCGGACGGTACCGTACTGCTCTCCGAAGTGGCTGACATCACTTCCTCTTCCGGCCCCAACACTATCAGCCGCGAGAACGTAAAACGGAAGATCGTAATCTCCGCCAATGCCGCCGACCGCGACCTGGGCAGCGTGATGAAGGATATCCAGAAGCATGTCAATGAAAAGATAACCCTTCCGGAAGGATATCATATCGAATATGGAGGCCAGTTTGAAAGCGAACAGGCCGCGAGCCGCACTCTCCTGCTGACATCCTTGCTCAGTATCCTGGTGATTTTCCTCCTTCTATATATGGAATTCCGCAACGTACGAGAAAGCGGAGTCATCCTGCTGAACCTACCCTTTGCATTGATAGGTGGCATATTCGTGCTGCGCTTTACCAGCGGGGAGGTATCCATTCCTGCTATCATAGGATTCATATCCCTGTTCGGTATCGCAACGCGCAACGGCATGCTACTGATATCACGCTATAATCTTCTGCGTGAAGAAGGTGCGGACCTTAGGACGTCCGTCGAAAGAGGTTCGCTTGACCGAATGAATCCTATTCTGATGACGGCCCTTACGTCAGCTTTAGCACTTATACCTTTGGCTGCCCGCGGCGATCTGCCCGGCAACGAGATCCAGAGCCCCATGGCCATTGTGATTCTCGGTGGACTTATCACCTCCACAATCCTGAACGCCTATATCATCCCGATTGTCTACCTCAACCTCCACAAAAAGGATTCTTCCAAGACCCCGGAAGTTCATCTTTCGGAGAATTCCTAACCTTACTAAATATTGGATTTAAGATGAAACGCTATATAATCCTCACCCTGCTCGCAGGGCTCGTCTCCTTGATTTCGACCGTGCAGGCACAGACCCGACCTACCATCGAATCCCCTACCATAGAATCCATAGTAGCCCAAATCGAGGCCAACAATCTTTCCCTGAAGACGTCGGCTGCCACTAATTATGCGGAGACGGCAGAAATGCAGGCCGGGAATATAATCGGTCCGACATCGATAGAATACTCCCCCTTTTTTCGCAGCGGAGTGACCGGATTGGCGTCATCGGAACTTATTGTGCGCCAGGAATTCGATTTCCCGACCCTCTACAGCGCCCGCAGCAAGGCTACGGATGCAAAAAAGAAAGCCCTTGATGCTGCCCTCGGAGAGCAACGCCGCTCGCTTCGAATCGAGGCCACTCAGGCCTGCATCGACTGGATAGGAGCTCAGAAACGTCTGGACCTCCTTAACGACCGACTCAAACTCTCGGATACCCTTCTGAATCTTTATCAACAGAAGTATGAACTTCATTCCGCGACAGCTCTGGACCTTAATCTGATCCGGCTATCCGTAAAAGATGTAGAGAGGGAGATAGCGCAGACTGTAGCCGAAGCCGGAGAAGCCCAAGCAGCACTTCAACTCCTCAACGGGGGTCAATCCCTTGATCTGTCAGGATTGGACTATACTCAACCTATTGAGGCTATCTCCCTTCCTGAATCCTCGCGTGCCTACGCGGCGTCCTCCCCATCCGTCGCCGCCGCACAAGCCGATATCCGGGCATCGGAAGCGGAACTTTCTGTGGCCCGCAGCAGTTGGTTGCCCACCATCGGCGTAGGTTACCGCCGCAACACGGAAGGACCCGAGTCCTCCAACGGATTTCTGATCGGCCTTGACTTCCCCCTATTCGCGACAGGCCGACAAAAGAAAGCGGCGGAAGCCCGGAAGGCCGCCGCCGAAATATCTTTACTTGAAGCCGACAAAAACGCTGAAGCCCAAACCGAGACCGTCCTCCGCCAATTGGAGACCATGCGCCATACCTTGTCGATCGAAGACCCGGCTCTGATCCGCGAGACGATCGACCTATACGCCGAGAGCCTACGTCTGGGCCAAATCACCCTTACCGAATTCTGCCGCGAGACCGACTCCCTCTTCGACCGCTACCTGACCCTCGCCCGCCTCGAACAGGACTACCGTCGCCTGGCCGCCACACTTCTCCCCTAAGTTATCCTAACATGGTGGCGACGCGACGGACGGCGGAGAGGAAGCGGGAGACTTCTTCTTCGGTATTGTAGACGGCGAAGGATGCGCGGACGGTGCCGGGAATGCCGAGACGTTCCATCAGGGGCTGGGCGCAATGATGGCCGGTGCGGACGGCTACGCCGAGACCGTCGAGTAGCATGCCGAAATCGTAGGGATGTTCGTCGCCTACGAGGAATGACAGCACTGCGGATTTATGCCGAGCCTCTCCGAAGATCCTGACTCCGGGAGCTTCCGAACGAAGGCCGTCAGTCGCCAGACGCAGCAATTTCTCTTCGTGGGCTTCTATGGCATCCAAGCCGGTCGCTTCCAGGAAATTCAACGCTTCATTGAACGCCGCTATCCCTACGAAGTCCGGCGTACCGGCCTCGAATTTAAACGGCAGTTCGGCAAAAGTGGTCTTCTCGAATGAGACGTGGCTGATCATTTCCCCTCCTCCCTGATACGGAGGCATCTTCTCAAGAATCTCTTCCTTTCCGTAAAGCACCCCTATTCCCGCCGGGCCATACATCTTATGGGCAGAGAAAACGTAGAACTCACAATCCAGGTCCTTTACATCGATATGCAGATGGGGAGCCGCCTGCGCACCGTCGATCAGAACCGCTACCCCGTGCTCATGAGCGATACGGGTCATCTCTTTGACGGGATTGATAGTACCCAAGACGTTGCTGACATGACAGAAAGCCGCTATCTGTGTCCTCTCATTGAAAAGCGACCGGTATTCATCGAGATCAAGTTCCCCCTTGTCATTGATATTGACCACCCGGATTTTCATCCCGGGATTGGAGGCCTCAAGAAGTTGCCAGGGGACAATATTGGAATGATGCTCCATGACCGTGAGGATAATCTCGGCGTCCGGGCGCAGAAGTTTGCCGAAAGATGAAGCAACGAGATTGATGGCTTCGGTCGCACCGCGCGTGAAGATTATCTCTTTATCCGAAGCAGCATTAATATACCGCGCGACATGACGCCGCGTGGTTTCCTGCAACTCGGTCGCCTCCTGCGAGAGGGTATGCACGCCGCGATGCACGTTGGCCTTATGGTCGATATACATCGAGCGGATCGCATCCAAAACTCTCAGCGGAGTCTGCGACGTCGCAGTATTATCGAAATATATCAGCAGATGGCCGTTGACCGAACGGTCAAGCGACGGAAATTCCGCTCTTATCTTAGCAATATCCAACATCTTTAAGCCTTTTTTACTTTGTCCGGCAAGCCCTTATTTTCTTCTCCCTCATTATATTGTAACGGGATAAAACTCGGAACTTGAAATCCGGTATATTATCTGCAATCGCACGCGCAGTCATGGCATCCGGCCATCTCTCCGGCGAAGCGGCGCTCGACTATATGGACCAAGCGCTCTTTAAGACCGGGGATGCGGACCTTATCTATGACGTCTGCCATAAAAGCCTGCTTCAACAGCATCTTAGCCTCGGATTCCGCCAATCCTCGCGTACGCATATAAAACAACTGCAAGGCGTCAAGTTGGCCGGTCGCGGAGCCATGGCTGCACTTGACGTCATCGTTATAGATTTCGAGCTGGGGTTTGGAGAACATGCGGGCATCATCGCTGCCGACAAGATTGCGATTGCTTTGATATGCCTCATTCCTGACAGCCCCCGAAGCAACCTTTATCAGCCCTGTAAAGCCGCACTGCGCCCTGTCGTCGAGACTGAACTTGAAGAGTTCGTCGGTCAGGCAGCGATCGAAGTCATGATCAACCTTGGAATAGACATCTATCACCCGGTCGGAGTCTGCAATCCCCATTCCGTATAGACGCAGTTCGGCGTCGTTACCGGCAAAGCGGCAATGATATTCATTACGGGTCACTCCGTTATAAATCGTCATGCCGTCGATGACTACATGGGAGTCCTCCTCCTGACGCAACCATACGCCGCATAGGCGTACGCACGATTCGCCGGTCTCCTCCATCGAATACAGATCGAGATGCGAACCTCGGGCGGTAAAGACCTCGTAAGTCTGCAGCGAAAGCAAGTCACGGGATTCTCGGGAGGTGTGATCACAGGTCAGCAACCGCATCTCGGCTCCCTCCTCCATCACGACTACTATCCGCAGAGGCGTCAGCATATTGTCTGTGCCGCCGATAATATTGACGATCTGAACCGGATTCTCCACTTTCACCCCCTTGCCGACATGAATCCATAAGCCGTCTTGGGCAAGAAGGCCCGACAACGCTACGAGCGGATTGCTGTCAGCGGCGAGTTGGCCGTAATATCTCCCGACAAGTTCCGGATCTTCCAATGCCTTGGCGCGCAGGCTGCAGATCTCAACTCCTTCGGGAAGGGTTTTCCGGCCTTCAGCAGTCTCTGCAAAGGAGTCGTTGACCATAAAGAAGAGAGCCGTAGCAATCCTCGGTATGCCGCAACGGAAACTGTCGGCAGGACTCACCGGAAGTGGCACGCGGTTGATATTTATCCCGTAGTCATGGCCCAATATTGCGGGCAGATCTATAATCTCATAGTTCTCCGAGCCTTTCTTGGGCAAGGGCGTATGAAGCAAGGCCTCCAGCGCTTCACGCCGCCGGGAGTTGATTACCGGTGCGGAATTGGAGTCGATCACTTCGCGATGCTTATCGAAAAGTTCTATATATTGTTTCAGGGCTTTATCCGTCATGGCTTATTCCTCCCCTAATTCACGTTTGATCCAGTCATATCCTCTCTCTTCGAGTTCAAGAGCGAGTTCAGGTCCGGCGGTCTTTACGATGCGTCCCTTATAGAGAATATGGACGATATCGGGTTTGATATAGTCAAGGAGACGCTGGTAATGGGTGATGACTATCGTGGCGTTATTCGCCGTCTTGAGTTTATTGACACCCTCGGCTACGATACGCAGAGCGTCGATATCCAGACCGGAGTCCGTCTCATCAAGAATCGACAGACGGGGTTCGAGGACAGCCATCTGGAAGATCTCGTTGCGCTTCTTCTCGCCGCCGGAGAATCCTTCGTTGACACTGCGGGAAGCGAGCTTATTGTCGAGTTCTACGATCGAGCGCTTCTCGCGCATGAGTTTTAGGAATTCGGCCGCGCTCATAGGCCCTTCGCCGAAGTATTTCCGCTTGGCATTGACGGCCGCACGCATGAAATTCATCATCGAGACCCCGGGGATTTCCACAGGGTATTGGAATCCGAGGAAGAGGCCCTCATGGCTGCGCGTCTCGGGAAGCATCTCAAGAAGATTCTTCCCGTAAAATTCCACGCTTCCGCCCGTAACGGTATACGCCGGATTACCGGCGAGCACCATCGAGAGCGTAGATTTTCCCGAGCCGTTGGGTCCCATTATAGCGTGGACCTCACCCGGACGCACCTCCAGGTTCAATCCTTTCAATATCTCTTTTCCGTTGATTTCTGCGTGCAGATCTGTGACCTTAAGCATTTTATATATCGTATTTTTAGTTTTTATTCTGTTATGTGGCGGCCATTGCGCCCGGCAGGGATTGCGCCCGGCGGTACTTCTTCGCTGGAAGTAGCCTTTACGATATCCTTCACCGGGCCCGGGCGTGGAAGCGGGTCTCCGAAGGTATAACGTCATCCGGCCCGAAGAGGTTGAAAGATATTTTCTTGGCTTCGCGGAGTTGCTCCTCATGGGCGAACTCGCTGAAACTGCAGCTTCCTAAAGCTGCCGGAGCCAAAGACATCACGACACTACTTATATTGCCGTCGTCGGCCTTCCCATAGCGCATCAATGAAGATTCCGGGTTCAGCCCTACGAAGATATTGTATACTATCGACAACATCAGCATATAATTGATCAGGCAGAAGGCCGCCCCTATCAAGGAATCCAGCAGTCCCGTCCCGACATGCTCTATAGCCTGACGGATCACTCCCGTGACTGACTTGAAAAGCAGATAGACGGTGAAGAAGACAAGCCCTCCTCCCAAGTTAGAGGCCAGATACAGCGCTCCTCGGGTCCGGGCACCGTAAGGGAGTAATTTAATGAAGAGAGACGTCGCCCCTTCCATAAAGATATGGGCACATACTATACCGAACGCCATCCCGAGCACACACGTCACCATGCCGGTCAGTCCCCG
>CAYTOR010000016.1:0-23423 GCA_964439505.1 uncultured Sangeribacter sp.
TTCGCGGCCGTTCTTAGAACTACCGACACCTTTTTTATGAGCCATATCTGAGAGTGAATTTAATTATGCGTTAACGATAGATTTGATGAGAACTTTGGTGAAGAACTGGCGATGGCCGTTTTTACGGCGATAGCCTTTACGACGTTTCTTCTTGAAGACGATGACTTTTTCGCCTTTCACGAGGGGAGTCAGGACTTCACATTCTACTTTAGCACCTTCAACGGCAGGCGCACCGACCTTAACGTCGCCGTCGGCATCAAGAAGAAGCACTTTGTCGAAGCTTACAGCGTCGCCTTCCTTAGTTTCTTCGCCGAGATAGTGGACATACAGATATTTGCCTTCTTCAGCCTTGAACTGCTGTCCTTTGATTTCTACGATTGCGTACATCGAGTTATTGTATTGTTTATTACAGTTTTAGCCGTTGGGCGGGAACTCTTCTAAGTTCCTCTTTTCGGGCCATGGCGGAATAATCATGCAAATTTACGAATTTTCTTTGACCTGAACAAATATTTTCGCCCCGAATTTTCAACCGAATTTCAACCGGTATTATGGCCCGTTATTTAACCCTGTGTGATACCCTATTTTTATGCCGTATCTCCATCCGAATTTTCATCGGGGGAGAAAAATGCGAATCGGGGTGATTTCGACATCGAAAGGTTGGGCTGCAGAGCGTTTCGGGGGACGGCTGAGCCGATAGTAATAAGTCTGCTGGGTATCGAAGCTTCGGATATCCGCCTGGCGCGTTTCTCCGGCCGGAATATCGATCATGATTTTCTCCTCGCGCGAGTGAAGCATCCGGCCCTCCGGATCCCGATAGAGGATTCTGACTTCTACTCCTTTAAGATGTTGGCCCGAGGAGTTGGAGATAAGAAAGGTCTCGCGACGGGATGAAGCGGGTTTGTCAAAGCCGCTGAAACTGATTTCGCCGATTAAGCCACTGAATTCCAATGAGTCCCCCTCCAATGGCCCTATCTCCGGTCTATTGCCCTTTTTACCCTTACTTTCAACGGGAGCCTTCAGTTTGAGGGCCGTCTTCTTCGGCATGGCTGCGGGACCAATCAAGAGCACAAGAATAATTATGGATAAGAAATACCTTGCCATAGTGCTTCAGTTCTCAAAGATATCGGGGAGAATTGGGGTGATCGGCGGAGAGCGGGCAAAGGCGCTGCAATCCGGTGGGTATCTTGGATGCAGGGTCGTTGACGTTGACGCGGACGCGTAGCCGTAGCAGGGAGAGGAGATTTGGCAGGATTAGGGAGGGAGTGACGGAGAATTTACCGCTTTTGCCTTCAATTGTCATCGTCCCCGATTTGGGATCGAGTTTGGCAAGTCCTTCGAGAGGCAACTTCGGAAGAAGTTTATTGCGATGATCACGGATAGAGATTCTATAATCCTTCCCGGAGATTGAGGCTTCGAGTTCCCCTATCTTCATTCCCGGGGTCAGTCGGCAATCGACAGCGTCGACCACATAGATGGCGTAGACTCCGGGAAGATTATCGTCGCGGAGTATCATCAGTGTGACTTCATCCGGATCGAAGCCCCATAGTCCCTCAGGTCCTGTCAACGGAAGTCCGGAAAGGTAATCTTCCGCTTTGGCACGATCAAGGTCGGACGGCAAAACCGCACCGTATCCGGCCATGACGGTCAGGAACAGGGTAATCAGGATCAGGAGTCTATTCATGTCAAGGATTATAAACCATTCCGGATTCCGCTTATCAAGGATTCTGCTCGGTTAGGGCTTCAACTCTGGGCGGTATTCAACTCAATCCGGTATGCAACTCAGTCAGGGCTTGGTAGAGAAAGTGTAACTCAGGCCGAAGCTGAGGATTTCCTTAAGTTGCCAATAGCGCCATGAAGTGGCGTTCCGGTCGGTAGAGGAATCGAAACGCGGATAGACATAGAGCTGCGTTGAGAGGAATTTGTTGATGGCGAAGTTGAAAGTGTTTTCCCAATCCGCCTGGAAATAATGGTAGTTAGTAAAGAGGAAAACTCTTGACTTCCAGGATATATTGTCGGTGAAATTCCACAGCAGATTAAGTTCGGCGTTCGAACCGAACTGGGAAACCGTCTTTCTTTCCGGCTTGATATTGAATTGCGTATGGTCGATACGCATAGACGGGCATGCCTTGAGATTATAGGAGAGGGGGGCGATGGAGACCGACAGTGCCAACCGGTCCTTCAGAGCCTTGGTATTATACGTCATACCGAGACCGAGGTTGAATTCGGAAGGAGAGAGGAACTTGGCCTTCAGATTATCTGAATCGTCGGCGTAGGCTGTGAAGAGCTGAGTCTTGAAGAGGAGAGAGAGGGAATAAAACCACTTCTGGAACGCCTTGACACCGGTCTTGAGAGTATATTGAAACTGATCCTGTGAGATTGAATAAGGATGAAGGGAGCCTTTCGGGTTTGAATTGACCGCAAGTTTATAACTGAGGTCGGAGACAAACATCAGATTCGGGTGATAGACGGTATTGAGCGTCACGTTCCAGTTAAAATTGAAGAGTACGGCAAGATAGTTGTTGCCTCCCTGATACCAATTCCGGCTGATATAGGCCTGTGATAATTGCAACCCTCCGCCGACCAGATGAAGCCAGTTGATGCGGCCGGCAGTCGTTTCCGGAATAGTCACGGCGGAAGTATCGATAGCCGGGAGATCGAGGCGATGCAGGAATCCTGCAAAAGACCTGTCCTCCTCCGGCAACCGCGGGGGAACGGGGAGATCCCAGATAGCGTACTGGATATTATTGGGGTCCTCGGTCATAAAGCGATAGATCATATCCTGATGGATACGGTCGGCCGACATGGCGACGCTCAGCCAACGCGGGATAGCCGAGAATTGACGGTAGTCAATCGGTTCGTTGTCGGCCAGATACGCCTGCATGGCATTGAAATGCTCGGCCTCCAAGGCATGTATTGCCGTCGAATCCCCGTCCAGGACCGCCTGCCGGCGCTGCTGCTCAATCAGGTCTGTGATGAAGAGCACTTCATCGCCCTCCTCCAGTTCTGTGGAATCGACGGGTACGCTATAAAGGATTCCTGCATAGCGGTCGCGATCGTAGGCATTCTTCCGTGCGTCCATCTCGAACGGGAAAGGCTTGATGCGCAGGTCGGGGGTGGACAGAAACCGATAACCCGAGAAGACACGGGGCTCCAGCACCATGGGAGGGAACGCGTTATAATGGGCCGTAATAAGGGAATCGGTGGGAAGATAATCGTACTCCCGGGAGAGGTCCTCGAAAGAAAAACGGGTTTCTTCCGCTTCGCAGCCGCAATGATGCCGGCAATATTCCCCGCTGCGGCAGAGATGATGCGGACAATACTCCTGAGGTGCCGCTCCCGGGGACGCTTTGGCTGGCATGCTTACGCTTGCGGACAGAGAGGTAAAGAGGAATACGGAAAGCAGGTGATGGCAGGTCATGGTCAAGTCTTATACGGAATTCAATTTTCGCAAGGTTTGACTTACTTATTACTTTATTAATTCTTCAGAAGTATATCATTTACTTCTTACTTCTCAAGTTTCGCGGATTGGTGAAACCTAAGTTATTTTTTGTTCGGGAGAAGGGTCGTATAGTCCTCCGAGTTGATGAGTCTGTAGGCTTCCCCGAAGATGGGATCGAAGCGGTTATAGACTTTATGGTAAGTTGCCTGTTCGAAGAGATCGCGCCCGATAAGTCCCTTGATGCTCATGCGGAAAAGAGGGAGGGCCCGGTCGAATTGCTCCTGATCGAACTCAATGCCTTCGGCATCTGCGAGTTTGCGCAGGTCGGCCAACATATCCGGAGTGACTTCGAAATCCTCCACGAATTTATCGTCGGTCTTATATTTCTTCTTGAGTTCCTTGCGGTTCTTGTCGACGTAGCCGATCACGTACTTGTTGATCAGGCCTTTGGCCACTACGTTACGGTAATACTTGGAGTAGGGGACAGTATCGAGACCAACGAACCGGTCCGGCATGATGCCGCCGCCGGCGTAGACAGTGCGCCCCAGACGCAGGGTCTTATATTCAGTGGAGTCGGCAAGTCGGATACTGTCGGCGTGCATCAGTTCGCCGTGATTAAACCGCTCCTCGATATCCTTACGGTAAGCTTCCTCATCACCTTTCTCGTAAGGTTTCTGGATATCGCGACCCGAAGGGGTATAGTAATGGGCTACGGTCAGGCGGATCATGGAGCCGTCAGGGAGTGTGATCGGACGCTGCACCAATCCTTTGCCGAATGAACGGCGGCCTACTATCAGCCCCCGGTCATGGTCCTGGATGGCGCCGGCCGTGATTTCCGAGGCCGAAGCGCTATATTGGTTCATCATCACTACGAGTCGACCGTCGGCCATAAGCCCTTTGCTTCCGTCAGGGAAAGCGGGAGCGTTATATCGCGGGGAATTAAGGCCTTCGGTATAGACAGCGAGTTCACCGGGATTCAGGATTTCTCCGAGAAGTTCGACGGCGGCCTGCAGGTAGCCTCCTCCGTTGTCGGTAAGGTCAAGGATAAGATTCTCCATACCCTGCTTTTTAAGTTTTACAAGCGCCTCACGCATCTCCTTCGGAGTTTCGGCGGCAAACTTGTTGAGGCGGATATAACCCGTCTTTGGATCTACCATATACGCGGCGTCAACGGAATAGATGGGTATGTCGGCACGGGTGATACGGAAATCGATCGTGTCGGGTTTGTTGCGGTCATAGCGCAGTACCTTGACGTTGACGTCTGTGCCTTTCGGGCCGCGGAGACGTTTCTGCACATCCGAGTTCTTCATCTTGACTCCGGCGATAACGGTATCGTTAACCGCGATGATGCGGTCGCCCGGGAGGAGTCCGACTCTTTCCGACGGTCCGCCCGAGACAGTCTGGATGATATAGAGGGTATCGGTCGTCATGTTATAGCTGATACCGATTCCGGAGAAGTTGCCTTTGAGGGGTTCGTTGAGTTCCTTGGTCTCTTCGGGAGAAGAATATGCCGAATGGGGATCAAGTTTTTCGAGCATACCCTTTATGGCGTCCTCCACGAGTTTATCTTCGTCGACGGAGTCAACGTAAAGTTGCTGAATGGCTTGCTCGGCCATCATCAGTTTCTGGCGCGGGGAGGAGACGTCACGTTTCTGCTTATTGAAGATTTCAAAAGGGTTGGCCGCGCAGATGACTCCCGAGAGAGTCAGGGCGGCGAGTACGACGGGGAATATATATCGGATTTTCATTTATCTTTTTTACCTTTTAGAATTGTAGAAGACTATATATTGGAGTGTATGGTTTATAATGATAGTTATTCGGAAGGGACATCTTTACCAATCTGAGAGAGGGCATCGAGGCAATCCTGCCGGGAGGGGAGGAACCGCGAGGTGTCCATTCCGAAATGCTGCAGTTCCCTGACCATTGAAGAAGAGACACATTCAAATTCCGGCCGGGCGGCGATGAGCCACGTGTCGACCTTACCGCCGGAAATGAGGAGATTGGTGGCGGCGAGCTGACGTTCGTAGTCGGCGTCAAGTATATTGCGGTATCCGCGGATGATTACTCCGGCTCCTTCCCTTTGTGCGGCTTCGACTGTCAGGTCTGAGTAGGCGGTGATGCCGATGCAATCTATCCCCCATAAGAGGTCGCGCAGATTTTCGACAATGTCCAAGGCTGCGGCTTCCGCACTATCCGGATTGTTTTTATGGACGTTAAATCCTACCGCGAGGATGACCTCGTCGAAGATCCGCAAGGCTCGCGTCAGGATGTCGAGGTGGCCTGTAGTGAAGGGATTGAAACTACCCGGGAAGAATGCTGTCATTGTTTTTTTGATTTGGTCGGGGTTAATAATTCCTTATTCGTCGCGGGCGCAATGTATTGCGTCCCTACAGGGATATAGATGGGTAAAACGGGGAAATCTATCGGTAACCGGATGGCTTTTTAGATTTCCGAGTCATCTTCGACGACGAGGTTGTCGATGATGAAGTTCTGGCGATCCATAGTGTTCTTACCCATATAGAATTCGAGCAACTTCTCGACAGAATCTCCGCGTTCGAGAGTTACCGGATCAAGGCGCATGTTGGGTCCGATGAACTCCGCAAACTCAACGTCATTGATCTCACCCAGACCTTTGAATCGGGTGATTTCAGCGTTCGCCCCGAATTTCTCGATGGCTGCGATGCGTTCTTCGTCGGTATAGCAATAATACGTGTCCTTCTCTTCCGGATTTTCGGAAGAAGAGTTTTTCTTCGAAGTCTTTTTGCCCCGGCGAGTGACCTTCTTATTGCGCACGCGGAAGAGCGGGGTCTGAAGGATGTAGACGTGTCCTTTTTTGATAAGGTCCGGGAAAAACATCAGGAAGAAAGTTATGATCAGCAGCCGGATGTGCATCCCGTCGACGTCGGCATCTGTCGCGATGATGACCTTGTTATAACGCAATCCTTCGATGCCGTCTTCGATGTTGAGCGCAGCCTGAAGGAGATTGAACTCATCGTTTTTATAGACAACCTGCTGGGTCATGCCGAAAGAGTTGAGCGGCTTACCGCGCAGGGAGAATACGGCTTGAGTCTTGGCATTGCGGACCTTGGTGATGGTGCCGGTAGCCGACAGACCCTCGGTAATGAAAATGGCCGATTCTTCGCGCAGGTCCTCCTTGGCGCTCTTGGCCAGAGTGTCTGAATAATGGACGCGGCAGTCGCGCAATTTGCTGTTGTGAAGACTGACCTTCTTCGCTTTCTCACGCGCCAGTTTGGCGACCCCCGCCATAGCCTTACGTTCTTTTTCCGAAGCTGCTATTTTACGGAGCATGGCCTCGGCCGTATCCGTATTCTTATGGAGGTAATCGTCGAGTTCCTTCTTGATGTAATCCCCTACGAACTTATTGATCGTCATGGCGTCTTCCTTGGGTTCGATCTTGTTCGATCCGAGTTTGGTCTTGGTCTGCGATTCAAAAACCGGTTCCTGGATACGCACCGAGACGGCCGCGACGATACCGTTGCGGATATCCGAGAATTCATATCCTTTGCCGGAAAACTCCTTGATCGTGCGGGTGAGGTGCTCACGGAAAGCCGTCAGATGAGTGCCGCCTTGAGTAGTATACTGTCCGTTGACGAAAGAATAATACTCTTCGCCGTATTGATCGGTATGGGTGATGACTGCCTCAATATCGTCGCTCTTGAGATGGATGACAGGATACAGCGGATTGGCGCTGAGACGCTCCTTCAGCAGGTCGGCCAAGCCATGGCGCGAGAGATAGCGCTTGCCGTTGAAATAGATCTGCAGGCCGGTGTTGAGGTACGTGTAGTTATTGACCATCGTCTCGACGAAGTCAAGATGGAAGCGATAATTCTTGAAGAGGGCCGGGTCGGGGTGAAACTTGATCAGCGTACCGTTTTCTTCGCGTGTCGGCAGATGATCGGTATGTTCGGTCAGATTCCCTCTTTCGAAGCTTACCTTTACCGTCTCTCCGTCGCGGAAAGACTGCACTTCGCAGAATGTAGACATGGCGTTGACGGCCTTCAGACCGACGCCGTTCAGACCTACTGATTTCTGGAAGGTCTTGCTGTCAAACTTACCGCCCGTATTGATTTCCGAGGCAACTTCCTTGATCTTGCCCAAGGGGATACCGCGGCCATAGTCGCGGACAGTGACGGTCCCCTCTTCGTCGATGTTGATGTCAATACGCTTGCCGAAGCCCGAGTTAAATTCGTCAATAGAGTTGTCGACGGTCTCTTTTACAAGAACATAGATACCATCCTCGGCGTGCGATCCGTCGCCAAGTTTACCTATATACATACCCGGACGCCGACGGATATGTTCGTTCCAATCCAGAGTCTGGATAGAACTTTCGTCATAATCGGATGCTTTGCCGCGGGCTTGCGGTGTGGCGATCTCTTCGTCCTCCTCAGCGACCTCGGCGTCAATGAGCGTCTCTTTTTGACTCTGCTCGGCTGTCTGCCCGGCGGCTTCTCTGCCGGCGGGATCAACCGAGTTGTCTAAAGAGAATATATCGTTGTCAACATTCATGCAGGCTATTTTTTAGAATCTTACAAAGTTAATAAAAAAATTCGCCTATTGCAAGAATTCACTTTTCGCAATATTGCGAAAAGCAAAAAGAAAACGACAGGGACGCGATTCTTCGCTAAAAATGCAAGGACGCGATTCTTCGCTGAGAATGTAGGGCCGCGATTCTTCGCGTCCACGGAGAAAAGTAAGTGAATCTATGAGGGCGTACCCGGATTAGGCGTGAGGTAGGGAAGGATGAAGGGGAGGGCGAAGGCGAAGTAGGTGATGTCGGCTTCGGTGCCGATAAGGGCGGCGTAAGCGCCGTGTTGGGATATTTGCAGGATGACGTAGGCCGCAGATGCAATAAACATGCAGATTCCTCCAAGGAGAAGAGAATCCTTCTTACGGGTTATGAACCCGGCGACCACCGATATGGCGATCATAATCAGCATGAACATCGGAGGATATAGGTTATACCTCTGAACAGTAAAGGGATTGTCGGCGATCACTTCCTCCGGACTCCAGCAGATCGCAAGGATGAGGAAGGCTCCGATGTAAGCCACCCCCATTATGACTCCCATCGTAATAATCTTGAATGGGCAACCTTTCTGTCTGAGAAGATAGAGCATGGAGATGACGAAGGGGATCCCATAGACGGTACGCGTGTTGAGCAGCAGTCCTCCGATAACGCCATAGAGGGCCACTGCCGCCCATGACCAGTCTTTCCTGGTCAGCATCCGCGCGCAGAATATGGCAATGAGGATGGAATTGAAAAGCAGTGTGCTTCGGGTCGGTATTTCATATATGAAAAGAGGGGAGAGAAGCAGGAAGACAAGGCCACGCAGGCGGGTGCTGACGCTTAGATTTGAAAAGCCAAACCACCAAAGCCAAGGCACGCTTAGTGGCAAGATTTCAAACCATCCCGTAGCGTATGCGGGATATGAAATCAGGAAATAGACCGGCGACGCACCCGGTGCATTGCCGGCTGGGGTTGTGGCCGAGTAAGGGTAGGCTCCTTCCATTACCGCATCCCAGAAGAGATTGATTATTTCCCAGCGATCTACCTTAAATGCCTCAAGAGGAATGAAGCGCATGCCGACCAGCCCAATGACCGTAAAGATCCCCAATCCTATGATCACGCTTTTGCGGTTGAGAGACGGAGAGTGGGGGGTTGCGGGCCTGCGGAAGAAGATTAAGAGTATCAGGGCGATATACGCTATTGCCGCCAGTCCGGTAATGACTCCGCCGGAGGGGTCAATACGCAAAACATAGCGAACCATAAAGGGTAGGTTGCAGGCCAGATAGATCGCTAATGCGATGTAGCCTGTAAAAGGAGGGTTATAAATCATGATGCTACATGGACGCGATTAATGCGGTCCCTACATTTCTTTGGTGAGCAGCGCGACGGCAAGGGCGGCGATTCCCTCTTCCCTGCCGGTGAAGCCGAGACGCTCGGTGGTGGTGGCTTTTACTGATACGCAATCTACCGGCACTTCCATGACGTCGGCGAGAGATTGACGCATCGCGTCGATGTGCGGGCGGAATTTAGGCCTCTCAGCCATTATGGTAAGATCGACGTTCCCTATCTCCCAACCCTTCTCTCGTATCACCTTTACGACGTGGCCGAGAAGGATTTTGGAGTCAATCCCTTTGTAAGCGGGGTCTGTATCCGGAAATAGTTTGCCGATGTCACCCAATGCCAACGCACCGAGCAGGGCGTCGCAAAGAGCATGGATAGCTACGTCAGCATCGCTATGGCCTAAGAGACCAAGCGAATGAGGAACTTTTATTCCACAAATCCAAAGATCACGTTCTTCTACCAACCGGTGTACATCAAAACCTTGCCCTATACGTATCATATTATATTATTCAGGTTAATAAATTTCTTATTCTCTTCTTTTTCTCTGTGGGCGCAATGTATTGCGCCCTACTTGACGCATCCTTTGTGGATGCGATTAATCCGGTCCTTACCTTATTCTTTTCTCTGTGGGCGTAAAGTATTGCGCCCCTGCTTTTTTAAGATTTTTATTAATTTGTCGGTGTTGCTTTCTACAGCGGGATAGCGAACATGATAATCGCTGTCAAACATTTCCGAAGCATCGTGGAGGAAAGTTTCCGGCGGACAGTCGAATCCGATCCCTTTCGCCGCCAATGCCTTTTCCAAGGCCGATAGCGCAGCTTGATTATTCATGTAGTTCTCTCTCTGAGTGGAAGGCCACAAGACCAATACCTCGCAACCCCTTTCCCTCAAGTCCTTAACTTTCGAGGCAAAGTCCCCAACTGCGTAGCGGTCGGGAGTCGCCGGAAGAGTTGTCAGACTGTAATCAAACTTCAGACTGTCGGCAGCCCAATGCGCGGTTTCATCGCCGTATTCATTGAAATTCCGGGGGGAATATTCCCAACCGGTGGTCTGCGGCGACGAATGTCGTTGATCCCGGCGCCCCTTCTCCATGGCGGGAAATCCGTCAAGTATGTTAACAATCTGAGAAAAATTCAGATCCCGCCATGAACCGGGAGGTGAGGCTAATAAAGCCCGGGACGGGATATCCCCCGAACCGTTATATTCTAAAAAGAACTGTTCGTATTCCGGAAGGATAACGACGATGTCCCCCTTGCGAAGATGATGCGCGGTCTGGTCCATCGCGTAACGAAGTCCGATGGAGGCGTGAACTCCCATATTCTGCACGTTCATCTTCAGACTGTCGGCTAATCGCTTGCTGTCGAATCCGAAGGCGACGTTGCTCCCTCCGACCAGAACGATTCGTGGGGAAGAGAGAGTGTCGAGACGCTGCATCTTGACTCCATGCACTTCTATGTAGGCATCCGGATTACGCTGTTCGATATTAAAAGCGTACCATCCCCATATCCCGACCAAGCCGGCCACGATCACGAAAAAAAGGCTAATCTTCAGCAGGAATTTTTTCATCGGGTTAAAACTATATGGGGTTAATATTCGGGGGGCTGATATTTATTGGAGCCAACTTCCTCCCGGGAGCCTGACCTTTTTTCGGCAGTCTGAATTATTCATCGGGTCAGAACTGGAAGTATATGAAATTGCTCTGTACGGTCTTGCAGCAGTAGCAGAGCATGACGATAGTCAGGTAGAGGCTCCAGCGAACGGGCGCGTAGCGCAAAAGTCCATGGCCGGATATGGCGAAAGGGTGGGGCTTCTCTCTCTGAATCCATTCGACGATAATGGTGATCGCTATCCATAGGAACACTGAAAATTCCGGGCGTCCACCTCCATAATGGAAATTGGTCATCATTCTGACGAGGTAATGCCAAGCGTGGCCGATATTGTCAGCCCGGAATATCACCCAACCGATGCAGACCAAAAGGAAAGTCACTCCCATATACATGGACTCGCGCATCGTCGGCAATCTCCGTCCCTGTCCGGGAGTATCGAGATATTTTCGGTTTTTGCCCCTCGATATCAGTGGGGTAAACAGGGCCGCGTGATAGACTCCCCAGGCTACGAAGGTCCATTCGGCACCATGCCAAAGTCCGCTGACCAGGAAGATGATGAAAGTGTTGCGCAGGGTCTTATGTTTCGAGACCCGGCTTCCTCCCAACGGGATATAGATGTAATCCCGAAACCAGGTAGTCAGCGATATATGCCAGCGGCGCCAAAATTCGGCTATGTCACGCGAAAAGTAGGGATTGTTGAAGTTCCGCATCAGATTGATGCCGAAGAGTTTCGATACGCCTATTGCGATGTCGGAATAGCCCGAGAAATCTCCATAGATCTGGAAGGTGAAGCAGAGCGCGCCTATCCATAGATTGAGGCCTCCCATACTGTCCGGATCGGCGAAGGCCGCATTAGCGAATACCGCGCAATTATCGGCAAGTACGATCTTCTTGAAGAAGCCCCATAGGATCTGTCGGCAACCGTCGACTGCTTCGGGGTAAGAGAAGCGTCGCGGTCTGAGAAATTGCGGGAGAAGATTTGTGGCGCGTTCGATAGGCCCGGCTACGAGTTGCGGAAAAAAGGAGATGAAGGCGAAGAAGGCGACTATATCGCGGGTAGCCGTAATCTTTTTCCGATAGACGTCGATCGAATAGCTGAGAGCCTGAAACGTATAGAAAGAGATGCCGACCGGAAGGATCAGATTCAGGGTGATGGAGTCCAGGCTTATTCCTACGGGAGAAAGTAGGGCTTGGAGATTGCTGACGAAGAAGTTGTAATACTTAAAGAGGCAGAGGATTCCTATATTCAGGAGGATATTCAGCCATAGAGCCGCCTTGGCTTTCCGTCGCGAGGCTCCGGATTGAGAGCTCGCGGAGGGGTCAGAGGAGTTTGCGACGGGGTCGCCGTTAAGGCTGTCGGGGGCGTTCCAGCGTTCGATAGCCAGACCGCTGAGGTAGCTAAAAAAAGTAGTGGCGGATATCAGGAGAAGAAACCTGATATCCCACCACCCATAGAATACATAACTTGCGACAACCACGAAGCCGTTCTGCCACTTCAGCCGATTGCCGAAGAGGAGCCAATAGAGCAGGAAGACTATCGGCAGGAAAAGCAGAAAGGCTACCGAGTTGAACCCCATTGTTTATCGGCCGATTATCTGCGGCGCTTGCCGAGGAGGTCGCGCAGACCGTCCATGTCGAAGGTCAATGTGAAACGCAGCGTCTGGTCGAGAGGAGAACTCTGGGCCGTAGCCAACATATAAGAGGCGTCAAGCTGCACGACATTCAGAGAGAAGCCCGCACCGAAGGCAAAATATGAACGGCCACCCTTGCTCGCGTTCTCATAGTTATATCCGGCCCGCGCGAAGAACTGCTGGTTATAGGCGTATTCCGCGCCGATGGAGACATTGATCTCCTTCATTTCCTCACCGAAACCGCCGGGAGCGTCGGAGAAAGACTTGAAGATACCCGTGATCGGCGACATTGTCTCCCACTTCTCGAGGGCTTCATCGTAGGCGAGCTGCCCTTCCGGAGTGTCCTCGAAATCCTTGAGACGCGGCTTGGTCGGCACCAGAAGTTTATTCAGGTCCAGACCGAAGGCCATAGTATGATAATCAGCCAACGGGAACATGAAATTGGCACCCAATCGGAGATTGGTCGGAAGGAAAGCATAGTTCGCGCCATGGTCATAGCTGACCTTCGAACCGATATTGCTGATATTGAAACCCCATGAGAACTGACATTCATTACGTCCTACCATCGGATAAGTCACGAAATATCCCGACAGGTCGGCTGAGAAAGCCGAGGCCGCAGTGTTGGTATCGCCTGAATAGGAATCTTCGTAAGAAAGGTCGGAAAGGATATATCGCAGAACTACGCCCATCGAGAACTTCTCCGACAATTTGCGGGAATAACCTAAGTCGAAAGCGAACTCGTAAGGGTTGATAGTCTGAATGGCGGAGTTACCGTCATAATCATTCATCGACACCTCACCCAAGGAGAAATAGCGGAACGAAGCGGAAAGGGCCTGATTGTCACCCGAACCGAGTTTCCAATATCCGGCAAGGTTGGCCAGGAAGATGTCGTTGACGATCTTACGCAACCACGGGGTATACGAAATGGAGAGTCCCCCGGTAGAATATGCGAAAGCATATTTCGAAGGATTCCAGAACTGAGAGTTCATATCCGGGTCAGTGGCCGCGCCGAGGTTACCCAGCGATGACCCTCGGGCATCCGGGGCGATCGAAAGAGTGGTCACGCCGGTATTTACCGGGTTGAAGTCATTATCCTTGATATCGTTCTCCCCCTCGGCGAGCGCCGGGAGCGAGAAGACCATCAGGAGGAGGGGTATGAAGCGTTTCATCATGTCGTGTCAGTAAGTTACTTTTGAAAAGCTACTTTTAATAAAAAAAAGTATTAGGGTCATCCTCCGAGGGATAGGCCCTAATACTAAAACTCAAAAAATGCGATAATATTGCGTGGATGTCAATATCCTTAGATGACGGGAACGTTGATGGTAGCTGAGTGCCCTTTGCGGCTATGGCTGCCGGTCTCGATCATGTAAGCCTTGTAGAGGCCTTTGGCAACTTTATTGCCGGCGTTGTCGCAGGCGTCCCATTCGTAAGCGCCGTTTTTGATCTGGCCGCGATGGATGACCATACCTTCCGGACTGAGGATGACGAGGTCAGCCTTTTCCGGAACTTCGTTGAGCACAACGAAGCGGGCTTCTCCGTCGACAGCGGGCTGTTCGAGGGCTATGGCATAGCGGGCCATGGAGGGGAGATAGTCGAACACTATCTCGGTCGCAGTCTCATTTCCGGCCGCGTCGCGCACGCGGATCTCAGCCGTATGGGTGCCTTCCTGCAGGTCATGGAGCACGATCGATTTTTCGTAGGCGATAGCTTCCGGGTCGATGCGCGGCTTGACGGAGGCTCCGGTACGGTATTCCTTGCCGTCGATGATCAGTCGGAAGGGGGCGCGAAGCGGGTCGGCTTCGTAAGCGAGTGCTGTATCGTCGCTGACGCGGATATCGAGACTATTGAAGTCAGCGGAGTATTCCAGACGTTCCACTACCGGAGCCTGCGTATCGCCGCCCAAGGTAGTCACGGTTCCTTCCGGGGCGTTCTTGTAAGTCGGGAAGGTCAATGCCGCCGCACCCAGACGTGTCGAGGGATCGTAGGCGCAGAGGTGGAGGCGACCGAATCTTCCGTCAAACTGACGCAATCCTTCCGGCACCATGATCTTGGTCGCGAAGCGGCCGTTCTTCACCTTGGCGACAGCCATTGAGGTCTGGATGTCAGCGTAGGTGATGTTGATTTTTACCGTGTCATTGGGACAAGGCTCCTTCTGAGCCTTGAGTACCAGGTGCGGGCAGGGGATCTCCTTCAGGGGCTCCATCAGACGGAGCACAACCTCGCCGTTGAAGTTAGTATCGGTATTGTTCGGATTATCGTGGGCGGCGATATATCCCGATACTTCCATCCATTCTCCGCCTACCGCCATCAGTTGCTCTTCGCTCTGGTCGACAGTGATATATCGGTTGACGGTCGGCACGATGATGGCCGGGTCGCAGATCAGCTGATAGGCGAGTTCATTGGCGTATGTGGAGTGAGATTTGGTGCGGGCGAAAATCTGACCGATGGTCATCGCATTCTGATAGGGCTTGGATGTCATCAGCCCACCGTCGCGAAGGAAGTTGGCGGTCAGTTTTTTGAAGAAGTCGAGGTTCATGCTCGACCAAGTCTCGCGGGTTGCGAGGACAGTGCCGATCATGCCGTAAGGAGTGGCGGTAACCATTGATTCGCCCATTCCGCGGACGCCTCTGTCCGGCTCAGTAAGTTCGCAACCGGCGAATCCCCAGATCGGAGCGACTGCGTTGCGGAACTTCATCACGTCCGGGGCGTTGAAGAAGTTGCCCTTATGATTGAGGCGGGTCGGACCGCCGTGGCCGTAATACGTGATCATGTTGACTCCCTCGTCGAGGGTGCGGAAAAACTTGTCGTGGGCGGCATCATAGCCATAGGCGTCGATGGCGAGCTGAGTGTTGATGACAGTGCGGTTGCCGAGACTGTTGATATACCGGTCTACTTCCGGCACCTGCGAAGTGTGAAGGTCAGAGTCGCCGACGCCGCCGACGCTCAGGAAATGATTGAGATAATATGCGTGGTCATCGCGATCGACGTAGGCCTCCACCTTGTTAATGTACGTATCAGCTTCCGCAGGATAACGGACCGGAAGGATTGCGACGCCGACAGGGATCTTCTGATTCTCCAGAGGTATATAGCCCTGGTAGTCGATCATCAGGCCATAGAAGTCATTGCAGTTGAAGCCGCCGCGTTCGGTGTTTGTCGTCGTGGATTGGAAAGCGATGATACCCTCCTGCGGGTTTTTGTCGGCCTCGATGCCGCGGAAGTCGGCATATAACGGACCCATGAGTAGCAGGTTCTTGCAACCGTAGTCAGAGGTATAGGCCATCTTTACCAACGCGCGGTAAGCCATCGGATCGGGGATGCCGCCTGAGAATTCGTTGTAACATTCATCGGTCGTAGCTACTACGACGCGCTGGTTGAGTTTGATCCGATGGATATCGGCGAGGCGTTCCGCTGACTCCTTAAGCTGGGGGATACAGATAATGACCAGGTCAGCGCCGTTGACAGCCTGCGCGTGGATATTCTGATTCTTGATTTCAGTATAATCAGTCATGATATTCTTCACCTGCATCTGAGGCATGGAGGGATCGAAGATCACTAACTCGGGAGTATTGTTCGTCTGGGTGACCTTTGCGATGCCGTCTGCACCGTCATGTTGAAGGTCGATCCGGTAGGGATTGAGCGGGTCGGTCACGTCGAGGACTATACGGTTGATACCGTTAGGGATGCGGACCTTATGTGAATTGGGACGTCCGATCCTCGGGAAAGCGATTTTTTCAGCAGCGAGAGGATTGCCGTCCTTGTCGATGAGGGTCGGGATATTGCGGTTATAGCAGATAACCCAATAGTCGAGGTTGGATGTGTCCATATCCCAGCCGCCGCTTGCGTCGAAGTCACATTCGATGAAGAATGTGAAGCGGTCGCTCGGGATGGTGATCGGGGATATGGAAGGAGACTGCGTGGTGAAGTCGGAAGATACGGCTGCGGAATCCTTGGTATAGATTATCTCGCTATTTTCCTCGATACCATATTTCATGGTGACGGGAATTGCAGTACCATTATCGTTCTTGAATTTGGAGGAATAGGCCACGCACTCGACTGCCGCCTTCGTCTCGGGAATGGCGTCCGGAAGATATACGTCGAATCTGAGACGGGGGTTCTCAGGAGTCATTTTTTCTCCGTAAAAAAGCTGTCCGGTCTTATGGACATTATGATATAGGTCTTTTTCGTGATAGACATAGCCGACTCCTGAAGTCTGCTCTTGGAGCGAACCGAGTCCTGTAGAGTTGACTTGATCCATGATAAGCGGACCCTGCGAGTCGCTGAGGAAGTAATAGCCCTCTGTTGAATAGATATTGTTGGACACTCGCATCAATGCGGCGCCTCCGGTATAGGCGGCCGTATTGACCTGATATTTCAGTTCTTCCGGGCCTACGCCATAAAAGTATATTTTATCGGAGCCGCGCACGATGGGTACAGGATTCATGTCATCGAAGTAGAGCGGAGTCTGGGTTGCGCCCTGGAAATTTTGCGGGAGCTGACGGTTGCCGCGACCGTAGACTCCGACTTTCTCGGGTTTGGAGAATCCCATGTTGCGGAGTGCTTCGTAGGAAATTTCATATACGCCGGTCTCATCGATGGAGATCCTGACCCATCTGCCGGTCGCTAAACGTGAAGACTTTGCGAAGTTCGCCTGGGTATAGGCCGCCGTGGCTGAAGAGGAGATCAGTCCGCAAAGTGTCAGAATGGATATTAATAGAAAACGCATAGTTTGAGTGTTATGTACTTATTTTGAGTGGTAGGTGCTTATTTTGAGTGGTAGGTACTTGCTTATTTAAATCTTGTTGTCAACAGAGGAGCGGAACTGAGGAGGGGGATTGAAATCCGGATATTTTCATTCTCCCTGAGATCAAAAGTATAGTCGAAGAGGGGATAGAGGATGATGTCACCCATCTTCAGAGTGTGACGCCGGGAGGTCTCGACGATAGTAGGAAAGAGTTTTTCCGGGGTTACCTTCATCTTGAAGTCATAGTAGGGTTCCGTCTGAAGGTCTTTGTCGGATTCCGGTATGAAGAACTCTTCGAGATGCATATCGAGAGGCTTTTCCGGATTCTCCAATTCTCCGGTCTCGCACCAATCTCCAAGGACTATCGCGTTGTCGAAGCAGACTGAGGCTCCGGCGGGGATATGTCCGGACTCGAGAGACTTCTCTACGTTTTTGGGAAGAATGATGATGGCCGCAGTCAGCGCATTGACATATCTTCGGGCGAAAGCCGGGGCAATTGTTTTTCCGAGACGTCCGATCTTTCCTGCCAGAGCCGGCACGCCGATAAAGTACTCGTCGAAGTCCGGGATGAAAACCGGGCGGTTGGAGAAGATCCAACAGGAGTCCGGCCATAGGAGCCAATCTTCGCCGGATCTCAGATCTACGGGACTTATCTTCTTGCCGTCGAGGGTAGAAGGGAGCTCAAAAAAGGGTGATATTGGAGAAAAAATCTTCATTTTGAGGCGAAGTTAGCTTGTCTTAATTTGCCGGAGCGGCTGCCAGCCGATTGTAGATGAGGGCGAGATGAGCATAGATGGAAGTGTTCGCCAGAGCGATCCCGGCGGGAACCTTGACGCGGTAAGGAGAGAAATTCCAGATCGCGGTGAAACCGGCGGCGATAGCCGCGTCGGCCACTTCCTGAGCTGCATCGGCGGGGATCGTCAGGATCGCTACAGCCGGATTCTCCTTCTTCATCAGTTGGCCCAGGCTTTCCGGAGGAATGATCTCCACTCCCTCGACTATCATGCCCTGGATTGCCCTGTCCGTATCTACGGCTCCGACTATCTTCATGCCGTAATTGGCAAGTCCCTTGTCAAGAATCAGGGCCCTTCCCAGATTCCCGGCGCCGAATACGACCGCTTTATGCTCGGCCCGGAAGCCGAGAAAGTCTGACAGAGTCTCGGCGAGGGCCTTGACTTCATAGCCGATGCGGGTCTTGCCTTTCAGATTCAGGAAGGAGAGGTCCTTGGCGATTTGAGAGGCATCAACGTTGAGGGCCTTAGAGATGGAAGTAGAGCTTACGTGGCCGATTCCGTGGGCCAGCAAAGTCTCGACGTATGCGAGATACCATGGGAGGCGTCGCAATGTCGGCTCGGGGAGAATCGGTGGCGTAATCTGGTTCATTATCTTGAGGGATAGTCGGGAAATTTTATGTTCAAGTTACAAAATTAGCAAATAATGTCGGCATTTCAAAAAATCAAGACGTCGTTAGGGAGCGGTAACAGCCAATTTGTAGGATTTGGAGGTTTGCGGACCTTCGGGCGAGATGACCGTAGCGCGGTAGAGATAGATTCCGCGCGGCACTCTGATACCGGAGGCGTCGCATAGATTCCAAGGCACCGTGATGCCGGCCAGCAGGTCAGTAGATACCGTCGATTCCGACGCCCAGACTTTGCGTCCGTTGAGATCGAAGACTTCGATGCGGCAGTCAACCTTGGCCTTCGGGCGATCGGTGGAGAGGGTGAAATTGACGTGGTCCTTAGCCGGGTTGACATCCGTCGTCAGGGCATATATCTCCGGAGTCTTGGCCACTGCAACTTCGAAATCGATCGTGGAGGTCGAGGAATTCTTCGCATTGTCCCAGACGGTCAGCTTAAGAGTATGCTTTCCGGGAGAGATTTCCGACAGGGGATAGGCGATCGAACCGCCTGTGACATCATCCGCATTGGGAGAGTAATAGAGATTGATGTCATTGAAGTAGGTATTGTCGTCGAGGGTCAGCATCATGGAGTGGCCGATTCCCGCGTCGGAAATGTTGATTCCGGAGGGATCCGATATCCTTGCCATGGCGATGGGAGAGGAGTGGACGACCTGTCCCGGTTGGAAATCCTCGCGGTTGAGGGCAAAGAATTCGATTGCCGGGCCCTGAGTGTCCTCTTCGTCCTGACTTCCGGCGCCGTAGACGTAGAACTTTGAGAATTCTCCGTTGGCTTCCTTGCGGTCGGAAGTGTACGCGTAGAAACTGAACTGCGCCGGCGAATAGTTGTTTTCGATCTCCGAGGGGACTATTACCGAAGCGTTCCATTTCCCCTTTTCAGCCTTCGCAACGCCCCTATAGAGGAGAGTCTTGCGGTCGTTGTAGTAGCTTACAACCCCGGTCGGACCGTTGCCGAAGGTCTCGACGGTCTTCTCGGCGTCATAAAGCTGGATTTCTACGAAGCCGTTGAAGTCTTCATCGATGATTCCTTCCGGGTCATTGATGACGCCGCCGATCTCGATGCGCGTCATTGAGGGGACGACGGGATAATTGTCGGGAGTGACTTCCGCGGGTTCTTCTCCGTTGAACTCGGTCAGCACTACCTTGTAGGCCGGGATAGGCATGCGCATCGCCGGGTCGCCGATAAGGATATAACGGAGCTTGTTGGTATTGTTCGGTTTCATTCCGGCTGCGGTCGCCGGATAATTGTTCTTGGCCTCGATCATCGCCTCGCCGACAGTCGGGGTGCGACCGTCAGAACCCGGTTTGAAGAGTGACTTGCCCATTTCGCGGGTCAGCTTGCCGTTCTGGTCGATCCATACCGTACGGTTAGGAGTTATGATGCCGATGATGCCCGCCTCCGGGTAAGCCCAGAGCACTTCCGCTCCGCTTCGGGTGTCGGCATCGAATCGGCCGAACTCGCAGGTTGCAGCGTAAATGAAGGGTAGATTGCGGTTGGAGAAGGAGGTGATGTCGGTCCAGTTCAGAAGATTCTCATGAGTCCAGCCGACGGGATTGGCGTGGCCGATATAATTGATGAAGGATACTCCGGAGTTCCAGAGGTTCATCATCTTCTCCTTGGCCTTGGTATAGACGGGGCCCAGGCTGCTCTGCTCCCGCTGATAAGAATCCAGATAGATTTTCTCGTAACGGAAGTTATTGCCGGAGGGAGTCGCACGCAGGCTTCGGATCATATCTTCAGTCTGGGTGAGGTGATCCCCCTGGTTTTCATCGTCAGCGACAAACATCAATCGGTTTCTCCATTCGCCGACTTCCGGTTTGGTGACGTAATCGATATATTTACGTGTCAGGACGAGGGATTCGTCGGCCGACTGGAAAGGCATGCGGCCCACGGCGACATGAATCTTTTCCTGCCCGATCTCGAATGTCGGTGAGTCAGCAAGCATCCCGATGTAGTCATCTGTAGAGTAGGAGGTAGTCCCGGAATATCCGGTCAGCGACTGCCAGATGGGGACGAAGGGATAGGCTGCGTTTTTAGTAGCCTCCATACGCATCTTGTGGTCGTAAGTCGCTTCGCCCATTATCAGGCAATATTTCAGGGTTGACGCCTGTGGTTCGTCAGACTCGGGATTGCTCTGCAGACCACGGTCATACCACATTTTCATCAGTCGGCGGAAAGCCGTCACGTCCGGCACTCCCGAGGAGAATTCATTATAGATGACCTCCGGAGTAAGGATATGGACCGACAGGCCGTCGTAATCCCGATGATGGGCGGCCAAGAGTTCGGCAGCCTCCTTATATCCTGTGGGAGCGATGATAAGCATGTCCGGAACGGGGAGGGAATGAAGGTCCTGATTGAGGACGCGGGCATATTCGCTCACTCCATATCCCGCCTTGTCGGGTGTGAAGGCCACGTATTCCCGTATACCTCCCGGGGTGGTGAAGGTCAGTGTTCCTCCGTTTCCTGCCTCGGTAGAGACCAGAGTATGGTGTGAAGGATCCGTGACATCCCATATAATGGTGGAGGCCTCAGCGCCTGAAAGGCTCACCTTGCAGGGCGCAACGTGAGAGATAGTGAAATGCAGTTGGCCTTCGTTGAGCCGGAGGTGGCGCTGATACTGCAACTCTATAAAGTCCAGGCGGGCAAGTTTGATTGTGCCCGAACCCTGAAAAGAGAATTCAAGATGAAGGTTGCTGCCCGGAGCGGTGATCGTGCGGGCAGTTGAAGTATAGCTCATGAATTGCTCGCTGTCGGAAATAGCGCTTAGCTTTTCCGAGAAGTTCTGCGAACCGGAAGCTCCGGTCGCGCTCAGAGAGAGGGTGGAGGTTCCGGTAGTATTGCTTCCGAATCCGTAGTTAATGATGCAGTTCTCTCCTTCGACGGCGTCAGTCAGAGAGAAGTCAAACGAGCGGCGCGTCGGCGAACGGAAATCCTCACCGAGATAGCGCGATCCGGTAGTTGAAGGGTGAAACATGTCGACCTCATGAAGGAGAGGTTGACAGAAAGTAGTCACTTCGGGGAGCCCGGCCGGGTTCGCAGTCGAAGGGGCCGCATCAAGTCGGACAGGAGAGTCATCCGAGTTTCTGAGGAAATACCAGGATTCCTCGGCGTAGGGATGGATCGTATGGGTAAAGGGGATCTGCCGGTTGGTCTGGCTCGCTGTCCAGCGGATATTGTCGTAGCCGAAGAAATAGAGGCCTTTGGCTGTGACATGCGACGCTATGAGAGGCAGATCATCCGGTTCGGAAGCGGTAAGGGTCTGATTGAGCGGACGGCCGCCGAAGCCGTAGACGCGCACTTTCGAAGGGTCCGCGAATCCCATTTTCTTGAGATTGGCAGCCGTTATAAGCTGGATACCTGTCTTTTCAACTTTGACCTTCACCCATTTCCCCGAGCTAAGGCGCGAAGATTCCGCATAATAGTCGGGAGAAAGCGCGGCGGCGTCAGCGGGATACAAGGCCATGACGAGCGCGGCGACAATCGCGGTGACCGTCGTCAGCACTTCGCCCGAGCGCGCCGACAGACGCCAGGGAAGAAGGTGAAATAATTGGGATATATTGCTAAATAAGTTATTCACGTTTCGATGATGAAAAGGGAACAAAATCGCCTGATTTTACTATAGAATAACGGCGGATATGTAATAATATTGTAATTAAATCATATTGTAATTAAATGCTCTCGTAGGGCCACTGGGCCCCGTCGAGGAAGCGTTGCCAATCGGCTTGCGAGCCGCAGAATGCGTTGAGGTCAACGTCGCCGCGTATGCCGGCTACACGCCCGTGATGATTATATTGCCAATAGGTCCATTCCGCGTTGATAGGATCGGAGGAGAAAGAGCATATCCAGAGGCAGGCTCCGGGCTGGACTTCACGGATATAATCGTAATACCCGGCCAAATTGGAGTAAAGGGTGACCCGATGGCCGCTCATGTTGAGGTACTCGATCATGGAGAGCAGACGCTCGGCAATCTTGACCGAATCGACTCCTGCGGCGTTCTGCTGCTCCTCGATGTCGATCGCTACCCCTAAATCGAGAGGACGATCACCGATAGCCCCTAACAGATTCTTAGCCTGCGATTTCCCTTCGCAATCAAAGCGGAAGAAATGGTAAGCGCCGATCTTCATGCCGGCGTGGAACGCCTTAGAATAATTGATGCGGAAGTTCTGGTCTTTGAATGTGTCACCTTCCGAAGCCTTTATGAATATGAATTCATATCCGTCGCGGGCGGCCGCATCGAGATTCATCATTCCGTTATGGGCCGAGACGTCCAGACCCCTCACCGGATAACGGGCCGGGTCAACGTAAGGGGGAGAAACCATGAATTGATCATACGCATAATAAGCGGCCATACAGAGAAGTATGGCTACGATGGTAAAGCTCAGGGCGATCCTGAGATCATGGAACTTTACCTTTATGGCATAATATGTCGATAATCCTTTCATTGAACTTAAATTTCACCCGGCCGGAAAAGAGATGCCGATCCCTTAGGTCATGCGAGATTCCGGGGAGTGCCGCTCTGACCTTATGCAAAGATAATAAATCTTGACGGGGTTCACAATAGCTGAGGGCCGGAAAGTATTTGGCAGAGTCGTTAAAAATTGGTAAATTTGTAGTCTGAATGTGAAAACGGCAATGGGAGACACTCTCTTTCATATCATCGCCCTGTGCATGGCGGCATTGGGAGTCCTTGGCTCAATGCTCGGATTTTCAGAGGCCAATCA
>CAYTOR010000017.1:0-23214 GCA_964439505.1 uncultured Sangeribacter sp.
GCCGCCCGTAATCGGGCTTTCGGCAACGAGTACTATCGAGGAGTTCTTCGATTTGCGGAAACCGTTCTGGATAAGTTCGGCAAGCTGGTCGACCTGCGTAGAAATCTCGGGAATGATGGCGGCCTCTGCGCCGGATGCTATCGCACCGTTCAACGCTAAGAAGCCTGCGTCGCGACCCATTACCTCGATGAAGAAGAGGCGTTCGTGGGACGTAGCGGTATCGCGGATCTTGTCGACGCAATCCATAATGGTATTCAGGGCAGTGTCGTAGCCGATAGTGGAGTCTGTGCCGTAAAGGTCATTGTCGATCGTGCCGGGAAGGCCGATGATCGGGAAATTGAACTCGTTGGCAAAGATGCGGGCGCCGGTCAGCGAGCCGTCGCCCCCGATTACTACCAGGGCGTCGATCTCATGACGGCGCAGCACGTCATAGGCACATTGGCGACCCTCGGGAGTCTGAAACTCCTTGCATCGCGCGGTCTTCAGAATCGTACCTCCGCGCTGGATGATGTTGGAGACGTTCTGAGTGGAAAACTCCTGTATCTCGTCGGTGATCAGACCGCGATAACCACGGTAGATACCAAAGACTTTATAGCCGGCATAGATGCCCGCGCGAGTGACGGCGCGGATAGCCGCGTTCATACCGGGCGCGTCTCCCCCGGAGGTCAGAATACCTATGGATTTGATTTTCTGCATAACTTCTTTTTTCTTTTTCAGAATGCAAATATAACTATTTTTAGGTTTTTTGACAAAAAAATTGTATCTTTGAAGTAAATTTTCTCGCCAATCGGCCCAAAGCCCCCTCATCCGCTCTCCGCTATGGTTCTAACACCGCAGGGCAATTTAGGGTTCAAGGCCTGTTGAACCTTGGAATTAGTTTGATTATCAATATGAAAGACCTCCATACTCCTTCCGCTCCGGCTCCCGCTTCCTCTGCTCCGGCTCCCGCTTCCTCCGCTCCGGACGCGTTCTCTCCCGAAAAAGTCAAGAATATCATTTTCGACCTCGGCGGGGTCGTCATCGACCTCCGGCGCGAAAACGCGGTCAAGGCATTGCAAGAAATCGGCCTCAAGGACGCTGACTCGATGTTAGGCCTCTATCGTCAGGAGCAACCGTTCTTAGGACTTGAAACGGGAATGTTGACTACCGCCGAATTTTACGAAATCATCCGTTCGGCTTGCGGCGGGGACGTTTCAGACATCCGGATTACCGACGCCTTCAACCGATTCCTGATCGACATACCGGAATCACGGCTCGCACGCCTGCGTCGGCTCCGCGAGAAGGGCTATCGCCTCTTTGTCCTCTCCAACACGAATCCGGTCATGTATAACTCCCGGATCGCCAAACTCTTCCGCAAGGAGGGCCTGAGTATCAACGACTATTTCGACGGAATCGTAGCCTCCTTCGAGGAATTGACCTGCAAGCCTGACCCGGCGATATTCTCCACCGTCGTCCGCCGATATGGACTGGACCCGAAAGAGACCCTGATGCTGGATGATTCCTCGGCCAACTGCGAAGCGGCCCGAAGCGTAGGCCTTATGGCCCTGCAGGTAGGATCCGATTCCAAGACCGATATGCTCGCCTTAACCGAACAATTTCTCTGACTGATATGAACCCGGATTCCTACATGGCTTCCAACATGGCTTCCAACATGGCTTCCTCCGTAAAGCGTTATGCTGCGACCGTCGGCACTTTCGACGGTCTGCATCGCGGCCATCGCCTGGTACTCGACACTCTGCGCCGGGCCGCTGAAGAACGGGGCCTGACACCAATGGCGATCACTTTCGACGCCCATCCGCTCTCCGTCATCGCCCCGGACCGTACCCCTCCGGCCATAATGTCTACCGAACGGAAACTGGAGGAATTGCAACGTCTGGGATTCGTAACCCGTATCCTGGACTTCACTCCGGCTACCGCGCGCCTCTCGGCCGCGGACTGGATGCGCAACCTTCATGCCTTCCAGAGCGTTGATTGCATAGTGATCGGCTATGACAATACCTTCGGCCATGACGGGCGCTCCCTATCTCCGGACGATTACATCCGCCTGGGCCGGGAGATCGGCCTCGACGTCATCATCGCCCCGCAGTTGGAGGGGATTTCCTCTTCCGCCATTCGGCGCCTGATCGCCGACGGGAAGATTAAGGAAGCCAACGCGATGTTAGGAAAGCCGTTCACTCTGGACGGAATTGTAGAGGAGGGTGACCGCATCGGTCGCACTATCGGTTTTCCGACGGCCAATCTCCGGCTGAACTCTGCCGAAGATCGGCTGCTGCCGCGCTTCGGCGTCTACGCCTCGGAAGTCACCATGCCGGACGGCACCCTCCTGCCGGGCGTGACAAATATCGGGATGAGGCCGAGCGTCAAGGATATCGCCGCCACTCCGCTGCCGCGGATCGAAACCTATATCCCGGACTATACCGGACCGGATTTCTACGGGCAGCCCCTCCAAGTCCGGCTTCTCGACTTCATCCGCCCGGAAAAGAAATTCGACTCGCTTGAAGAATTGAAAAACCAACTGGAACTTGATTGCCTCAAGGTCGTCGATCCGGAGCCGGCATAATGAAGTTATACCTCAATCTAAAAAGTTCCTTCCGGGAGGTCTTTATCTAAATTACTTCCGGAAGATCTTTACAGATACCTTAAGAAGGTCTTATTAAAGATACCTTAAGAAGAAGGGCAGGAAGAAGGTATTTCCTTAGAATCTAAAACTATTTAAAGACATACATAATCCAAATGGAAATAATAAACTTTGCGGATCACGACTCCATCGTCAGCCGCTATATGATGGAACTTCGGGATGTCAATATCCAGCATGACCCGATGCGCTTCCGCACCAACCTCGAACGTATCGGCCAGATAATGGCTTACGAAATCTCCCGTCGTCTGGAATATAAGGATGAAGAGATTCTCACTCCTCTGGGGCCCTGCACTTGTCGCACCCCGGCCGACCGGGTCGTCCTGGCCACAATCCTGCGTGCCGGACTCCCCTTCCACCTCGGATTCCTGAATTATTTCGACCGCGCGGAAAATGCGTTCGTCAGCGCTTACCGAAAATATAAAGAGAAGGGCGACACTTTCGATGTGCTCATCGAATACATGGCCGCGCCGCGTCTTGACGACAAGGTGCTCGTTCTTGTGGATCCGATGCTCGCAACAGGTTCCAGTATGGAACTCGCCTATAAAGCCCTGCTGACCAAAGGCACCCCAAGCCGTATCCATGTCGCTGCTGTCATAGCATCGCGTCAGAGCATAGATTACGTAAAGGCTCATTTCCCGGATTCGACGGTGGTTTGGGTCGGCGCAATCGATGACGAAGTCAACGCCCATAGCTATATAGTTCCCGGATTGGGAGATGCAGGCGACCTCGCATACGGAGAAAAAGACTCATAACAGATATGATTCTCAATAACATCGACATCCTCGACTTCAAAAATATTCATGAAGCGAGACTGGAATTCTCCCCCGGAGTCAACTGCCTGGTTGGCCTCAACGGCATGGGAAAGAGCAATCTCCTGGAAGCGATCCATCTGATGTGTCTGGCCCGCGGCATGTCGTCAATGCCGGAATCGGCCCTTATCCGACACGGGGCCGATATGCTCTCGGTCAAAGGGAATTTCACTTCCGATGCCGATGTCGAGGAAAAGGTCAGTGTCGGAATAGTCCGGGGAAAAGGTAAATCGCTGAAACGCAACGGCAAGGAATACCCTAAGATTTCGGGCCATTTCGGAGCCTTCCCTCTGGTTAGCGTTACTCCGGGCGACACGCAGCTCGTAAGCGGCAGCGCCGAAGAGCGACGCAAACTGATGGACATGGTGATTTCTCAGGCCGATTCGGCTTATCTGACCCATCTTATCGGTTATACCCGCGCCCTGGAGAGCCGCAACCGCTTGCTGCGCGCCGAAGTGCGCGACGCCCTCCTCTATGAATCTGTCGAAAACTCCATGGCCGCAGCCGCCGAAGCCATTCATCAGGCCCGGACCGAGTGGGTAAAGAATATCGCTCCCCGTCTGGCCAAGTATTACTCCCTTATCGCGGGCAACGACGAGAAGGCCTCCCTGGAATATTCGAGCGTGCTGAACTCAGCGTCGTTCACCGACGTGCTTGCGGAGTCGCGCTCCAAGGACATCGCCTTGGGCTTCACCTCGAAGGGTGTGCATCGCGACGATCTGCTGACCAAACTCGGCAACTATTCAATGCGCCGACTGGGAAGTCAGGGTCAGGTTAAGTCCTTTACATTGGCGCTGCGTCTCGCGATCTTCGATTATCTGAAGGAGTCGAAGGGGAAAACCCCGATCCTGCTGCTCGATGATATCTTCGACAAACTCGACGCAAGCCGCGTCGAACATATTCTGGAGATGGTAAGCAATTCGGGCAACTTCGGCCAGATATTCATCACCGACACTAACCGCGAGCATATCGACTCCATTCTCAGCCGCCTCGACGGCCATCCAAAACTCTTTGAAGTCAAAGACGGAGAGTTCGCAGCGAGCTAATTGTAATAAAGATGGAAAGAAGCGAAATCAAAAGTATCGGCGACGTCCTGCGCCAGGCTATCGAAGAGACCAATATGCAGGGACGCCTCGACGAATTGCGGGCGGCCGACCTCTGGCCGAGCATCGTCGGCGCTGACATAGCTTCCCGGACGATGAAACCGCTCGTGCGCTCGGGAGCCATGACGATCCGCGTCGTTGACGCTTCGCTCCGCCATGAACTCAACATGCACCGTACCCTGCTGCTCCGCGAAATCAACCGGCTGATGCAGAAGGAAATCATCATCTCCCTCCGATTTATCGGCTAAAACTAAAAACTGAAAAATGCGTCCCGAAGAAATTACACTTGAGGATTTCTCTCATGTGACCCCGGTTCAGCTACGCTTCAATGACGTAGATATCCTGGGCCACGTCAACAATATCGTCTACTTCGCCCTCTATGACCTGGCGAAGGCAAAATACATGGAGACCATCATGAACGGAATGGTCGACTGGCAACGGGTAGAATCCGTAATCGCCAACGTCAACTGCTCCTATATCAAACAGATAAAATTCGGAGAAGAGATGGAGGTCAAGACCCGTTGCATCCATCTCGGCGACCGGAGCTTTACCTTGCGCCAATGCCTGGTGGAAGTCCCGACCCAGGAGATCCGCTCGATCTGCGATACGGTAATGGTATGCTTCGACCCTTCTACAGGTCGCTCGGCCCCCATGAAACCCGAATTCCGCAAAGCCATCGAATCCTTCGAATCATAACCCCATAAAATATATGTCAACCTCAATCGATTCTCTCCGCGAAATACTCCTTGCCGAAGCTGACGCCGTCAGCAATATCCCCTTAGGGCCCCAATATCAGCAGGCCGTAGATCTGATCGTCGAACGCGTAAACCATAAGGGTGGCAAACTCGTGGTCAGCGGTATGGGTAAAGCCGGCCAGATCGGCATGAATATCGCTACTACCTTCTGCTCCACCGGCACTCCCGCCGTCTTCCTCCACCCGGCCGAAGCGCAACACGGTGACTTAGGGATTATCCAGCCCAACGATCTGCTGCTCCTTATCTCAAACTCCGGGAAAACCAAAGAGATACTCGAACTCATAGAACTCGCTAAAATTCTGAACCCCTCACTCCCTCTGATTGTTATTACAGGAAACGACCGAAGTCCGCTCGCAGAGATGGCCGACATCACTTTATTCACCGGCGGACGACCTGAAGTATGTCCGTTCGGGCTTACTCCCACTGTCTCGACGACCACAATGACGGTCATCGGCGACTTGCTCGTGGTCTCTACCATGAAAGCGATAGGGTTCACGGTGCAGGAATACGCCATGCGTCATCATGGCGGATACCTCGGTAAAAAGTCGGCTGAGGCCGGCCAACAATAGCTTATAGACAATCAGATAGATATGAACCAGATAACCCTACCTTTGAATCTCAAGGACTTCGATAAGAAATCCTTGGAGTACAAAATCCTTTCCAACGCTGAAAAAAACCGCGCAACCATCGCCAACCTTCTTGAAGAAGAACGCTATCTTGATGCTATGGAACGCACCGTCAGCACTATGCGTGAACTGCGCGATTTCCCGGATATAGACCACATCGAATTCCGTACTATCTTCTCGGCAATCCTTTTCGACCTGGCCGAAATCCATTATAATCTCAAGGATTATCACCGCAGCGAAAAGGAACTCGACACTCTCTTCAAACTCCTCTCCCGACTCGTCAAGGAGGATGCCGAACGTTTCGGCGAATTCCATATCTTGGCCATGGAACTTGCCGCGCGCATCATCCGTTCGCGCAAGAAAGCCATCGAACTCCTTAACAAACAGAAGGAGACGGCCGAAGCTCTCTATGAAAAGGTCAATTCCGGCGTTGCAAACGCTACCGACCGCCTGGCCGAAGCGTTGAGAAAGGTCGGCGAACTGATGGCAGCCGCCGGCGACACCCGTGAAGCTCTCCGGTTTTATTCGGAAGCCATTAAATTCTCAAAGAAGCGCTCGGGCCGCGTAGGCCGCAAGGAAATAAAGATGACCATCGAAATGGCTGAGATAATGAGCCGCACCCGCCAGATGCGTCAGCGCGCAAAGCGCCTGCTCGCCGCCGTGCTTCCTCATGCCATAGCCCTCGAAACCCTCGAACTGGAAGAAGATATCATCGCCCTGATGGAGACCATCGAGACAATGGAAGCCCAGCCTACCCACTGGAAAGCCTTCACCCGTGCGCTCTCCCGCCAGATGCAGAAAGCTGCCCAATACGCGAAGCGCGCCGCCTCACGTATCCAATCCTCCGAAGAAAAAATCGAAGAGGAAGTAGAAGAGGAGGTAGCCGCCGACCTTGACAAAGCCTCCGCTGAGACCGCAAAAATCGGTGAAGAGATCTCCAAGGACGCCGAAAAGACTGCAAGACTCGGTGAAGAGATCTCCAAAGACGCCGAAAAGTAACTCATACTAAGGATTATGTCTACAATATTGAATACTAACGGAGCCGAATTGGAAATTCCGGCTATCTTCGATAGGGAGGGTTTTACTTGCGATATCATTACCGCAAAGTGGAATCCGGAAATCACTCACTCCCTTCGCGATGCCGCGGTCGACACCCTCATCAAGGGGGGCGCACGGGAGGATAATATCCGCCTGTATGACGTACCCGGCACGGTTGAGCTCGTCAATGCGGCCGCCGTTCTGGCACGTCGCCGCCCGTCAGCCGTCATCATCATCGGTTGCGTAATCAAGGGCGATACGCCTCATTTCGACTACGTCTGTCAACAGGCCGCCCAGGGAGCTGCATCCATCAACGCCCGCGGAGAAACCCCGCTGATCTTCGGCGTGATCACCACCAACAATCTCCAGCAGGCCAAGGACCGCGCCGGGGGAATCCTCGGCAACAAAGGTGCCGAAGCAGCCGTCGCAGCCATCGAAATGGCCAACTTCCACTCCTCCATCTCCCTCGGTTAACGCTAAAAATATAGGAGGGGAAGGGACAATAACCCCATAATTCTTAAGGGATTTTCGGGGGTTTAAACGTTAAAATCTGTTAAAATTACGGCTTTTTATCAATTTTTGCGATTGATTCTTTTGCAGATTAGAAAAAAGTTAGTAAATTTGCACCGTTTTTGATAGCAAAAAAACATTGTTTTATTATTTTAAATTTTTAAGAAAATGAAGAAAGTAATTCTCGCTCTCGCTGTTGTATTCAGCGCAGCACTCGTATCTTGCTCCTCTAAGGAAGCTGCTAAAACTGACTCTGTAGCTGCTGACACTACTCCCGCTACTGAAGAAGTAGTTGCTGATTCTAACGTTGCTACTGACTCTGCAACTGAAGAAGCTCCCGCTACTGAGGAAGTAAAGGCTGATTCTGCTGAAGCTAAATAATAAGCTCTCACGAGTCATCCTCTGAGAGATACGAATCTCAGACGAAAAATCATAACCGATTTCAATTCCGTTCCGGAATTGAAATCGGTTTCTTTTTGTACCTATCCCTTATACACGCACCGCCATCCCGTTTCCTTCGGAGGCGCGCCGGCGGTGCGGGTATAGCGATCCCAAAAAAATTAACCCGGTCGCCTTGCGTAGCTTGGCGACCGGGTTAATTTGAATTATGCTGATTTGGAATATATCAACGGTTCCGCGATTCCATTTAGGAATATATCAACGGTTCTGCGGGGACGTTACTTATTCATGTTGAAGGACTTGGAACCCAGCCGCGCTCCGTCGCAGAAGATCTCGACCTTGTAATCGCCGGGCGTCAACGTCGTGTTGACCTGCGTATAGATCGTCACGTGCACTTCCCCGTTGTCATATTCTACGGATTTCGATCCGCTCGATTGCAATGTCGCTCCATCGTAGGAGAACGACGGCCCACCGCCCAAAACGGTACCATCCGGAGAAATAACGCGCATATAGACCGTCTTCATGCCGGCCGACGCCGTCGCGTTCGGATTGATCGAGAAGGAAGCACCCAGAGAAGTAGCCTTATTGATCTTATTCTCTTTCTTACCTTTCTTATTATAGGCTGAGAATGACATGCCGCTTATCGAAAGCTTCTTGGCTTTGGTCACTTCCTGCGAAAGCACGGCATTGTCGCGCTCCGCATTATCTGCGCGTGCCGTCAGCTGCTCGTTGCGCTGATTGACTTCCTGAATCTCCTTCTTCAAACCCTCATTCTCTTCGCCGAGACGCTTGATTTCCTCCAGATAATGGCGCACAATCTTCTTCAGCGATGCTATCTCAGCTTCGAGCTGCTGGATACGCTTACGGTTCTGAGCGTTATTACGGGCATTATTGGCTTTCTCGGCGTTCAGTTCGCGGAGCAGGCCCTCGACTTTCATGCGGGCCTGGTTGTATTGCTGCACGAGGGAATCATTTTTCAGATAAATCTGCTGATCCTCATATTGGGAGAAATCAGCGTTAAGCTGATTGAACTCGTTGGTCAGCTGAAGGCGGTCGTTGGCCAAGGCCAAGGAGTCAGCTTTAGCCATTGCTTCGTTGACAGCCTCGTTCTGCTGATTGGTGCGGGTCAGCAGCAACGCTACCATCCCCACCATCACAACGAAGACCCCTACCGCTCCCCAGAGAATTATCTTCTGATTCCTGTTCATATTCCGGTTTTTCTAAGAGTGAGTAACATATCTATTTGGCCCGGCTATGCCCGGCCGGATTACATTGTCTATCGGCTCTTAGAGCCGATAGGCAATATAATTATTTTTTCTTCTTGCCGTTCTTCTTGGCAGGCGCGGCAGAAGCTTTGGTATTCTTACCTTTCTTGTCGTTCTTCGAAGAGGCGGCCGATTTCTTGGGCACCTTCAGCGATTCGCCTGCGCGGATCTTGTCGTCCTTAAGATTATTGGCCTTCTTGAGTTCTTCGATAGTGACGCCGTGCTTCTTAGCAATGGTAGTCAGCGACTCGCCCGACTTGATTTCGTGTTCGGTCGGCTTATTGTTGGCGCCCTGCTTGCTGTTCTTCTTATTGTTGGGCTGCTGTTCCTGCTTGGAATTCTTCTTATTGTTAGCCTGCTTGCTATTATTAGCCTGCTGCTTATTGTTCTTGGTATTGTTGTTGGCTACTTGCTTATTGCCGTTATTGTTCTTCTTGTTGTTAGCCTGCTGTTGTTCGGGCTTCGGTTTGGGGGTAGGAGTGACTGTCTTGTTCTGCTGCTGAGTCTGGGTCGACTGGGTCTTGGCAGGCTGCTTGGCCGGAGTCCGGTTGGCCTGGAGACGCGATTCGGGCACTGCTGTCTCGATCGTCAGGGTCTGGCCGGGACGCACTGCGTTGCGGCGCAGAGAGTTCCAGCTGCGGATATCGGTAACCCTGACTTCATAGCGTTCGGCAATATCATTGATAGTCTCATTCTCCCCTACCGTATGGGTTATCGTACGGGTATTCCCCTGCATATTGGAAGTCTGGCGTGCGGGAGGCGCAACGGGCGTATCTTCTTCCTCTTCCGCTATCATATCGTCAGCATCGAGGGGGGACTGAGCCAGGAGGGGGTTAGTGTCGGATTCTACGATCTCAGCGGCGTATTGGTCACCGGGATTGGCATCAGTGCGCCGCGCATATTTGGCGGCTTCGAAAGCGAGGATCTCCGGTTCGCTCATTATATAAGCCTGCACCTGCTGGATAGGGAGGATGAGCATATACTGGCGCTTCGCCGAACCGGGGATGATATCGGCGCGGAATTGAGGATTGAGGATCCGCAGTTCCTCGACCGGGATATTGAGCACATTGGAAATCTGATCGAAATGCACACGGGTAGATATGCCTATAGTGTCGGTGATGAGGGGCTTGGTCGGAAGCACGGGGGAGATATTATGCTCCTTATAATAATTCATCACATAGTTGGCGGCGATAAACATGGGGACGTAGCCGCGGGTCTCGGGGCTGAGATACTGATATATACTCCAGAAGTCCTGCTTCTTGGGGTCACCCCCGGCGCGGCGGATAGCCTTGTTGACGGTGCTCGGGCCGCAGTTGTAGGCGGCGATGGCGAGACTCCAGTCGCCATACGTGTCGTAAAGGTCATGAAGCAGCCTGGCTGCCTTCTGAGAGGATTTATAAGGATCGCGGCGCTCATCGACCAGAGAGGAAACCTCAAGATCATAACCCTTGGCGGAAGCCGGCATAAACTGCCAGAGACCGCCCGCGCCCGTACGCGAAACTGCATTCGGATTCAGCGCGGATTCGATAACAGGGAGGTACTTCAACTCCAGCGGAAGCTGCTCTGCCTCGAGAGCCTGCTCGAAGATAGGCATGTAATACGTGCTCAGGCCCAGCAAAGAGGCCACCATCGGACGTCCTTTCTCCATGTAGCGGTCGATATAACTGCGTACGATCTGGTTGTAGGGCATGTCGATGACAGTAGGCAGGTCTGCCAGGCGCTGCCGCATGACGGCCGCCGAGGTCGACGGGTTGGCCGAAGTCCGGTATCGGTCGTCGGTGTCGGTATAGTTTTTGAAATACCATGATTCGAGCATCTTCTGGGCGTCAGCCTCGAAGCTCTCGGGGTATATGATGGCGTCGTCGGTGATCGATTCCTTGAGATCAAGCACACTTGACGGCTGTTTAGCCATTGAGGGCATGCCGAGGGAAGCGGCAGCCAGAGCGAGGATTATAAGTCTGCGGTTCATTGGAGTCTGTTTTTATAATTTAAGGAGAAGGGGTCCGGGTGGGAATTCCTTACTCCTAAAAGGTGAGGGCCCAGTTGAGAGCCGGGGTAGGCCGGCGGTTGCCGGGATTGATGAGGATCGAAGGGGCGACGTCGAGCGAAATATCGTCGGAGACGTCGAAGTGAGTAAGTGAGGCATCGACGTAGGCGTCGAGCATTGAGAGGAGATAGAGGCCGACGCAGCAGATGATGCAAAGGTCGCGGTTGCGCCGGTAATAGTCTTTACGGCTCTTGAGGGTCTGGGTGAGCCATGTCTTGTCGAGGGTAGACTCGTCGACCGTCGGAGGGAAGAAGTCGAGGTATGACTTCGTGTCGGGATCGTCGTCCATTATATCGGCGTAGGCGCGCTGATAATCCTGGTACATCCGTGCGTTCCAGCTCGTACCATATCCCAATCCCATGTATCCGGCCACGATAATGGGGAGTTTCCAGTATCTGCGGTTATAGATCTGGCCCAATCCCGGGAACAGGGCGCTGAGCCATACGGCCCGCGTAGGGTCCGGATTGAAGACGCGTTTGCCGTCGAGACCGTAAGGTGAGGAGGGATCGGTCACAACCGTCAACGGTTCCTCCCCCTCCGGAAGACTTCCTGCCTCGGGATTGATCTCCGCGCTATTCATCCCCGCGGGATTACCCTCCGGATTAACCGACGTGTCCGCGATGTCAGCGACCCCATTGATCGCCTCGGCATCGGCCGGGGGCACCTCATCTTCGGCCGCGGGCGCTTCCTGCTCAGGCTGCCTGACAAGGATCTCCGCTTCGAGATCGGGAACTTCCGATTGGGCCACCGAAGCCGCACTGGCCATATCGCTGCCCAGGGGGAAGAGCAACGCGACAGCAATCAGACCGGGCATGCCGCGCAGGCCGAAACGACGTATCTTTTCTCGACGGAATATCACTGTTGTTTCAATTTTTCGAACAGAGTTACGAGTTGCTGCAACTCGTCGTCGGACTCGAATTTGAGGGTAATCGTGCCTCTTCCGTCGTCTTGACGGCGGAACTTGACGGGAGTCGGGAAATAGTTGGAGAGTTCTTTGGCGAAGAAATCGTAATTGCCGGCCGACGTTGCGGGCTGCTTGCGCGGCTGCTCGGTCACCGGGGCATTTTCGGCCTCATTGATTTCGCGGGCGAGTTCTTCGACCTTTCTTACGCTAAGTCCCTCCTTCAGGATCCGGTTATAGAGTTTGAGCTGGTTTTTGGGATTGGCGACGGAGAGCAGCGCGCGGGCGTGGCCCATATCGAGTTTGCGGTCGCGCAGGCCGATCTGGATTTCAGCCGGGAGCTTGAGAAGCCGGAGATGATTGGCGATCGTAGCGCGCTTTTTCCCTAACCGTTCGGAAAGACGGTCCTGGGTCAGGCGGTATGTGTCGATGAGTTTCTTGAAAGCGAGGGCGACCTCGATCGCATTGAGGTCTTCACGCTGGATATTCTCGATCAGGGCCATCTCGGTCACTTCGGAGTCGGAGGCTGTGCGCACGTAGGCCGGGACTGTGGTCAGTCCGGCTATTCCTGCCGCACGCCAGCGGCGCTCGCCGGCGATGATCTGATATCTGCCGTCGGCATTTCGCCGCAGTGAAAGAGGCTGGATTATGCCTAATTCGCGTATTGAGGCTGCGAGTTCCTGAAGCAGCTCTTCAGAAAAGATACGGCGCGGTTGGTCGGGATTGGGATCAATCCGGTCTATTTCTATCTCATTGATGGCTGAAGACCCGTCCGTACGGATTTCCGACATGGAAATCAGGGAGTCGAGGCCCCGGCCAAGTGCATTGCGTTTTGGTGTCATTGTGTTTCAGAGCGTTTAGGAGTGGAGAGCGGCGTTATGTGATCTGACAACGTCAATCTCCTGACTGTCTCGCCTGCCGTCAGGCATTGGCTTTGGATCTGGCGCGCCGATGGCGGTTGATCAGTTCCCGGGAGAGCTGGCCGTAAGCGATCGCTCCGCGGCTCTCAGGGTCATAGAGAATGACGGGCAGGCCGTGGCTCGGAGATTCCGAAAGCTTGATGTTGCGCGGGATTACCGTCTTGAAGACCATGTCGCCGAAGTGACCCTTGAGCTCTTCGTAGATCTGATTGGCCAGGCGCAGCCGGGCATCATACATTGTCAGCAGGAAACCTTCTATTTCGAGTGAGGGCTTGAGCCGCGACTTTATTATGCGTATCGTATTGAGGAGCTGCGAGATGCCTTCAAGAGCAAAATATTCGGCCTGAACCGGAATGATTACTGAATCGGCGGCAGTAAGGGCGTTTACCGTGATGACTCCGAGCGAAGGGCTGCAATCAATCAGTATGTAGTCGTAATCATCCTTGACTGAAGCCAGCACCCTCGACATCATCCGGTCTCGGTCGGGCCGGCTCATCAATTCAACTTCAGCCCCGACAAGGTCTATGCGCGAGGGGATGATCTCAAGCCCTTCGACGCATGTAGCCATCACTGCGTCAGCCGCGGGATATTCGTCGACGAGACATTCATAGACGCTGATCTCCGACGACGCGGGATCTATTCCAAGCCCGCTCGTCGCGTTGGCCTGAGGGTCGGCGTCCACGAGCAACACGCGCTTGCCGTCGCGGGCCAGACATGACCCGAGATTGAACGCGGTAGTCGTTTTTCCGACCCCTCCTTTCTGGTTAGCTATTGCTATGATTTTTCCCATACTGCAAAATAACTAAATTTCTATGTGACTACAAACTTCAAAGTCTTAAAATCTCTTAAAATTCTCCTTAATTATTAATCTTTGTTAGAAATCCCCCCTTCTCACTAAGTAAAAAGGGCAGAATTTCACCCTTCTTAGCAGTCGATAAGGTGAGAATTTTACTTTCCGGTGGAGAGATAGCGGAGGGTCCGGCGGAAACTCCACCATAAGCCTACGCTCGCTACAAACAGGGCGATCGAGAAACTGTAGTAGACCCCGACGTTGCCCATATCCAACCCCTGGGCAAGCCAGAGCATCGCCGGGATACCAATGATGATATAAGCTACCACCGCCACCCAGAGCAGTGGCTTCACTTCGGAAGTGCCGCGCAGGGCGTTGGCGTAGGTCAGCTGCACCGCATCGCAGTATTGATAGAGTATCAGGGGCGCAATCAGGGGCAACGCGGCCAACTCTACGGCCCGGTCGGGAGTGATGAAGGACGTCATCGAATCGGTATAGAAGTAGAAGAGCAGCGAGGAGAGGGTAGCCAACAGCAGAATGAGATGCAGGCCGGCTACGGTAGTGCGCCTGACTCCGGCGTAATCCTTTAGTCCCGTGAGGTTTGCGACGCGGATGGACGTCGCTACCCCGAAGCCCATATAGAGCATGAACCCGAGCTGCGAAATCGTCAGGATGACCTGATAGGAGGCTAACTGAATAGTCCCGAACCATCCGCAGACGATCCCTCCGAAACTCCATAAGAAACATTCGATGCCACTCTGTATCATGACGGGATAAGACGTCACCCAGACTCTCTTAATATCGGGCTTCAGGGCCTCGCGGGCCTCGCTCCGCCACGCATTGATATAACTGCGCCGGCTCTTACTGATCCAATAGACTGCCAATATCGCAGCCAACGCCAGATATCGGGCTATCATCGTGCTGATTCCTGCGCCTGAAAGCCCCATACGCGGGAACCCCATCTCTCCTCCGATCAGAAGATAATTGCCGATTATATTCAGGATGTTGGCCCCAACTATGATCCACATTGGAGTGGCCGTGTCGGTGCAGCCGTTGGAAGTCTGCTGGAAAGCGTTGAACAGCGCCATGGGAAGCAGGGTTGACAAGACTATCAGATAGTAGGGCCGGGCAAGATCCATCAGTTCTGACGGCTGTCCGAGACGGCCAAGGAAAAAATAGAATCCACCCAGCAGCATTGTGAAAACCAGGGAGAGGATAAGATTCGCCAATACTCCGGCACGCATCATCTGAGAAGTGCGGGGGCGGTCGCCGCGTGAGAACAGCGCACCGATCAGAGGGGTCAGGCCGTTTGCAAATCCAAGCTGCATGACTATGACTACGGTGAAGATGGAGTTGACAAAAGCCGCCGCACCGAGTTCACGGGTACCGCAGCGCCCTACCATCACCGTATCGGCGAAAGATACCACTATGATACCTAACTGGGTGACCATCACCGGGACACCAAGCCGTATGAGGGTCGAATATTCCGGACGGTACTGCCGGGGCAGACGCAGATATACGGAACGAATCCATTTCATAGCCGCAAGAATCAAATATTTATTACAGGAATCAGTTAAAAGATCGGAATTATAATGCAAAGTTCGGAATTAATAATGAATCCGGCAAATCGGCATAATATAATAATCGAGGGTATATTTGCGTTTGATGTACAGAATTTTCGGTTAATAAATATGATTTTAAGCCCAAAAGACCACCTGAAATTCTGTTTGTGCACTCATTTTTGAAAATTTCAATTAAAGAATTTGCGGATTTAACAATTTTTATTTATCTTGCACCGAAATTTTTAGCAACCATGCTCTTCCGACTCCAATCAGAAAAAAAGGTGCTGAAAATAACTTAACGAGATAACTTAACCAAATAAATACTAATATACCAAATAAATACTAATATACCAATAATCAGCCAATGAAACGTTTTCACTACGCTCTTAAGACAGTCGTGATGATGGTAGCCATCTTCACTGCTTCTTTTGCATCGGCCCAGCTTCAGCGTTATCCTGATCCGGGTCCTGCAAAGCCTTCGGCTGAGCAGATTGCGCAGCAGCAGACCCGCGAAAATTTCTTCCGTTTCGTAAAGGAACTGCAGGCTCATAACCCCGCAACCCAGCTCAATGCCGCCGACGCGCCCGCCCTGACGCCCCTGCGTCAGAGGCCGGAGAAAATCCTCCGTACCCCCTGGGATCCGGAAGGAAACATCTACGCGACCGTGCCTAACTTTATGGGCATCACTTCCTATGGAGATGCCTATTACGGCAAATTCGACGTGCTCTCCGGCACGATCAGCCGAATCTGGCGCTCCGCTACCCTGACAAATAACGACGAGGCCTACCTTCAGTCAGGCTTCATTCGTGACAATATCCTCTACATCCCCCAGATGGTCTACGATGAGATCGGCATGGTCACTCACGAGGCAAAAATCATCTGGAAGCGTTTCGACATCTCTACGGGACGCACGCTCACCGCTCTTGACTTCGGTTCGGATGCGGACGCCTTCACCATGTTTACTTACGGCATGACCTACGACCCCATCCATGATGTAGTCTATGGCCTTTCGTATGATAATGTTTCCGGTGTCGGCGGCGGCCTGATGATGGTCGACTGCTCCAAGCCCGTCGAAGAATGGGTAGGCGTACCGTTGTTCAATGTCGGCGGCGCGGTCAATGACTGGATGGCAGGCATCTGCTATAATCCGGAAGACGATACCCTCTATGGTCTCAAGACCCAGGGTGTATTGTGTGAAATCGACCTTCAGCGCAAAGGAGTCGTCACTCTCAACGAATACGACGACTTCATGGAAGACTTCTGCTTCCCTCCCGCGATGCAGAGCAACGCAATGTGCTACTCCCCCCACGACAAGGCTATCCTCTTCGTCTTTGGATCTACAAGCGGATACTTCTCTATCTGCTCTATCGACACAGAGACTTATGAGGCTGTCGAGCTCGCTCCCATCTCTCCGCTCGCAATGGTCGGCAACCTCTATTGCGCGGACCAATATGCAAAGGATGATGCTCCGGCCCTCATGGATGCGCCCGTCCTTAACTTCAAGAATGCCGAGACCAAAGGCACATACTCCTTCACAGCTCCTCTGACTTATTATAACGGCATCAAACTCGACAAGGACGTTGTAATGCACATTCTTGTCGACGACGTCGAGATATACTCAGCTACAGTAGCTCCCGGCCAGACAGTCACCAATGAAATCGAACTCCCCGAAGGACTTCACTTCATCAAGGGCTACTGCTCGCTCGATGACCTCAACGGCCCGGTAGCTTCCCAGCGTATCTATATCGGCAATGACCAGCCTTACGCTCCCACCGGCCTCAGCTACATCGGCGGCGTACTGACTTGGAAGACTCCCGTCGCTACCGGCGTCAACAACGCTTACCTCGACCTCTCGAACGTGACCTACGACGTATACGTCGACGGCGTTAAGCATAATTCCGAACCCATCAAGGGCAACTCTTACGCGATGACTTTCAACGAGCCCGCCGACGGCCGCAAGGCAATCACCGTCACAGCTACGGCTAACGGTCAGACTTCCGATCATTCCCAGGCTCTCTCAAGGGTTCTCGGACAAGGCTATTCGCTTCCTAAGACAATCGCCCCGACTGCCGGGGAAGCATCTCTCTTTGAGAAGCTCAACGTCAACAACGACGCCTATGAGTGGACTTATTACTCCGCTTCAGCCACCGAACCCGCCAACTGGATGATCCACACTCAGGAATACACTGAAAAGCCCAACGACTGGCTGTTCCTTCCCCCGATGTACTTCGACAACGCGCAGGACGTCTATAACCTCATCGTGACTTACGCCAACGCGCGCCGCAACAACATCCAGAAAGACAACACTGAAATCTGGATCGGCAAGGACCCCGTCCCCTCCGCAATGACCAAGATGATCTATTCTCACGAAGGTCGCATACAGCCGGTAGAGACTGACCTTGAAGTCAGCTTCGCCGTGCCTGAAGCCGGCACTTATTTCATCGGCTTCTACGCTAAGCCCGGCAATGAGAATCTCTACCGCGGCATCAGCCTCCGCAACTTCCGCATCAGCAAATCCAAGAACTCTTCTACTGCAGCTCCCGGCGAACTGACTGAAGTTGTACTGACTCCCGCCGAATACGGCGAGCTCTTCGTCACTGTAGAGGCCACCATTCCTACCGTGGACATGACCGGCAATCCGCTTCCCGCGGATCAGGACGTCACCCTCATAATCCATACGGAGGCTTCCGCTTCCAATCCCTCTGTCCTGACCGGCAAACCCGGAGATAAGGTACAGACACTCCTCGCTGTCGACGTCGACGGATTCTCCGACGTCTTCATCACGCCTTCAAATGAGAACGGATCCGGCTCCCGTCAGGTCTTCACTACATATACAGGCTATGACAATCCGCTGCCTCCCACTCTGACAGGCATCCACATCTCCGAAGACAACCTCTCACTGACAGTCAGCTGGGAAGCCGTAGGCAACGTCGGACAACACGGCGGCTATGTCGATCCCAATGAGGTCACTTACGACATCTACACGCAATCTACCGCAGGATCCTCCAAAATCGGCACTGCCGGCAAGGAGCTCTCCTACACCTATACTGTAGGCAACATCCCGCAGAACTACTATTACTTCGGTCCTGTTGCGACCAACGAAATCGGCATCTCGACCAACGGTCAGTTTGTAAGCGAGACCCTCGGCCGACCCTACAACACTCCCATCCTGGAAGAATGGGGCTATTCCGCATTCACCCTCCAGAAATGGATGACCAACACTGTCGCTCCCTATAAGAGCGTCAAATGGGAACACATGACCGAACCCAGCGAACTGTCGGGCAGCGGCATCACATTCGGGCAAGGCGGCGCTCTCCGCGCGGTTTCTGAATCCGCCGGCAAGAACTGGGGCGAACTCCTTTCTCCGCGCGTCTCTACCATCAACGATCCCAAGGTTGGCGTTACACTCCGCTACTGGAATAACCCGGCCGCAGGCCACATGGAACTCTGGGGCCGCTCTTACGGCAACCAGGAATACCGCAAGATCGCCGAACTCGAACCCTCCCGTCCCGCTGAAGGACAATGGGAAGACTGGGAAGTTTCCCTCCCGGCTGACTTCTGCGAGCAGCCTTGGGTGCAGATCAACGTTCGCGCGTTCATCTCTTCCAACCAGAATGTAATCATCGACAGCTATAAGGTACAGCAGCAGATCGAAAACGACTTCCAGCTCACTACCCTTACCGGTCCCTACAGCGTATTCGTAGGCGAAGATGCAACCTTCGATATCACCGTGACCAACAACGGTACTGAAAACGGCCGCGGCAAACTGACTGTCGAACTCGAAGGCGACAACACTATCCTCGAGACCAAGGTCTTCGACATCGAACGTATCCGTAGCGGCGAGGAATTCATCACCACCGCTTCCTTCAAGATCCTCGAAAACTACATCACGGACTATGACTTCCTTACTGTCTACGCTACCGCAGAAGCAGAAGGAGACCAGAACGCCCGCAACAATTCGAAGTATTACGAGGTACTCTACTACGATTCTCCGATGCCTATCGTCCGCGACCTCGCGGCTTCCCGCGATGAAAAGGGCGATGTCAACCTCACTTGGTCTTTGCCCGACAATAAGGAGAAAGGTCTGGAATCCGGCGAGCTCTATCCCGCATTCACTCTCGACGAGAACTTTGGTCCCTGGACCGTTGCCGACATCGACGGCAAGGAACCCTTCAGCATCAACAACCGCCGCTGGCAGGGTGACGATCAGCCCGCAGGCTGGGTAATCTGGGACGCCAAGGAAATGAAGAGCAAGGATGAACCCCGTCTCTGCCCGCGCTCCGGCGACAAGGCATTCCTCGCCCGCTCAGTCGCTTACGAGTCTTCTACCGACAAGCCGACCCGCGCTATGGACTTCCTCATCTCGCCCGAAGTAAAGGGCGGCTCGAAAGTCAACTTCTGGATGAATACTCTCGATTCCCAGTATACCGAGACTATTGCTATCTTCTACTCAACTACCGACACTACCCTCAACCCCGACGACGTTGAGCTTGACAATAAGGATACTGCTCCGCGTCAGTGTGGCTCTTTCAAGTGGCTCTGCAACTTCACCAAGTCCGGTTCGGAAACTTGGGAACAGCTCGAGTTCACTCTGCCTGAGGATGCCAAGTACTTCGCATTCGTCTACTCTTCGTTCGGTATGTTTGGCGCGATGATCGACGATATCGTCTACACTCCCGTCAATCCGGTTATGATCGACGTTGATTCCTACGATGTCCTCGTCGCTTATCCCGGCGAAGAACCGAAGACTGTAATGCAGGAGATCAAGGCTAACGCCTTCACTCACGCTTCTACCGATGGTCGCGAAGCTACTTACTACGTGAAGACCAACGTCATCTCCGGCGACAATATCCTCAAGTCTCCGCTCTCTAACCCCGCCAAGGTCGTAGCCAACGGCATCGAAGGCCTCGAAGCAGGACAGTACGTAAGCGCAGGCAAGGGCAAGATCGTCATCGGCGGCGCAGCCGGCAAGAACGTGACTATCTGCGACGCAGCCGGCCGCGTACTCTCCAAGGCTACAATCAGCAATGATCCCCAGTCCTTCGCTATGGAGGCAGGCATCTACCTGGTTAAGCTCGGCGACGCTACCGTGAAGGTAATGGTGAAGTAATCCGGTTACCCTGACACTCCTGATCCGACGGCTCCCCCTCCGGGAGCCGACTCGGAAAATCAATAAGAATCCCGACTCCATCCGGAGCCGGGATTTTTTATGGCCTTCCGCTTACCCCGCTACCCGCGGTTTCCTTACTTTTTCCTTTTTTACCGGGAAATGGCTTCAGCCATTTTTCTTACTTTTTGTCTATGGATTTTCGCTTTAAACAATTTTTACATTAATTTTGTATTATTAATTGACAACTAATCGATCAATTTCCCCAATATGAAGTTCTTCTTCACTTTAAATAGCCTTCTGGCAACGGCTTTGTTGCTCCCCGCGACAGCCGGAGCGCAGACAGTAACCCTCGATTCTTGCCGCAATATGGCCTTGGCCAACAATAAGGCAATCCGAATGGCTGACGAAGCCATCCGGGGCGCCGGATATGAACGAAAGTCGGCCTTCGCCGCTTATCTGCCCGGAATCGACTTCACGGGAGGCTATATGTATAACCAGCATCAGATAGAACTCCTCGGCGCCGATGCCAAACTCCCTACCATGAGTTTCGACCCGGCGACCCAAACCTTTAAATACAACGTCCTGACTACTCCCGACGGTACCCCCATCAAGGACCCCTCGACCGGCGGATATATCCCGACGGAAGTAGCTCTGATCCCGAAGGAGGCTATGCAGTTTGACACTCATAATGTCTTCGCGGGAGCCTTCACTCTGACCCAGCCGATCTTCATGGGAGGTATGATCAAGGCGATGAACGATATCACTAAATATGCCGAGAATATCGCTTACGCCGCTAAAAGCGCCGCAGTGCAGGACGTAATCTTTGGCGTCGATCAGGCATATTGGACCGTTGTCTCTCTTGATGAAAAGAAACGTCTCGCCCGGAGTTTCGTCAACCTGGTCGATTCCCTGCGCTTCAACGTAGATGCGATGCTGCGCGAAGGAGTCGCAACCCGCGCCGATCTGCTGACAGTCGATGTCAAGCTTAACGAGGCCAAGATAATGCTGACCAAAGTTGACAACGGACTGACCCTCTCGCGCATGGCCCTCGCCCAGATTTGTGGCCTCCCCGTCAACGAGCGGATGACCCTCGCCGACGAAGGGGAACGCTCGATCTCCGCAGCCACACCGATCGCCCCTCAATCCTATAATATGGAGGATGTCTACGCCCGGCGCAGCGACCTGGAAATCATCCGCCAGAGTATCAACATGCTCGGTTCGCGCGAAAAACTCGCCATGGGAGCGATGTTGCCCAAGATCGCCGCAGTCGGAAGCTACAGTTTCTCCAATCCTAATGTCAACCATGGATTCGAAAAGAAATTCGGCGGTGGATTCAGCATCGGGGCGACCCTGACAATTCCGATCTGGCATTGGGGACGCGACTATAACCATTACCGCTCCACTAAGGCTACTACCAACGCTCAGCGAATCATGCTCGAAGACCTTCAGGAGAAAATCGATCTGCAGGTGAATCAAGCGAAGTATTCTTTCGATGAGGCCGTCAAGACCTACGAAATGACCCTATCCAATATGAAGTCCGCTGAGGAGAACCTCCGTTGCGCCCAACTCGCGTACCGCGAGGGCCTGATGACTACCGACGACGTCATCGCCGCCCAGACCGCCTGGTTAGCGGCCAACTCCGAGAAGATCGACGCCCAGATCGCCATCCGCCTCTGCGACGTCTACCTCTCCAAAGTCCTCGGAACCCTCTCCCCCGTAGAGATTAGATAGCAGAAAACCCCAACAACCAATAAGCCCAATTAGTCTAATAAGACCAATTAGTCTAATTAGTCCTATAAGACCAATAACCTCCACCGAATATGTCACAGAATCTAAATAATCCTCAGGAGAACGCCACTCCAAAAGATAAGCTCCTTATCCTGACCCTCATCGTCATCATCATCGTAATAGCGGCTATGGCCGTCGCCGGATTCCTCTTCATCAAGCAGGAACCTGACACTATTCAGGGTCAGGGCGAAGCCACTGAAATCCGCGTCTCGGGTAAACTTCCCGGACGCATAGTCGAAATCTACGTCGAGGAAGGTCAGCACGTCAAAACGGGCGACACTCTCGTCCATATCCATTCTTCCCTTGCAGATGCCAAACTCGCTCAGGCCGAGGCCATGGAGCAGGCGGCTGCCGCCGCCAACCGCAAGGTCGACGCAGGGACTCGCTCTCAGATAGTCGCTTCCGCTAAAGACCTCTGGGCTCAGGCACAGGCCGCTTCGGGCATCACCGAGAAAACCTATCGGCGCCTCGACAACCTCTTCAAGGAGGGAGTCGTCAGCGAGCAGAAACGCGACGAAGCCAAAGCCGCTTACGAGGCTGCCAAGGCTGCGGAAAGTGCCGCCAAGTCCCAGTACGAACTGGCCCTGGCCGGCCCGCAGGCTGAAGACAAGCAGGCCTCACAGGCTATGGTCAACGTAGCGAAAGGCAGCATCAAGGAAGTCGACGCCCTGCTCGAAGATACATATCTCCTTGCTCCCTGCGACGGCGAAGTGACAGTCATCTTCCCCAATGTCAGCGAACTCGTCGCTACGGGCGCTCCCATCATGTCAATCCAGAAAGATGACCATTGGGCTGTCTTCAACGTCCGCGAAACCTCCCTTAAAGATATCACTCTCGGATCCACTTTGAAAGTCTACATCCCGGCACTTGACGTCACTGAAGACCTCAAAGTCTTCTACATCAAGGACCTCGGCACTTACGCCAACTGGCAGGCAACCAAGTCGACCGGCGAC
>CAYTOR010000018.1:0-22983 GCA_964439505.1 uncultured Sangeribacter sp.
CGAAAGCGGGGTCGGCAAGGCGTTCGCGGATGATGGAGTCGCGGACCCAGAAGACAAACTGCTTATATTTCGAGTTGGTTACTTCCGTCTCGTCCATCCAGAACGAGTCGATGGAGACTCCTCGGGGGTTGGCCTTAATGCCGCGCAGAGTGTCATCGGTCGCGGGTCCCATGGCGTAGGCGCCGCGGTCGACGAGTACCATTCCGTAGGGGGCCGGCTCGGAGAAAGAAGAGCCGCCGACGCCTGTCACTTCGCCTCCGGCGCCGCCGCCTTTGGGAGCGGCACACGAAGCCAGAGAAAGAATGGCCGGGATGACGGGGAGATATTTCAGTTTCATAATTTTCATTGCAGTCATATAGGCTGAGAGGGTGTTACATTAATCGGATTGAACGGTGCTTATTGCGGTTCTTGCCGGAGAAGTCGAGCTTGAGCGAATATCCGGCGATGATCTCGTGGCTTCCCGAGGAAGCCCGGTTGATTGCGGAGAGGGGATAATCGAACGCATATCCGAGGAAGAAGTTTTTGAACTCTGCGCCGATCATTGCGCTGACGGCTTCTTTCCAGCGGTAGCCGATTCCGAAAGAGATAAATTTATTGTAGCGCGCCCTGGCAGTCGCTTCGGCTCCGAAAGTAGAAAAATCGGTGCGCACGAGCAGAGAGGGCTGCAATTCAAATAACGTGTTTTTGAGTGGAATATTGCCGTCAGCGATGAAATATAGCGTTCTGGGGAGAGAAGTCTCGTATTCATGGCTTTCGGAATTTTCCGAACCTTCTATATTGAGTTTGACGGTCGGCTGGAGCAGATGGAGTCCGGAGACTCCGACGGAGAAATATTTATGGGTATAACTGACTCCGGCCGAGAAGTCGAAGGCGTTGCCGGTAAGATCCTGCGAGGGTAGGGAAGTATCGGAGCCCTGATGATAATCGTCGTCGTCGGGGATATAGATTTCCGAGCCCTTGAATTTCGAGTTGTAGTATCCGCCCTGGACGCCGATGCTGAATGTGCCCTTGAGGAGATTGAATTTGTAGGAGGCCTGGATATTGGCCTGCAGATTAGAGAAAAGACCCATCGATTGCTGGGAGAAATTGACGCCTATGCCGACGCGCTTGGATCCGATCTTGAAGGGGGAATCGGCAGCTGCCAGAAATGTCTTCGGGGCGTTGTCGATACCGAGCCATTGGAGTTTGGCCCCTCCGCGAATGCGGACGAAATCGGACGTGCCCGTCTGCGCCGGGTTGAAATAGGCCGGGACAGCCCAATATTGGGTCAGCTGCGGCTCAGCCTGAGCGCGGGCAACAAGGTGGATACCCAATAATGTCAGGATGAGCATCAATGGGCGCATCGCGTTGCGCCGCAGACGGAAGATATATGGCAGGGAAGGATTCATTTATTCAAAATAGAAGTTGACTACGACCATATTCGACTTGACTTTAGCCAGCGACTGAGTCATTTTGAAAGTGTTCGGATCCAGATCAAGGTCCGGACGGTCATGGCGGAGGATATCGGTCAGTCCGAAACAGAATTTGATTTCGGGAATGAACTTGAAGAAAGGGAGATAGAAGTCGCATCCGAGTCCTACGGTAAGATACGCGTCGGCGGCGTTGAACATCAGGTAGTCCGACCGCTTTTTACTGACATCGAACGAGGCCATCGCTCCGACAGTCACGTAAGGGCGGGTATTCCCCAACCGGTCGCCTGAGATTTTCAGATCCAGCGGGACGACTACGTAGGCGCTTTTGATATCCTGAGTAGCGGAGGTCGGGAGGAAATTATCCTCATTGTCCCCTTGGACCGGATAGCCCCCCGGAGGAGCGTTGAAATCTATCATCCTGACCGTTTTCGAACCGAAGTACATTCCCGGAGTCAACCTGAGGTTGAGGTATTTATGTAGTCTGAGGTCGCCTAAGACATTGACGCAGAATCCCGGTGAGAAAGAGGGGACTTCGGCTACCCAGCGCTGTCCGTCGGGAGTGACCAGACCGTTATGGGTCAGCGACAGGTCCTGGAAATGCGCGCCGACAGAGAATCCGAGATGCAGGCGCTTCTGGTCGGCGTAAGGGCGGTTATAGAGTTTTTCTCTTGGCGCACTGTAAGCCGGGGAAACACCAAGCAATCCGAACAGAATGATCAGAGGCACGATGAGGGGGGAGATATGTCGGTTTTGAAAAGTCATTTATGAAAAATCTCAAAAAAATCGGCAAAACTTATGAAGATAACGCGCAAATACGTTGTATTATTTCAAATTTTAACGTAATTTTGTAATCAGGCCCTGCAGGGTCTGACCGAAAACCAATCCGGAAAAGTAGCTTATGGAAGCCAAGAGTGTTACATCGCAGGAGACCCCGGTGGCCGCAAGCCGGCCGGGAGAGGCTGCGTCGGCCCGGATGGATTGGCGCCGGTTGATAAGCGATAAGCGTCTTGGTCTGGAGGAATTCCACGATCCGCGCCGCCATACCCGCAGTGATTTCCAGCGTGATTATGACCGTCTGATCTTCTCTTCCCCGTTCAGACGGATGCAGAATAAGACTCAGGTATTCCCCCTTCCGGGGAGTATCTTCGTGCATAACCGCCTGACCCATAGTCTTGAGGTGTCGTCAGTGGGCCGATCGATGGCCAATGAGGTCGCTCTGCGTCTGCAGGACCGTTATCCTGACGCTGACATGCGATGGCCCCTGATGAATATCGGGGATATCGTAGCTACAGCCTGCCTGAGCCATGACCTCGGTAATCCCCCCTTCGGTCATAACGGGGAGAAGACCATCTCTACTTTTTTCACCGAAGGCGCGGGAAATTCGCTGCGCCCCTTACTGACGGAGCGCCAATGGTCGGACCTGAGTAATTTCGAGGGCAACGCCAATTCCTTCCGTCTGCTGACCCATCAGTTCGAGGGACGCCGGGAGGGGGGATTTGCGATGACCTACAGCTCTTTGGCCGCGGTCGTCAAATATCCCTATCCTTCGACTATGGCCGGGGAGAAGGGGAAATTCGGATGGTTTGAGACCGAAGAGGAGATCTTCGTCGGGATAGCCGACTCACTGGGTATCCCGAGGGATGACAGCGGCCGCTATGCGCGTCATCCGCTGGTATGGCTTGTAGAGGCCGCAGATGATATCTGCTATCAGGTAATGGATATAGAGGATTCCCATAGGCTTAAGATTCTGTCTACGGATGAAGTCAAGCGACTCTTCCTTAATTTCTTTTCAGATGATCGGCGGCAAGGGATGCTCCGGATGATGGAGCGCCTCCATGATCCTAATGAGCAGATAGGTTATCTTCGCTCCAATGTCATCGGGGCAATGGTAGAGGATTGCGCGAGGACCTTCGTCGAACTGGAAAACACGATCATGACCGGCCAGGAGACGGGAGCATTGGTCGAGAAGATGGATTCGCGGCTCAGCGAGGCGTATGCCGCCTGCAGCGCGACGGCCTGGGAGAAGATCTACCGGAGTCCGGAGGTTGTCGACATCGAGATCGCCGGCAACAGGATTCTGACCTATCTTCTGTCGAATCTGACTGAAGCCGCCTTGCATCCTGACAGGAATTTCTCGCGTCTGCTCTTTGAGAAAGTTCCGGCGCAGTATTCAATACGCTCAGGAGATCTGTACGAACGGATTCAGGGCGTCCTTGACCATGTCAGCGGGATGACCGATGTCTATGCGCTTAATCTCTACAGGCAACTCAACGGCCTTACCCTCCCTGCAGTGTAAGTCCGGCAGAGAAGTCTCCTGACTGAAATAATTAACTGACCGCGGGGATCATTCCCCTCACCCTTACATCAGAAACAATAATAACGACAATATGACTCGACTTCTTCGCCTGACGCTTCTGATAGCGTGCGTAATATGCGGACTCGCGATGTCCGCGCAGGCTCCGCTTTCCATTCCCCGTCCCAACAAGGACGATCCGAATAATTTTGTCGCGGATCCTGCGGGATTGCTCTCTTCCAAGACCCGCCGGGAGATAAATGCAGAGATTCTGAATCTTAAGAAGACGACTACCTGCGAGATGGCCGTAGCAATCGTCGGCAACCTTGACGGACTTTCCGTTGAGGATTATGCCTATAAACTCTTTAATAACTGGGGCATAGGGGCGAAGGATAAGGATAACGGGGTACTCTTCCTGATCTGTCCGAATGAGCGGAAAGCCAAGATAGAGGTTGGCTACGGGGCGGAAGGAATCCTGACGGATGCCGTCTGCGCGAGCATCCTGCGCAATAATGTGCGGCCTGCTGTAAAGGATGACAATATAAGTCAGGGAGTTTTCAATGCCGTTAATTCAATATGCAATGTGCTTGAAAATCCGGAGGTCGCAGAGGAATTGAAGAGCGGCAAGAACGATTCGACACTGGGCCGCATGGAGGCCCTGGACGGTAATGTCTTCATGTCATTCCTCTTCCTGGTGATAATTTGCGTCTTCCTCTTCACGTTGGTGCTCTTTATCGTAGACTTCTGCACAACGCGTCGACGCGATAATTATCGCCGTGCGATGACCTGGCGCACCCACATGGGGACTTACTGGTGGGGAGCGGTCTTCTCCTGCGGAGCGGCTCTTCCGATATCCCTTATTGCCTACGCCCTTTATCGACATGCGCGCGATGTCAAGGAAATTTGCGACACTTGCGGCTCCAAGATGACCAAGCTTTCTGAAGAGGAAGACAACGACTATCTGACTCCCTCGCAGGATTTCGAGGAAAAACTTGGCACTGTCGATTATGACGTATGGTTATGTCCCGAGTGCGGGACGGTCGAACGTTTCCCATACGTTGAGAAGCAGCTGAAGTATCAGGAATGTCCCAACTGCCATACGATAGCTATGAATCTGGTGATGGATAAGGTTGTCGAGCCTCCAACGACGAAGCGAGAAGGATTCGGCGAGCGTCTTTATCAATGTCAGTTCTGCCGTCATACCAAGCGCGAGTCCTATCGTATCCCCAAGAAAGCGGATCCTACGGCGGCGATAGCTGCGGGAGCAATACTCGGCGGGATGGCGTCGCGCGGGGGCAGAGGCTTCGGCGGAGGCGGCGGAGGCAGCTTCGGAGGCGGCCGCTCCGGCGGCGGTGGCGCGGGAATGTCTTGGTAAGCTTTACGCCAATCCGGTTGCGACGGGACTTTGAGACGCGATAAATCGCGTCCACAGAACCAGGATTCGCCAAAGAAGCAGGGCCCGGATTAGGATTTGGCGAAGAAGTAGGGGCGCAATACATTGCGCCCGCGTAGAAAAGGAATTATTATATAATTGTTTGCGACATAGAGAGTAATAGTTTACAGATGAAAAAGAACTTTCGGATATTTCTGATGATAATGGTAGCCGTCGCCGGAGTTTTAGGATTTTCGGCGTGCGGCGGCAAGGATAAGGGGGATATGAGTTTTTCCTCCTATAATTTCTCAACGACTGCCGACGGGGCGGACAGTGACTCCCTGCGTGCGATCATGCATGACTTCGACGGTCGCTGGGCGGTCAATCTGACCGGGGTCCTGCCGGAGAAGTTAGGGGACAAGGATGTCACCCTTCTTCGGGATTCATTGTTGGCTCTGGCCAATCTTAAGGAGGATGCGGACGGAAAGCTTATGGTAGCCCTCCCTCCCGAACTTAAGGAATTGTCGAAGGAGCAAGCCTCTTCCGACAGCCTGAAGGCCAAAACTCCCGGAAGCGTGCTCAATCATGTCTTAAGCCTGGATCTCCTGACTCCCAAATTCGCAGTCTTCAGAAGTTATACTTATTCTTATCCCGAGGGCGCTGCGCATCCGGCGTTTTCCAACGGGTATCTGAACTATGATATAGAGAAGGGAAGGATCATCCTGCAGACGGACATCTTTACCGATGGATTTACCGAGATGCTTCGGCCTGCTATCTATAACCGCCTGACGGAGCAGGGTGTCGATATCCAGCTGGAAAAGGATGAGTTCTATACTACAAAGCAATTCCGTCTGACCACGGATGGAGTGGAGTTCATCTATTGGATATATGATATCGCTCCCTATTCCGACGGCGAACCGACCGTATTCTTCACTTATTCCGAACTTTCTTCGCTCTTGAAACCGGCAGCAAAGAAAATGTTTTTAGATGAGTAAGTTAAAATTAAAGAAAGCGCTCCTCGGAATGGAGCCTGATGAGATAATCAACGTCGTAATGGAACTTTACGACGCGCGCAAGGAAGCGAAAGAATATCTTGAGTATTGGCTGAACCCCGATTCCGAGAAGGAGCTGGAGAAGTGCCGGAAATTGATCGACCGACAGTTTTTTACTCCTCAGGGGGTCAATCGACGTTCGCCATCGCTCCCGACCATCAACAAGATTGTGAAGGATTTCATGACGATATGTTATGAGCCGGAGCGGGTCGCGGATCTATTGCTCTTCATTCCTGAGCGGATGGCCGATTGGCTTGAAGAGCGCTATCGGCGAGTTTCCTATCGTTCGAGCCTTAAGAAATACCTCGGCGAGGCAAAGCTCTACATAGAGTCGCATGAACTGGAAGCGCTGTATGGATTGCGTCTTGAGCGCCTGACGGAAAAGGCAGAGGCAATAGAGCAATGGCAGGAGAATCATTCTCCGCGCCGCTGGGGCTGGCGCCGTAGATATTAAGACAGGACGATACTGAAATAAATATAATATGGGGACATGGCATGCCAGGTCCCCATATTACATTTATTTCTATTGGTATACCCGGACCGGGAGGGTCTATAATCAGGGGCTATAATTGGGAATAGGAGGGAGTGAAGGTGTCGCCGTAAGCGACGTCGCCAGTGTCGATCCCTTTCTTCAGCCAGCGCACCCGTTGCTCGGAGCGGCCATGGTTGAAGCTTTCCGGCATCTCCCGGCCGTAGGCTTTACGTTGGAGGTAATCGTCGCCGATCTTGGAGGCTGCATCGATGGCATTCTCTATGTCGCCCGGTTCGATAGACTGAAACATCTTGTTGTCGTGGTTTGCCCAGACTCCGGCAAGGAAATCGGCCTGAAGTTCGAGCCGCACGCTTATCTTATTGGCTTCCGTCTCGCTGACCTGATTCATCTGCCGATGGGCATCCGTCAGAATACCGCGTAGATACTGGACATGATGACCTACTTCATGGGCTATGACGTAAGCGTAGGCGAAGTCGCCGTCGGCGCCTATCTGTTTTTTCATGTCCTTGAAGAATCCGAGATCGATATAGACTGTCTGATCGGCCGAGCAATAGAACGGTCCGGTCTGGGAGGTAGCGTTGCCGCAGCCCGAGGAGACGGCATCCGTGAAGAGCACCATCTTCGGGGCTTTATATTCCCCCCAGCCTTGACGGCGGAACTCTTCGGTCCAGACGTCCTCGGTGCCGGCAAGCACCTGAGAGGCGAAGGTCGCGAGCCGCTCCTCTTCGGCATCGGGCTGATAGTCAGTCTGAGTGGTCTGTCGGGTAGAGGATAATTGTCCGGAACCCATGACGTTATTGAGCACGTCGCCGATGCTGCCACCCGAGAATAGGGTCACCGCGGCGATAATCAATATTCCGATAATGCCTCCTCCTGCTATTTTACCGCCGGACATACGCTGTCCGCGCCGGTCGTCAACATTGCCGCTTTGGCGGCGTCCGTCCATTCTCATAGTCAAGTAAAGTATAGTTGCGATATAGTTCTATTTTAGAGACAATATTGAGGGAATTATTGTTCGTAACTTTCTACAAAAAATATCGCAGAACTTTCTGAGGGGTGAGGTTGTTGCTGTTATAGTGAAGAATAAACCTAAAATAACCTTATATAATGAAGATGAAAAAATTGCTTCTTTTTTTAGCAGTTGTCCTTGCGATGACTGCTTGCTCCCATGATAAGGACGGAGCAGAAATCACGGTTACAATGCCAGCGGAAGGTGCTCCTGACGAGGTGACCGTCAATATTGACCTTATCTCGGATATGGCTAAGGCCCGTCAGTTTGAGGATCTTAAGACACAGACTGATACGCTGAAAGTGAAGGACGGAAAGGTAGCCATTCCTGTCGATTCCCGCGGACCGGCCCGATATATCATCGCTGTTGGCGAGAATCTCTTCGCCGAAGTCTACGCGGAGCCTGGTCAGTCGCTGCAACTTGACATCACTTCCTTTAATCCACCGGCCTATACTGTCAAGGGTTCGGAATTGATGGAGGATATCACAAAACTCAATGCCGTTACAGATCCTCTCGATCAGAAGCTTCAAGCTCTTATGGTGGCCGGTACCCTCACTCAGGATCAACAGCGCCAATATATGATCGATTATAACGATGCGTTGATGACTTTCATCAAACAGAATCCGAAGTCGCCGGCCGTCATCTACGCAATGTTTCAGCTTCAGGGGGATTCCTTCAAGCAGACTTACGATAACCTTACTCCCGAAGCACGCAAATCAATGCTGATGCCGATCATCGATGATCAGGTAGCCAGAGCCAACGAAGTGTCGGAAGAGATGAAGGCCAAGGAGCAGGCGCGGGCCGAAAAAGCGCGCGGCGACAAGGATGCTCCCGATTTCACGTTTAAGAATATCGCCGGTAAGGATGTCAGTCTTTCTGATTTCCGCGGTAAATGGGTAGTATTGGATTTCTGGGGCACGTGGTGCGGATGGTGTGTCAAAGGTATTCCGGCGCTGAAAGAGGCCTATAAGGAATACGCCGGCAAACTTGAGGTTATCGGTATCGATTGCAACGAACCTGAGTCAGACTGGCGCAACGGTGTCAAGAATTATGAGTTGCCATGGGTAAATGTCTATAACGATCAGACCGACGGACAGCTGCTCCGCGACTATAGCGTGGAGGGATTCCCGACGAAGGTCATCATCAATCCCGAGGGTAAGATCGTAGATATCACTACCGGAGAAGATCCGACTTTCTATGACCGGCTCGCCGGATTTATCAACGGCAAATAATCCGTAGGAACTATTCCTGTTACTCGTCATAGTTACATAAATATCAAAGAGATTCCATTTCGCGAAATGGAATCTCTTTGATATTTATGGTATTTATAATATTTTCCCGTTACTTTCTTACAGGGCGCGGTCCACGAGCCGGATCAATTCGTCGAGAGTCTTATTTCCGGATTCGCGCATGAGTTCCTGACCGTCTTTGAAGAGGATCCAGGTAGGATAGGTCTTGATGTCATATTCCTTCTTAAGACGATGATCGTAGGAAGCATCCACTCGCATTATGTTGATGCGTTCGCCGAAATGTTTGCGCAGACCTTCCGCAAGATATTTGATCTCGACTGCGTCCTGACTTGCTGCGTGAATGAATACTGCCAGAGAGGGGATGCCCTCGCTTATTCTGAATTGAAATGTCTTCATACTATAATTAAAAAATAAGGTTATACATCAGCAACTCCATCAAAGAAACAATCCGGAACATGGGACTGCCTTTCATGGGCTACATGGTTGATTTCTATCTATAGAACGCCGCCGGCTGACTAAAGGTTTAGACGGCGCCCGGGCATATTCCACTCGGTTATCCGCGATTCCTGATCCGCGATGCTTGATTCGCGATTCGGGGATTATTTGCGGGTCCGCGGGGAGCGGACAGCGAGTTCGGGATGCTCTTCGAGAGTGAAGTTGAAGAAGTCATCGTAGGGCTTCAGGATGAGGAAGAGCTTGCGCAGACGTTTCTTAAGGTCCGGCGCAGAGAATTGTTTATCCGTCAGCGCGGATCCGTAGACAAAGCTGCGAGGTTTGAGCAGGTCGATATGAGGCCAATCCTTCGGAAATCCTTTCGGAGCGGTCTTCAGGGGCTCCTGCCAATAGGGCTGGTAATGCTTCGCGAAGTCAGGATTTTGAATGATTTCCAGATATTCCTCCCAGTTGTCGTAGATTTCCTTCCGGTATTCCTTCAACAAGGGGGCTTCCGGATACCATGCTCCTCCTCCAACCAGGCAGTTGCCGGGTTCGATATGTATATAATAGCCGCAGTATTCACTCTTCTTTCCCCCTCTGGGATTGATGTAAATTCCGATATGAGTCTTATAAGGAGTCTTGTCGGCGGAGAAGCGGGTGTCGCGATAGATCCGGTAAAGACAATCCGCCGGGGTCAGATACGCTGCCTGGGGTTCAAACTCCGCAATCATAGTGATAAGGTCTTGAGTGAAGGATTCTATTTGCTCCTTGACTTTCAGATAGCGATCCTTGTTGGCGTTAAACCATTCCCGGTTATTGTTGGCGGCGAGTTCCCGGAGGAATTCTAATATTTCCTTCATAATTGTTAACTTTGTGGTGGAACCTTTGTGGTGGAATCCCGAATCTTAAACGAATCTTAAAACGCGAATGTTCAGATTCCGTAGGAATAGATAGGGCAATATTTGTTATATCTATATAGCATAACTTAACCCCTTAAATCTTGAAAAGGCCATTGGGCTTTTGCGATCACTATCAATTTGATAATAATAATCGATATATGGAAATACCCGTACTCTTGCTGACCGGTTATCTCGGCAGCGGAAAGACCACTCTCTTAAATCATATCCTTACAAATCGTCAAGGTATCCGGTTTGCCGTAATTGTCAATGATATAGGTGAAGTCAATATTGACGCCGATCTCATTCAGAAGGGGGGCATCGTCGGGCAGGATGACAACGGCGATCTGATAGCCCTGCAGAACGGATGTATCTGCTGCACGCTTAAATATGATCTCATCAAGCAACTCGATGACTTGATTGCCACTGGTCAGTTTGACTATATCGTCATAGAGGCCTCCGGAATCTGCGAACCGGCTCCCATTGCGCAGACGATCTGCGCAATGCAGCAGATGCCCGGCGGTCCGGAAGCCCCGAAGATCCGTCCGCGTCTTGACGCTATAGTGACGGTAGTAGACGCGCTCCGACTCAAGGATGAATTCGGTTGCGGAGGTCAGCTTCAGAAAGAAAATATTGATGAAGAGGATATAGAGAACCTGATCATAGAGCAGATCGAATTCTGCAACATCATCCTTCTGAATAAGATCTCGGAGGTGACGGAAAAAGAAGCCTCGGAAATCAAGGAGGTCATCCGCGCGTTGCAGCCCAAGGCCAAGATAATAGAGTGCGATTACTGCAACGTCCCGCTCGACGATATCATTTCTACCGGCAAATTCGATTTTGAAGACGTCGCGACCTCAGCAACCTGGGTGCAGAAAATCGAAGGGGAATATGATCCGGAAACTGAGCATGAATCCCACCATGAACATAACGATGAGCATAACGATGAGCACCACCATGAGCATGACCATGAGCACGGCTGCGAATGTCATCATGAAGAAGGGTGCAGTTGCGGTCATCATCATCACCATCATCACGGAGAGGGGGAAGCGGAGGAATACGGGATCGGCACATTTGTCTACTTTCGTCGGCGTCCTTTCGACTTCAACAAATTCGACCGGTTTGTCAATCTTCACTGGCCGAAGAATATAATCCGCAGCAAGGGTGTCATCTACTTCAGTCAGAACCGCGACATGTCGCTACTTTTCGAGACGGCCGGACGCCAGGTGAACCTCAAGGAGGCCGGGCAATGGTATGCCACGGCGCCGGAGGAAGAATTGGAAATAATGATGGCCCGCGATCCCGCTCTTCGGCGCGACTGGGATGAAGAATACGGCGACCGGATGATCAAGCTCGTCATCATCGGACGCGACCTTGACCGCCGGCAGATTTCCGCCGATCTTGACGCCTGCCTCGCCTAACCCGATTCTTCCCTCGCGATAGGTCAACTCCTGAAAGAATAATCAGGCCAAATCAGGAAAATCCTGATTTGGCCTGATTATTCACAATTCTCCTGATTCTCCTGATTAATCGCGATGAATCCTAATTAATCTTGATTAATCTCGATTCTCCTGATTAATCCTGATTAGGCTTGGTTAATCCTGATTAATCTCGATTGATCCTGATTGCGCCTGATTGATCTTGATTAATCTTGATTCCTTGGATTTTGAGGAGGCTTTGGATGCTTTTGTTACTTGGGCATTACGCCAAGAACATCACCCCAAAGGCATGCAATAATGATGTATGATATGGCATAGATAATCGCGGCCCCACTCCATGCCCATCTCATTCTTTTGCGGAAAACGCCCCATTCTGATCTTACATATTTATCGCGGCGGGAAATTGCAAATTTTTCAGAAAGCGAATATCCGATCAGAAACGCTATCACAGCTATAAGGCCGGCTAAACCAATTTGCCAACCGATATAGATCCATGCAAGTATGGCTATAGCAATAACAATCCCTAAATTACAAATGAAAATTAGTTTAGCTAAAGTCTTCATTTTTGATTTATAGAGAAATATAATTGGGGTAAGAGGGTACTTTAGGGGACTTTAGAAAAGACCGAATTTCTTTTTCGGGGCGTAGGATTTCGCTAACTTTAAAATTTTATCATCGTCCTCAGCTGCTATTTTAAGCGCATTCCATACGTGGGGATGCTTAGTTTTAAGCGATTTGATGGTCGACTTACCGTATGGCGTATTTGAAGAATTGACATGTCCATGGATCCATTGCAGCAACTCAAGAAGTTGCGTCTTGTCGGTCGGCAACGGATAAGCTTCAACCAGTGAAGCGATCTTAAGATCCGTCGCAATGTCTTTGGGATTAGTCTCGTCCGGGATTACACCTGCTACAGTTTTTAAAGTCCCGGCCAAAACCTTTCCTCCTATTCCACCGACTATCTTGGTGCTTTTCCCGACTATCCATCCGGCAGTTTTTCCGCCTACACCTCCTACCTCGTCACTGAGGTTTTTCCCAAAGGAATGGATGGAATCTACTATGTGATGAGAACTGTTTAAGACATTTTTTGCCTTCAATAAGGCTTTCCCGACTCCGGAAGTGGGCTGATTGGAAAGGAGAAGGGCGTTGATTTCAGATTCAATATGTACCATATATTATAAGATATTGATGATTTTATCGATCCATTTTATCACTGAAGCGCGAGCGCGGTCATTTGTAGGGAGTTGCGTAAGGAGAGTCCCTTCAGTTACACCGTAATTGGAGATCGGAAGCTCACGCCACCATGTTCCGTAGCGTCGAGCTCCTTTGAAACTATCTTTTAAAAATTGAGAAAAACCGTTGTCTCCATCTTTGGATACTTCTACTCTGTATTTACCCTTTTTGCGGTAAATGGAAATTTCTACGGGTGAAGAGGAGGAGATAATTTGCAAAGAGTCATTACCTTCTTTAACTTCCCATCCTTTGGTTCGGAGTTCTCTTACCTTTTCATCCCAGTCGGAGAGTGAGAGTTCCGGCAAATTGTCAGAATCCTCCTTTTCTTCTTCGGTAGCTTCAATGAGCTTTTCTTCTTCCGATGGTTCTTCCTGGCTTCCGGAGATTGCAGAGATAAAAGAGTGGAGATCGGTGGTTGGAAGCATAGACTCCCCGTATAGTTCTTTGCCGAATATGAGGGCAATCTCATTTAGGGATTCTACCAATGCCGGGACTTCCGTATCCGTACCTGTATTCTCTATCAACTTAATAATATTCTTATCGAGGGCATTGACCGTATCAGGCTTTGTGTGCATCCTGATAGCCATCGCGTGAAAAATCACGTCTTTCTTATTGGCTTCCGTAGATTCGGTAACGTAATTTCGCAAGGAGTCAAGAAATCGGTTGTAGGTTGCGAGTTTCTCCTTGAAAATTTCAGATTGTTCCTTCAGGCGGCGTTCCGCATCACTTTGACCTTTTAATAGGACTCCGGTTATAATAGCTGTTATGATAACCCCAATGAGGGCGGCAAAAGTTTGAAACGGGAGATCAGTGGTAGAAAATAAGCGTAATATCACTGCTACAGCACATGCTATAACAGTCAATGAAATAGCTACAATGTAGATAGTCCAACTTCCGGTTGAACGGCCTTTAATAATATCGGGCGAGGTTGTCATTAATGTCTTACTGCCTCCGTCCTCCTCTCGTTGGCGTTAGATGGATATGCAAATAAAAAAAGCGTAGGAGTCTGTATCAGTTACCGTCCTACAGTCTGAGGCTTCTCGCATTGCCCTAATAAAGTCGGACGGCAACGAAGAAGCCCTACGCTGTATATGCATCATTAGCGTTCGGCTATAGCTTTCTCAAGCTACACAGCCGAATGCATCGTATACATATCCATGGGCATCTATCGCTGCTCAATCCTTGACTTTATTATGAAATTTTGCGAGAATTTCAGACTGTCAAGAATCAGCGTGGATAAACGCTTTTTAGTATGTCTGGTTGCCTCCCGCCTCTCTTTACCCCGGACCGGGGCTTCTCGATGCGGTCTGCATTTGCAAATTTAGTGAAAAATATTTAGTTTGACAAGAAGGTCTTCAATTTTAATGAGTTAAAAAGTCATAAAAGAAGGGTAAGTCAAAATGAAGTTGATTGCTCGGGGTAATCAGAAGTAATTGCTTGGCGGCATTCTGCAAATAATTATGGCTATAAGAGGGTGGGTCCAGAGTTAACTTCCACATTGCTTCGCGCACCGAGGCAAGTCGAATTTAATTTGGAAATTATGATAAGTTTATGTAATTTTGCAGTGTTACTGAAAATTTGCATAAAATGATACAAAGATATATAAGGCGCGCTATGAGCGAGTCGATTATGGAAGCCGCGAAGTATTTCCCGGTGATCACCCTTACCGGGCCACGTCAGTCAGGGAAGTCAACCCTCCTCCGTCATCTCTTTCCCGAGATACCTTATGTCTCCGTTGAAGATCCTGATATACGGCGTGAGGCTATAGAGGATCCGAGAGGTTTTTTAGGTGAATTCAGTTCCGGGGTCATCATAGATGAGATACAGAATATTCCCGATCTTCTCTCTTATATTCAAGGGATTGTGGATTTGCATCCTGATCGGAAGTTTTACCTGACTGGGAGTTCCCAATTCTCTTTGCTCAAAAATATCTCCCAAAGTCTGGCGGGGCGCACTGCGGTCTTTGAATTACTGCCATTAAGTCTTGAAGAAGTGTCCGGCCTCGACAAAGAGAAAGGTTTGGATGCGTTACTATATGAGGGTTTCTATCCTGCTGTATGGAGCGGTAAAAATATCCCCCGGTTAATGTATCCGAACTATATCAAGACATATCTTGAACGCGACGTGCGGGATATCCTGGCCATCAAAGATCTCGATCTCTTTCAGCGCTTTATAAGGCTCTGCGCAGCACGTATCGGGTCAATTTTCAATGCCTCCGAGGTTTCCAACGAGTTGGGAGTAGCCGTCAATACCGTCAAGGCGTGGCTGACGGTACTTCAAGCCTCTTATCTCATTTATCTTTTGCCTCCCTTTTTCACCAACACGCGCAAACGACTGACTAAGAGTCCAAAGATCTATTTTACCGATTGCGGTCTGGCCTCATATCTCCTGGAGATTGAATCCCCGCAGATGATGGCGCGTGATAAGATGCGTTGTCATTTGTTTGAGAACATGGTCATCATGAACTTTCTGAAGGATCGTCTGAATGTGGGTGGGGAAGGCGGACTGTATTTCTATCGTGATTCAAACGGCAACGAAGTGGATTTGATGGTTAGGAATGGCTCGGGCTATGACTGCTACGAGATAAAATCATCCTCAACCTTCCATCCTGATTTCACTAAGGGTCTCAACTATTTTGAGAAGAACTATCCTGAGGTTTCGCAAACCAAGACAATCGTCTACGCAGGTTCTTCGCTCCCCTCCTTTCATGGAACCGCCATCCGCAACTTCTCTCACTTATCGGACTATAATTGATGCGTGGTCCGGGGCCAAATATACAGGAAAAATCCCGAGGGCGGCAATCCTCCTCGGGATTTTTCAGTATTTATTTTTTATTATATTCAATAATGAAGCAGGGATTATTTATGCTGATTGAGCAGCCATTCGCGGACCGGGACAACTCAATACGCATATTTGGAGAAGTGTGAGATTTTGGTTAACTTTGTGGACAGAACCCCTTAAAAGAGAGTGAAGATGAAAAAGCCTGTTAGATACCCGGTCGGCCAACAGTCCTTTGAGCAACTGCGCAAAGGGGGATATCTGTATGTGGACAAGACCCAATACCTCGAAATGATTGCCGGGGGAGGCCAGTACTATTTTCTGGGGCGGCCACGCCGGTTCGGGAAGAGTCTTTTCCTCTCCACGCTGAAGTGCTTCTTCGAGGGGAGGCGAGAGCTGTTCGAAGGGCTGTACATCGATTCCACCGACTGGAACTGGGAGCCGTATCCGGTGCTGTATCTCGACCTCAACGTCGGCAGGTATCGTAACGACATCGAGCTTGAAGACTTGATTGAAGAGAGGCTATCTACATGGGAGAAGACTTACGGTGTAGAGCCTAAGGTAAGAAGTCATGCGGTGCGTTTCTCCGAGGTTATCCGAGCTGCGCACGAAGCAACCGGAAAGGGAGTAGTGATATTGGTCGATGAGTACGACAAGCCCTTAGTCAACAACCTGCACGACCGGGAGCGGTTTGAGATGTACCGCGACTCACTGGCTGCCCTATACTCCAATTTCAAGAGTTCGGCGCAGTACATCCGGCTTGTCTTCCTGACCGGAGTGAGCCGCTTCGGCAAACTTAGCGTATTTTCCGGCCTCAACAACATCTCCGACATCTCTCTCGATCTCGATTATGCGGCCGTATGTGGTATAACCGAGCAGGAACTCCTTGACAATTTCGAGGAGGGCATAGCAACTCTTGGGGAATTTCGAGGGAAAACATGCGATGAAGTGGTCGCTCAGCTCAAGCGCCGGTATGACGGCTATCACTTTGCGGAGATTTCCCCAGATATCTACAATCCTTTCTCGCTTCTGAACACGTTTGCCAAGCGGACCTACCTCAATTACTGGATAGAGACCGGCACGCCCACCTTGCTCGTCGAACAGCTAAAGAGGGAGCATACTGACTTGGAGAGATTGACATCCGTCCGAAAGAATGCTGCAGGCTTGTCGGGTCTGGATCTGGACCACATGGATCCGGCTGCGTTGTTCTACCAGACCGGCTACTTGACCATCAAGAGATACGACGAGGAAACGGGTCTCTACCATCTTGGGATTCCTAACGAGGAGGTAGCCGAAGGCTTCTTCGACTACATTCTTCCCTTCTACGCCAATCTCCATCAAGAAAGCGCGGCTGTCTTTGTGGTCGATCTCGTAGCGGAGCTGAAGCTCGGGGAGGTGGATGCGATGATGAAGCGTCTGCAGTCGCTCTTTGCCGGTATGTCCTATGACATGGAGATCCGGGGGGAGAAGGACGTGCGCAACGCCCTGTACATCCTCTTCAAGCTCGTGGGGTTGCGGACGGAGGTCGAATACCGCACCTCCGACGGGCGCATCGACATCCTCGTACGCACCCCCGACTACGTCTACATCATGGAACTGAAATACGATAAGACGGCCGAGGAGGCCCTTGAGCAGATTAAGCGCAAGGAGTACGCCCTACCCTGGACCGTCGACCATCGTACGGTTATAGCCATCGGCATCAACTACTCATCGGAGCACCGCCGTATCGACTCTTGGCAGTCGGAGCACCTCTGAGTGGAACGGGGCTAAAGGAATAGCATGACAAAGGATGATGAGCGTAGGCTTGAGTCGGCGCGGAGAGTGGCCAGGGCTTTGGACATCTGATTCTCCACTGTCTTGACCGAAAGGCTGAGTTCTTCGGCAATGGCTGTGTAGGTGAGCCCGTCGCGTTTGCTGAGAAGGAATATCTCCCGCCGTCGCGGAGGCATGGAGTCTATGGCCATCCAGAGGCGTGCATCGCGTTCTGCAGTATCTATCTCTTCTTCGGTGACCTCCGTTTCCTCTGAGTCGGCCGGCAGGGGTTCATAACGGTTGTCAGTGCGCATAAGGGCCAAGACCGAGTTGCGCACGACACGATACATATAGATCTCCGGATTCCGGATCTCCTTACCTTCCTGCAGCATTTCCCATACGCTCATGAAGGAACCCTGCACGGCATCGTTGGCTGAATCTGTATCCTGAGTCAACCGAAGGGCATACATGCAAAGAGGCATATAGAGCCTGGAATATAATTTCTTAAAATCAGACGGGCGCATGATGTTGCAAAGAATAAGAATCCGGATTCAAGGTCTTTGACTGCGGGAGATCAGTTCGACAAAAGGCACGGTCACTTGCGTGACGGCGTATGCGGCGACTATTCCGGCGCCGGTTGAGACGTTACTGTAAGGATAGACTTGATCGGCCAGACCGATACCCCCTAATGCGCCAGAAATCGACTGATTGACTTCCCAGACGGAGATGACATGCTTGTAGTAGGACTCATCGATATGGCGGAGTTGAAAGACAACTCCATACTCTTTCGGGGCCGGCAGGTTGTCGGGATTCCGATAGTAAAACTCGCACTTCTCAAGCCCGACCTTCAGAGGATAGGTTTTGCCGTTGATCTGGCGGTCGGAGAAGATGGTATAGTCGTAAGCATCGGTAATGGCGGATTCCAGCACGGAGACATGTTCGGTGAAAAGGGGTTCGTCGTCGAAATCCGGGAAGATGTAGGCGTATGAAGTCGCCTGATTATCGAAGTCGGAGTATGGAGTAGTATTGACGACGAGATCGTAGCAGTCACCGGATTGCTCGGGGTCAGTAAAGCGAACGTAAGCCCTGTAACTGATGAGATATTCGCAGCGGTCTTCTACAGCGGGAAACCCCGACGTATCTCCATAGCTCCACACTTCAAGATTTCCGATCTCGATATCGTCGATCTTTACCGGATGAGGGATGGTCACTTCCGCCTCTGCCTTCCCATATTTCGGGGAAGAAGCTTCCAGTCTGACGACGTCGCCGGAGACGGGTAGATACTCACTCCGGAAGCATGGGCGGAATTGCGGATACGGTGACCCCGGATTATAACCGTTGTCTATTTCGTCCGGAATCAGCGTCTCCTGATATTCGCCGTTGACATAGAGGCGTACATCGGCGTCGCGGACCGAGACATCCATTCCGTTATAGGAATTCTCCGTCCAGTTCCAGGTCCGCGTCAGATAGAGGATTACCGGATTGCCGGGAGTTATTTCCGAATTCATGCATAAGACCGGGTCGGCCTTCAGGTCCGGTTCGAAGGTCTGATAGCAAGACGTCAGACTCATGTTGAGTAGAAAGAGGAGAGCGAATATGTAAAGGTGTTTTAGAATAGCCATGTGTAAGAGACGGAGGGGATTATCGGGATTAATCTGAGTTTTTTGAAGACAGGTTTGCTGACCCAGTCGCCTGTCGAAGGATCATAACTGCCGTCGTCGAAATCGCGGATGACGGCGATAGTATTCATATTGCAGTAGGCATTATAGAGTGAGAAATTCCAGTAGCCGTGGCGGGTATTACGACGGAAATTCAGATCCATGCGATGATAGAAGGGGAGACGGAAGTTATTTTCTTCTGTGACAAGCGGCATGTCGTAATTCCAGGGGGCAAGCGAAGGGTCTTCCCACATCTGGATGGGTAGCGTCACGCGATTGCCGCTCATGCCGGTCCAGGCGGCCGAGATCTCCCATTTCTCATTGACTTTCCAGTTGAGCATGACGTTGATCTTATGGCGATTGTCGAAGCGCGCGGGGAATGGGCGCCCACCGTTCTTGTCAGGATACTGGCGGTTGGCCCAAAGAAGGGAATAGGCGACATGCCCGGTGATTTTTCCGCGATCTTTGCTCACTTTGAAATCTATACCTTTCGAAATGCCACGCCCTGCGGTAAGTCTGTCGGCCCATTCGGTATCGGGAGGGAGGAGATAGTACTCATCGGCATATTCCAGGAGATTATGCATCCATTTATAGTAGCCCTCCAGAGAAAAGGTATATTCCCGGTTGAGAGTGTAGTAGCCGCCGAGGGCTACTTTGTCGGCAGTCTGCGGTCGCTGATCGCAGACGATGGGGACCCATTGGTCGGTCGGCAGCGATATGGAGCTTTGTAGTAATTGATGGACGTACTGGACCGTACGCGCGTATCCCCCTTTGATAGCCCAGCTTTCAGCGGGCTGATAGCGGAATGATACGCGCGGAGAGAGATTGTTATGAGTCCGGCCGTCAATATTGAAGAGGGAATAGTGCAGGCCGTAGTTGAGGCGGATAAAGGAGACCGGACTCCAGTCGGCGCCGGCGTAGAGGTTGAATTCATTGGCTCCGTAAGAGTGGATCCTATCCTGAATAAAGGAGGAGATTTCCCCGCTGATGAGTGTGCGCGAGGTCCTTGAAGGGAGGAAGGAATGACGGGTGTAGCCGGCGCCGAATGTGATACGATGGGAGTGATGAGGACGCCAATCGAAGTCGGCCTTTAATATCCAGTCATGGATATGATTTTTGGAGAGGGTCTCGTCGTAGCTATCTGTCGTCTTGACATCGTTATGTATTGTTCCCCAGTCTTCGGAGTGTTTCAGACGGGAGGCATAGCGGGTGAAAGCGCCGGTCACTTCACCGAACAGGGTAGGGGACACGACGTATTGCCAACCGGCCGACGCGATGATGTTGCCCCAACGGAGTCCGGCTTTGGAGAGTTCGTATTCAGTGCCGTCATAATATCTCCAGTCATTCTTATAGTTGAGATAATCTTCTCCGTAATAGAACATTGCGTAGATCCGGCTTCGATCCGAGAATCGATGTGTGATCTTGGCGTTTATGTCAGTGAAGGCATATCCGAAGTTAACTTTCTCATCTTTGCTGATACTGTTGAATATGGCGCAGCCGGGGATAGTCAGTACATCGTACCATGATCTTCGGGCTGCGAAAGAATAGGAGGTATGGCCTTTCCATATCGGTCCGTCGACGTTGACGGCCGCTGAGGTCAGACCGATCTTGACTCCGCCATGGTGGGCCTCCATGTTCCCGTCTTTTGTGTTGACGTCGATATATGACGACAATCGACCGTCATATTTAGCCGGAAAAGAACTCTTATAGAACTCGACGTTGCGCATGGCTTCGGTATTGAATGCCGAGAAAAGACCGCCGAAGTGATTGACCTGATACAGGGGAATATTGTCGAGCATATAGAGATTCTCGTCGCCTGCTCCGCCATGGACGTACATTCCGGCCATACCTTCGACTCCCGCTGAGACACCCGGTTCAAACTGCATCGTCTTGATGACGTCGCTTTCTCCGAAGATAACAGGAGTTGAAAGGATGGAGGCGCGGCTGATATTCATAGATCCGATTTCCGCCGAGTTGATCGCCCGATCGGAATTGGGATTGGCGGTAACGACGACTCCCTGGAGGTCTACGGCACTTTCCGCCAAAGTGACGTCCAGTTTGCGTGAGGATAAAAGACGGAAGTCCTTGATCTCCTGAGGGTCATACCCGAGGGTAGAGAAGGAGACTGAGACCTCGCCTGCGGGTACGGTAAGGGAGTAGAAGCCTTGGACATTAGTGGCAGTAGTCAGTCCGGAAGGACGGATCGTCACTGTAACTCCCGGCAGGGCTTCTTCCGAACCCTCTTCGCGGACGAATCCGCTCAGTGTGGCTTTCGCAGGCCGTGGAGGCTCTTTTCGGAAAAGCATGACGTTATTGCCCCGGATTCGGTAGCCGATTGTAGTGTCTTTCAACATGCGGTCGAGTACGCGGGTCAGCGGTTCATCTTTTGCCGTGACTGAGATTCTGACGGAATGAAGCAGATCGGAGGGGTATATGAAATTCTTGCCGCTTTGCCGCATCAGATCAGCGAAGACCCGGTCAGCGGGCCTATTATCGGCGTGAATACTGACCTTTTGGGCTCCAAGAGATAACGCGGAGACTGAGAAGAGCAGGCATATTATCAATAGACGTATCATTTCTCAATGGATAGGTTAGTGCCCAAAAGGTCGTTGATTGTAGAGATGAGGTCTTCAGCCGTACCCTGATAACTCAGGGTCAGATTAGGCTGGCCCGAAGTATTGCCGTTGACTTTGACACCGTAGACGGATTCAATAGCCTTGACGACTTCCGGAAGCGAAGCATCGTTGAACTCTATTTTCTTTATTTCGGGGGTAATCGGCAGAGTTACTTCCGGGGTTTTCTTGATGGGTTCCGGTTTGTCGAGGAGTGGGGTTTGCGGCGTTTCCTCCCGGTTAAGAGCGACATAAGCGGTGACAGCGGCGGCCGCCAGCAGGATGCCTCCGGCGACGGATGCGGCGACCGCATAGCGGCGCCAAAAAGACTTTTGAGGGGCGAACGCCCACAGATCGGGCTTGAAAGCCCCCGGGCGATAATACCTGACAACGAAGTCAAGCGAACGTCTGATCTTATCGGTCATGATGATAGTTAGATATGATTTCTACGAATTGCGGAAGAAGACTGCAGCCGGGGAAATCGGATCGATGATAGCTGTCTATTGAAAGACAATAGCAGTCTTGATCGATAATGACAGTCTCTTGGTCAGCGATAGCTGTCACCGGATAGACGATACATTATCAGGATTATCGACAATCAGTTTCACCGACTTCTTCCGCCGTCTTCACTATATAGAGTCATGACTCGAAGAATACCCCTATTCCAAAATCAAAAAATTATTAAAACCACGGAAGACGTCCGATTTTGCCCTTGGCGGCTGCGTAAGGCAGGTAGAAGACAATCAGAATGATCCAATATATAACCCCTAACAGAAGACCAAACATGAAGATGTTGGCAAAGACAACGAATAAGAAGTGGAGAATAGCAGACATAGCAATTTAGACTCGTTAATAATTATTCCCAAATATACTGAAAAATTCCGACTCCTGCAATAGACAAGGATTTTTCCAGTATATATTTCTCAGGATATTCAGTATATATTTTTCAGGATGTTCGGGAAGGGAGCAGGGATTATTAGCGCTGATTGAGCAGCCATTCGCAGACCGGGGCAAGTCGATAGGCATATTTGGAGAAGTGGGGGATTTTGGTTAACTTTGTGGACAGAACCCCTTAAAAGAGAGATAAGATGAAGAAGCCAGTTAGATACCCGGTTGGAGAGCAATCCTTTGAGCAGCTGCGTAAGGGAGGATTCCTGTATGTAGACAAGACGCAATATCTTGAACTGATAGCAGGAGGCGCGAAATACTTCTTTCTGGGGCGTCCGCGCCGGTTCGGGAAGAGCCTTTTCCTCTCCACGCTGAAGTGCTTCTTCGAGGGGAGGCGAGAGCTGTTCGAAG
>CAYTOR010000019.1:0-22852 GCA_964439505.1 uncultured Sangeribacter sp.
CCCTCGAAAATTCACCGCCCGGAATTTAACATTTTTTGTGGGACGGGGTCTAAAGGAAGATCGCATATTATTTTATGGTATCTCAAAGATGGTTGAGATCATTGGCGAAGCTGCATATATGATCACTAAAGAATTTAAATACCTTCATCCTCAACTTCCATGGAAGCAAATGGAAGGAATGCGTCATATCTTGGTCCATGGTTACTTTTCCATAAGTGCAGAAGTTCTTTGGGATGTAGTTCAAAATGACATCCCGGCCCTGATACCGGTATTACAATCACTGATTTTAGATTTGGAGAATGGCTGATATATGCCAGACGCAATAGGATTATAAGCCGCCGGTTTGCGTCGAGACCGGGTTATCAAAAATTGTGAAGGAACGTTCTTCTAAGCTATTTTTTCTTGTGGATTCTGTAGGTGGCCGGACCCGAGCAGACTATGGGATATTCGGGATGGCGTTCAAACCATGTTACGGCGTAAGAACAGGTAGCGCCGATCTTGTTGCCGGCACTGAGTATCGTGTCGGCGGCAAGTTTCACCAATTTCCCGGCAACTCCTTGTCCTCTGAGCGTGGGATCAACAAACGTATGATCAATATAAGACACTCCGTCAACTGTCGGAAAAGTTACTTCCGCGATCATTTTGCCGTCCTCATCCTCAGCAAAAATCCGATCCCTCTCTATCGTAAATTCCATAATTCAAGATTTTATTGAAATTTTGCTTAATTTTTATTGGCTAAACGCCTCTCCTGCCCTGAGGGTTCTGTCACGGATATTTTAAAACATGAAGAATATGGAGACAATACCTTTTGCAACCGTCAATCCGATATTCCGCAGGGTTGAAGAAGTAGGGAGAATGGCAGACCTCTCCAGAGATGAGATGCACCAATACGAATCGGAACTGAAAGCCTACCGCGATTATTACAGCACTGTTTCCTTTGCCAGAGAACAAGGCCTTGAAGCCGGCTTCGCCGAAGGTGAAGCCAAAGGCCGCGCTAAAGGTCGCCTTGAAGAAAAGAAGCAGTTGGTAAGGCAATTCTACAATCAAGGGGTTGAGTTGGAAGTTATCTCCAAAGCAACCAATCTGACTATTTCCGAAATCAAGGCACTGATAGGATTGTAGTATTGAGGCTTGACTCAAGTAAAACTTATGAAGGAATTGTCGTACTCCCGGCAATTCCTTATTTTTCATATATCGGGAGCAAAGGACTCTGAAATTCTATATATGATGGGAGCCTCCGCTCCCCAATTTTCTTTGTTTTTGCGTTATGTAAGGGGTGGTCAAACTATGGGAGGCAAGAGTAGGTCATGACAGTGAGCCTAATGAACGGAATGAACGCCTGTTCGTTACATCAAATTCGATACTAAAATATACCTTTGCATTGACAATGCAGAGGTCAAGTTGCAAATTCAGCAAAATTATTTTGTCAACTACAAAAGATTGCTTAAATTTGCAGGGTCGGATGTCCCTACGGGACTACCGAATAACATAAGGGTAGCGTTTACTTTACGCTTCAGATCTGATGTCTTGGAACTTCGCAACTTCCTGAAAGTCTTTATCAGAACAGAAGCAACAGTAGATGCCACATGGATATGTATAATGAACAGTAGTGGGAAGATTCCTCCATGTGAGGCTTATCTCACTTCTGGAATTATTTACATAATCGCGTGGGCCTCTGCATTGTTGTTTCGTTCCTATAAAGACAGGCAATGCGAAGGCCTCAAGACGTGGGATCGAACAGCAAGGACGGCACCACGCTATTTTTATATCCCTATATCAAATCCACGACATGGTTGCCATCGAGGACAAGAAATTGCCGAATCGCTAAAAAGGAGGTAGGCCTACTATTTGTTTTCCTTAATAATGAAGAAGGTAGAGCTCGCACAAACAAAGATCAATATGAAATCTACCAATCCGGAAGATTTCATAGAAGTGTTGAATGCATTCAGCCAAGAAGCCAAAGGACTACGCAATCTGGGAGTTTTTGCTGATATTATATCCGTGGAATATTCCAAGGAGGTAAAAATTCAGGCATTGAATGAATATGTCGAAGTGGAAGTGACACGCGACGAACAGGCAGGGGATGGACTGTGTAAGGATGATTCCTCCGACAATCCGCGTGACTATTCTTATGCCGAGTTATTAAATGGACTCCCCCAATTACCGGAATTACCCCAATTTGATCAACAAGAAGACGGAAGCTCAAAGTCAGAAATTGAAGATAAGATTTCAGATAATAAAAATGAACTCCGGGAACTGCTTAATGATCCGGACGAAGAGGACGAGGACGAAGAGGACGAAGAGGATGAAGAGGATGAAGACGATGAAGAGGATGAAGACGATTTATAAACTGCTTTCCACCCTAATAACATCAAGTTCAGTAGCGTAATATGGGAAAAGATATTATTAAAGAAAATGGGATGATACTTCATTCTACAATAGACACTCATCCCTGTGATCCGGAAGAAAACTGTCCCCAATGCCACGGTTCGGGTAAATGTCATAAGTGTCATGGTGAAGGAGAAAATGATTGTCACGACTGCCACGGCAGCGGGGATTGTCATGACTGTCATGGCCACGGGCATGAACGATGTGATAAATGTCATGGAAATGGACGATGCACATCTTGTAATGGCAGAGGGGGTGAAAGATGTAAGAAATGTCATGGTACCGGACAATGTCCTAAATGCCACGGGACAGCCGAAATAAAATGTAGCTGGTGTGGTGGGAGAGGTCGCCATTCGAACGGTACAGAATGTAGCTCATGCTACGGGAGAGGATATAAGAAATGTCCTGAATGTAGCGGATGGACTCATGGGCCAAATGGCTCTTGCTCAAAATGTGGAGGCTCCGGAGAGATAAAGTGTTCAAAATGTGGAGGCTCCGGAGATTGTAAAAAATGCCATGGGCAGGGAGAAATCACATGCTCAAAATGCGATGGTTCCGGACGATGCACGACTTGCAGGGGATCAGGAAAGTTGACTTGCAATGAGTGCTCCGGGTCCGGTGATTGTCAGAATTGCGATGCAACGGGAAAAGTAGTTTGCTCACGATGTGATGGGACAGGCTGGTATCAGACCTTCCGAATTGCCAACACAACCGATTATGCGAGAGGTGCAATCGGACTTGGCGACTGCAATGTCAAAGAATTTTTGGCTCAGGCTTCCGGGGAAACTATATTTAATGGAGTCTATAAATCCTGGGAGTCCTTCAATATACTTGCAACCGATGAATCAGAAAAGCGCGATCAGGAGGTGGAAAGGTCATTGGGTCCGTTTGCCTCAAAATATAAGGATTGTCTGGCAAAGATAAATTCTTCTGAAGCATTTTCACCGGCTAATCAATCGGATGGAAGATTGAGATCGCAAATGGCCGTCACTGAGGTTGATCACTTATTAATTCGCTATTCCATTAACGGAAAAGAGTATACGGTCGATCTGTTAGGTAATAATCATCTGGCAGCATACGATGAAGTGCCGACAGTGATGGAAGAATTCAAACTCGGAAAGGTTGATCGCTATAAGATGGCTTTCTCAGAAAAAAGACGTCTTAAAGCCATGGCCTTAATGGCTGCATATATCTACGGCTGCGATGGCTGGAACCCTGCTGAGGTACGGGTGCTGAAATGCTTGGTGGCAGAGTTGGAGAAGAGACCTGAGAAGCGTGCAAGGCTTTTCAATAAGTTGGTCAATGTGCATTCCACCATGTCTGAGGACGAAGTGATAAAGAAGTCCAAACCAATGTTTGTCTCTAAAAAGGGACTTACGTTCGTATGGCACTGTATGAATACGGACCATACTATATCCCCTCAGGAAGAAGAGCTGTTTACACGCCTGACAACCTTGTATCCCGATCTCTCTGCTGAAGATCTGAATACCATAAAGCTTCGAGCTCATAAATTTAATAAACTCTCTGACGAATATCTGATCAAAGAATACGCAGATATAAGTCCCGATTCTGCCGGGCTAAGAAAGAATATATACGTATTTACTGCCATCTCAATAGCGGTAATATTGGCTGTAGCCGGAATCATCTGGCTCTTTAGCAACGTTCCTTCATCATCTTCTTACGACTCGGCTCAGGATAATAACTGGTCGGAAGTAGTCGACAAAAATGAAAATGAACATGAAAAATCAAACTCTGATGATATAAACCTTGACTCCGACGGGGATGACATGACTAATGAACTTGATTCCTCCGACACCCCTATAATGATGTTAGGTACTTCTGACCACGACGGCTATCTAGATCTGACAATCGAAAATGGTAAAGTAACCGGCCAATACACAAACTACGAGGAATCGGACACTCCGATGGAAGTAGATGGCACATATAACAATAAAAAGAAACTTCTTAAACTTACCATATATGACGAGGACCATAAACCCATTGGGAAGTTGGAATTAGAGGTTGTTGAAAAAGACTACACTCGCCAAATGAAAGGAACCTTGGAATATAAAGGAAAAAAACGGAAAGTCAAGTATATGTAACTTATTACTGTAACATCTCGAAGTAACAATAAATATCTATATATTTTTAATAATAGGGTGAAAAAGAGCTATACCGCTTTTTCACCCTATTATTTACATATAATTTACATAGATATCTGCGTATCAGAGAAATAATGCTTATATTTGTGAAAACAAAAGAATATGATTGATCCTTATGGCAGAGGGGTGTTCATAGACCCCACCACCGACCCCGGTTTCAAGATTCTTTAAAACATGAAGAATATGGAGACAATACCTTTTGCAACCGTCAACCCGATCTTCCGCAGGGTTGAAGAAGTGGGGAGAATGGCAAACCTCTCCAGAGACGAAATGCACAAATACGAGTCGGAACTGAAAGCCTACCGCGATTATTACAGCACCATTCCTTCGCCCGAGAACAAGGTCTCGAAGCCGGCTTTGCCGAAGGTGAAGCTAAAGGACTCGCCAAAGGACTCGCCAAAGGACTCGCCGAAGGCCAAGCTAAGGGTGAAGCCAAAGGTCTCGCCAAAGGTCTCGCTAAGGGGGAAGCCAAAGGCCTCGCTAAAGGTCTCGCTAAAGGTGAAGCCAAAGGTCGCCTTGAAGAAAAGAAGCAGTTGGTAAGGCAATTCTACAATCAAGGGGTTGAGTTGGAAGTTATCTCCAAAGCAACCAATCTGACTATTTCCGAAATCAAGAAACTGATAGGATTGTAATATTGAGGCTTGACTCAAGTAAAACTTATGAAGGAATTGTCGTACACCCGGCAATTCCTTATTTTTCATATATCGGGAGCAAAGGACTCTAAAAATTCTATACAGTGCCCTCTAAAAATTCTATATATGAAGGGAAACTCGGCTCCCCAATTATTCTTTGTTTTTCCCTTATCTAAGGGCTTGATTTCCCTTATGGACGGGTGGCGGGATGGGCGGAAAATCTGAAAAAATGAGGGGGTGGGCAAAAAAAGAAGGTGAGAATGTTGGGATTGACGGATTATTTGTTAAATTTGTAAAATATTCAATCGGAGACGTTTTTGCGACGGTTGCCGGATTGAAACAATTTCTTATAAGCGAGCTCTTGCGGCTCATCCCCGGCCTGATGCCGTTCGGCTCATGCTGCTATACAACCCAAAACCTCTATGGACTATAAAGATATTAACGTTCTTGACCCTGAGCTGCGGGTCATAACCGAGATTGAAGGTGACGGCAATTTTACAATCGGATTGCCTGCCAATTATGCTGACGACGAGGAAACCCGCTTCCTTCTGACCCCTGAAGCCTGCGGACTTATCACTTCAGCCGGCCTTAAGATAAAGATGGAGGCCGATGCGGGCATCGACGTTAGTTTCAGTGACGACGCTTATGCTGAATATGGCGTCGAAATCACTGACCGCGACGCTGTCCTCAAGGCCGATCTGGTGCTCACTTTCTCTCCCCTCAAGGTGGAAGACGTCAAAAAGATGAAGAAAGGAGCCACCCTGCTTTGCATGATGGGCAACGAGCTCTTCAAGGCGCCGACCATAGAGGCTTTGCTCGAATTGCAGATCACCTGCGGAGTGCTCGACAATATGTACTCCTACAATGATGAGCCTGTCTTCGCCAACATCCTCAACGAGATCGACGGTCGCGCGGCGATCCTATACGCGCAGGAGCATCTGTCTTATCTCGGTGGAGGCAAGGGAGTATTGCTGGCGGGTGTAGCCGGCATCAATCCTTGCGAAGTTCTGCTCATCGGCGAAGGAATGGATGTCTGCTATGCAGCCAAGGCAGCAATTGCCGCCGGCGCCAACGTGACATTGGTCAACAACGATATTTCAGCACTGCAGGCTGCCCGCCAGTTCTGCGGGGATGCCCTTACGACTCTCGCTATTCATCCGCGGGTCCTCTATAATAAATGTAAGACAGCCGACGTGCTTATCCTCGGTGAGACCACTCGACCCTTCAAGTTTCCCAACAAGCTTAACCGCATAATGAAGGACTCTGCCTTCGTGCTTAATTTCAAGGATTCGCATCCTTCTTCAGCGGTGCCCCGCACGGTAGCGATGGGGATGAGCAACGTGCTGGTCAACTTCTTCGACGAGATGATCATCAAGAATGGATTCGAAGGAATGATAATGAGTTCGGAGGGTGTGCAGTGCGGTGTCGTTACCTACCACGGCAAACTCGTCGATAAACTTATCGCCTCCTTCCTTTCCTTGCCCAGCGTCGACATCAAGATAATGCTGACCGCGGAGAATTAACCTGACCGGATCCTCCGGATATGAGGGCCCTCCGAGGGATGAATCTCCTCGGGAATCCACCTCCTTGAATTATAATTTATTATGGGACGGGGTCTAAGACGAAATGAGGATTATCCATATAGTATCGGGTAACGTCATGGGCGGCCCTCAACGCTATGCCCTTGATATCTGCCGTCATTACGCCGGAGAGGGGGAGGACGTGATAGCCCTGACCCGGGATGCCAAGAGTATCGACCGGCAGTTTGCCGAAGCCGGGGTCGCTCTCGAGCATGCCCCGTTGCGGGATTATCCCGATCTTTTCTCGTCATTGGCTTTGAAGCCGATCCTGAAGGAAGCCCCGGTAGGGGAGACGATCGTACATGTCCATCGTTATCGGGATGCACTGACCGCGATAGCGGCCCGCAAGATGGCCGGCAGACCCGATGTCAAAATAATAGTCACGCGCCATATCTCTGAAAAAGGGAAGACCAATTGGCTTCGCCGCTATATCTATCGGCAGGTTGATGCGCATATCTGCGTTTCCGATTCGGCCCGGCGTGAATTCCTATCCGCATGGCCGGAAGGACGCTATCCGTTTGATACGGCGCGTCTTCATGTACTTTTCAACAGTAGGAATCTGATTCCTCTGCGCGAGCCCTTGCCGGCAAAAGGGGCCATAACGGCGATGTGCCATGGTACGCTTCGCCCCGGAAAGGGTCTGGAGATATTAATCGATGCGTTAGGGGAGGTGAAGGATACCCGCCTGCGGCTGAAAATAGTAGGCACCGGCAGTCCGGATTTCGTAGATTCCTTAAGACGTAGGGCCCAAGGCCTGGGAGTCATGGAGCGGATCGACTGGATACGCAATGCCGATGATCCCGTCCGACTTATCTCTCTGTGCCATTTCGGGATCCTTCCCTCGGAGACGCCTGAGGCTTTCGGTATGGCCAATCTTGAATACATGGCCGCGGGACGGGCTCAGATTTCGACTTTCAACGGCGCCCAATCGGAATATCTGACTCCGGGAGTGGAAGCGTTGAAAGTGCCTCCCGGCAACGTGACGGCCTTAGCCAACGCCATGCGGGTCCTTTACAATGACAGGGATCTGGCCGAGCGTCTCGGCGCACAAGCCGCCGACCGCTACGACCGCCAGCTCGCCTGGCCTCGTTTCATCAGCCGCCTGGATGAGATCTATAAGACGGAAGTGAAATAACCGCGCTACGCAGGGTTATCGTAGGGGTCTCTTTTAGGGGTCTCTCCATTCAAGTATAATGACTTGAGCTGCTTGAACCGAACTCATTACATATTACCTATTACTTACTACTCAAATAAACTCCTATGCTTCAGCCGGTAAGAAAAGTAGTCATAGCCGGAAATTCTCATCAACGGCTTCATCTGGAAGATATCTGCAACCTGCTTACGCTGCTTCGGGAGCGAGGCATAGCTGTTGCCATCGACCGTCGGTTCGCTCTCTATCTCAAGGCTAACTCGGTAGCGGTCGAAGACGGGGAGATGACGGATGATGTGCCTGAGAATGCCGGGGCCGCAATAAGTATCGGAGGAGACGGAACCTTTCTGCGCACAGCCCGCTGGATCGGTCCACTCGGAATCCCCGTTCTCGGCATCAATACCGGTCATCTCGGATTTCTGGCCAGTTATAATCCGGCCGAGAGCCGCGAACTGGTAGAAATGCTCTATCTTGGAAATGCCGAGGTTGAAGAACGCATGGTACTGCGCGTAGACGTCGGCGAGTCTCCCGACGCACCGGCACTCCCATACGCGCTCAACGAAGTCGCCATACTGAAGGAGGATACTTCCTCGATGATTAATGTCAACGTTGAGGTCAACGGTAATTACTTAGCGGATTATCTGGCCGACGGGCTTCTGATCTCGACTCCGACCGGCAGCACGGGTTATTCCTTATCGGTTGGCGGACCGATTCTTTTCCCGAGTTTAGAGGCGATATGTCTGTCGCCCATCGCACCGCACACTCTGACCTTCCGGCCCTGCGTAGTCGGAGGGGATGCTATAATAAAGGCCCGCACGATTACTCGCGCAAACCAATATCGTCTTAGTCTTGACGGCGTCTCGGTATTGATGGACGCCGGTTCGGAAATCACTGTCTCAAAAGCCGACTTCACGATCCGGGTCATCCGCCGGCTGGATGACTCCTTCGCCTCCACCCTGCGTCAAAAGCTCCTCTGGGGAGTTAGATAAAAAACAAAAGTTTCGCATTTGCGAAACTTTTGTTTTTATAGGCTATAGGTAATAGGCTATAGGTAATATGACCGGGTCTTATGTTACCATTCGTAGCCTACGTTGACGCCCAAGGAGTTGAGGGTAGTGTCGTAGTAGGAGTTATTCCAGTAGCCCCAGGAATTGTTGGCCGTGATGAGCTGATAGGTCACGCCTATGTTGACGGCTTGCTTGGGCTTCTGGCTGTTGGTCGGGATTCTCACGCCGATCGAGGGGCGCAGAATGAATTGGGTGCGGGTCGACAGCGATCCGTTGTTGAGTTCCAGAAAACTATTGCCGAGCAGCCATGCTGCGCCGGCCTTGATGTCAGCGTAGAAGGATGCTGACGAGCTATTGCCGAAATTGAACCGGAAGTCGGAAAAGAGGGGTATCATAGCTTTTGTGCTCGCCATCGAGGGTCCATAGTTGGGATCGGGACGCAGGGTGTTATAGCGGTCGGGAGTCGGAGCCGTAGCCACGTCCACACCGATGCCGACGCCCATGAAGAACCATGAAGCATATTGGAAGCCTTGGGTAGTCGATACCCCGATAAAGTTTGCGCGATCATTGCCGATACCGAACGTAGCTGTAGCGTCGACAAATCCGCGATAATTCATCGAGCCCGAGAGGGCCGGGGAAAGCAATTCCGGAATCTGATTTACGATCTGGGCATACTGCGCGTTAGCGGAGGAAGAGGAGCCGAAGAGGGCAATACCGATTGCTACCGGAGCAAAAAGGCGGGTAAATATCTTTTTCATATCTTGAGTATCTCTTTAAAGTTACTGAGGGAGAATTATTCCGGAAAGTTTCGTAAATTAAATTTGCGAAACTTACGTTATGCAATATTAACACTTGGCTAATAGTATTTGTTGAGGATTGCAACCCGGTTGCGGTAAAGAAGATATAATTTTGTAGTATTAAAAACGCAGGCATTCTTCACCTTCTCTTCCGGAGAAGGTCGGGATGGAAATAATATCCTTTTTATTTTATGGTTATTAAAATCCATACTATTTTATGGTTATTAAAGAATGCCTCGCTTTAATTACCAAGATCTCGCTTTAATTACCAAGATATGGAATTTATATATTCACTCATAAATATGCTTGCGGAGATGGCTCCCTATCTGCTGTTGGGATTCGCCATAGCGGGGGTGCTGTATGCGTTCGTTCCGGGCAGCTTCTATCGGAAGCATCTGTCGCGTCCGGGGGCGTGGTCGGTCATCAAGGCTGCCTTGATCGGAGTGCCGCTGCCGCTCTGCTCCTGCGGAGTCTTGCCTACGGCCGTCTCCCTGCGTCGCAACGGTGCGTCACGCGGGGCTTCGACTTCCTTCCTGATTGCTACTCCTCAGACGGGGGTCGACTCCATCGCCGCCACCTATTCTTTGCTCGGTCCGGCATTCGCCATAATCAGGCCGGTAGCCGCTTTGCTGACGGCATTCGCCGGAGGGATGCTGGTCAACAGGGCTGATCTCCGGGAGGCGAAAAGAAATCCTGCCATGGCTGGAGCAATAGAAGAGGAATTCAAGGAGGAGGTAGATACTATCGACGCTCCCCGATCTGCCTCCTTCGGCCAAAAGGTGATCGATGCGCTCCGCTATGGATTCGTCGATATGGTGCAGAATATAGGAAAATGGCTCATTATAGGATTGGTAATAGCCGCCGCTATCACGGCCTTTGTCCCCGACGGATTCTTCACCTTCTTCGCCGGGTATCCCTTGCTCGCGATGATAGCCGTCGTCATAGTCGCTATTCCGATGTATGTCTGCTCTACAGGCTCTATACCTATCGCTTTGTCGCTGATGCTGAAAGGCCTGAGCCCCGGAGCGGCATTCGTGCTGCTTATGGCCGGTCCGGCAGCCAATTTCGCATCGATAATCATCGTCAATAAATCTTTGGGACGAAAGGCCGCCTGGATTTACTTAGCGACCATTACGATCGGGGCGATAGCCATAGGGATGGCGATCGACTATCTGATGCCCCGGGATTGGTTTACGATGCCTCTTTCGGCCGGGGTTGCCTCAAACTGCCATCTTCACGTCGGGCTATTCCCCGGAATATGCACTGTCGTTCTGAGCGGATTGCTGATTTATGCCCTCATCAAGCGTTATGTTCCTTCCCGCGCAGGTCATTGCCATGATTCTCATTGCGCATGTCAGCATAATCATAACCAAAATCATAACCAAAATAAGGAAACTTCAAATATGGAATCAAAAGTAAATAGCGTCACTTTCACCGTAAAGGGAATGACGTGCGGTCATTGCAAGGCGATGGTCGAAAAGAATCTTTCTAAACTCTCCGGAGTAGAAGGGGTAGAGGTAGATTTAGCTTCGGGCACGACTACGCTTCTCGGCGAGCCGGATATGGAGGCCGTGCGCGGCGTAATCGACGAGTTGGGTTTTTCCTGCGCGCAGTAAGAATATATTACCTATAAAATAAAAGTCGCCATCCTGAAAATGGCGACTTTTATTTTATAGGTAATATAGGGATAACTTCCAATTTCTTTGTGGATGCGATTAATCGCATCCCTACCTTCATAGGAAGAATCTCTCAGGACTCTCAACCCTCAACCGGATGGCCGAGCAAAGTTGCGGAGGTAGCGGAGTCAACCTTTACCCTGACGAAGTCACCGGCCTTGTGACCGCCGGCCGGGAAGACTACTACCTTATTCTGCGACGTGCGGCCGAAGAGTTCTTCGGCGTTGCGTTTCGACCGACCTTCGACGAGCACTTCAAACTCCTTGCCGATATCGGAATTGTAGGAACGCTGGGATAATTCGTTCTGAAGAGCGATCATCCGGTTGAGGCGATCGATCTTCACTTCCTCCGGGATGTTGTCGGGAAGATGCTTTGAAGCGAAGGTCCCGGGGCGTTCGGAGTACTTGAACATGAAAGCAGAGTCGAACCCCACTTCTTCCATCAGCGACAGGGTTTGGGCGAAGTCTTCTTCGGATTCGTTGTGGAAACCGGTGAAAAGGTCGGTGGTGATGCCGGCGTCGGGCAGGATCCGGCGTATGGCCGCGATGCGGTCGAGATACCATTCGCGGGTATATTTACGGTTCATTGATTTCAGTACCGAGTCCGATCCGCTCTGGACCGGGAGATGGATATGCCGGGCGAGGTTGGGATAGCGGGCGATCGTCTCCAGGGTTTCATCGTCCATGTCTTTGGGATGAGAGGTCGTGAAGCGGATGCGCATGTCAGGAGCGGCTTCGGCTACACGAGCAAGAAGAGCCGGGAAGTCAGTGACCGCGCCGGTAGCCTCGTCGACATGCCGGTAGCTGTCAACATTCTGGCCGAGCAGGGTCGCTTCCTTGAAACCGCGTGCTCGGAGATCCGCCAACTCCTGAAGTATGCTTTCCGGATGACGCGAGCGCTCGCGTCCACGGGTATAAGGTACGATACAATAGGAGCAGAAATTATTGCAACCACGCATGATGGATATGAAACCCGAGACACCGTTGCCCCCTATACGCTTTGGCATCACGTCGCGGTAGGTCTCGGTAGTCGAAAGGATAGTGTTGATAGCTTTCTGTCCTGTCTCCGCCGCCGCGATGAGGTTCGGGATATCCAGATAAGCGTCAGGTCCTGCAACCAGGTCGACTCCATAATCTTCAATAAGTCTTTCCTTGAGTCTCTCGGCCATGCATCCGATGACGCCTATGATGACATTCCGGCCCGATTTGCGTCGCAATGAATTCCAATAGGCCAAGCGCGAAATGATCTTCTGCTCGGCGTTGTCGCGGATCGAACACGTATTGAGCAGGACGGCCGCAGCTTCCTGATCGGTCTCCGTAAGATCATAACCGGCCATCTGCATCATGGCCGCTACTACCTCCGAATCCGCTACATTCATCTGGCAACCGTATGTTTCAATGCGCACTTTCTTTGAAGAAGTGCAGTTTTTATCGTTTTTCGGTAAAAAAAATGGTTCGTTCATTTAGAAGTATCAAAAAAATCTATTAATTTTGCAAAAATACCAATAAAATCTAAACGTTACAAATGAGTATCCCATTTATTACGGCAGAAGAAGCTGCCAGCTATATCAAAAATGGCGACAATGTGGGCATGTCGGGCTTCACAGCATCCGGTACCCCGAAGGTTGTAACTGTAGCTCTCGCCAAGCGCGCGAAAGAGCTCCATGAAAAAGGCGAACCTTTCAAAATCAATCTCTTCACCGGTGCTTCCACCAACGACCACGTCGACGGCGAGTTGGCTCGAGCAGACGCGATCGGCATCCGTACGCCCTATCAGGGCCATCCCGATGCCCGCAAGCTTGCCAACCGCGGGGGAATGCATTACTTCGACACGCATCTGAGTCATGTTTCGCAGGATCTGCGTTACGGCTTTTTCGGTGATATCGACGTTGCTATCATCGAGGTGACAGAGATGAGCCCCAACGGCGAGTTTATCCTCGGCGCGGGTCTCGGTATGACTCCTACCCTTGCCATGATGGCAAAGAAGGTAATCATCGAGTATAGCTCTTACTATCAGACTTCCTTCCGCGGATTCCACGACAACTACATCCCCTTGGATCCCCCTCATCGTCGTGAGATTCCGATCTATAAGCCTTCCGACCGCATCGGCAGCACTGTGGTGCGCATCGATCCCAAAAAGATCATCGGCATCGTTCCTTCGAACGCTTCCGAGAGCATCAAGCCCTTCACTGCGGCCGACGAGATCACCGAGCGCATCGGCGCCAACGTCTGCGGCTTCCTTGCCGATCAGCTGAAGAAAGGCAAGATGCCCAAGGAATTCCTTCCCATCCAATCCGGCGTAGGCAACGTGGCCAACGCGGTGCTTTACGGTCTGGGCGAGAATCCCGATATCCCGCGCTTCGAGATGTACACGGAAGTGATCCAGGACGCAGTCATGACTCTTATGGAGGAAGGGAAGTGTAAGTTCGCTTCAACTTGCGCCCTCACCTTCTCTGACGATGCGATGCTCCGCTTCATGGACAATATCGATTTCTTCCGCGACAAGATCCTTATGCGTCCCGGTGAAATCTCCAACAGTCCGGAGATTGTGCGCCGATTGGGTCTGATTGCCATGAACACCGCCCTGGAGGCCGACATCTTCGGCAATGTCAACTCTACTCATGTGCTTGGCACCAAGATGATGAACGGCATCGGCGGTTCCGGCGACTTCTGCCGCAACGCCTATCTGTCAATTTTCTCCTGTCCTTCGGTGCAGAAGAACGGACAGATTTCCGCTATCGTCCCGATGGTCAGCCACGTTGACCACAGCGAGCATAGCGTGAAGGTCCTGGTGACAGAGCAGGGTGTAGCCGATCTTCGCGGCAAGGATCCCCGTCAGCGTGCCGAAACAATCATCGAGAACTGCGCGCATCCGGCCTATCGCGAACTCCTCTGGGATTACGTGAAGCTTGCTGAGAAGAACGGAGGTCACACTCCCAATAACCTCTACGCCTGCTTCGCCCTCCATCAGGCCTTCATCGAGACCGGCGACATGCTCAAAGCCGACTTCTCCCGCTATGGCTGCTGATTAGTCTGCTCTAATTAGTCTAATTAGCCTAATTGGTCTTATTGGCCCTATTAGTCTAATTGGCCTAATTCTTACAATAAAAAATGCGCTTCTAAACGAAGCGCATTTTTTATTTGGGGGAGATGGTGAAGGTGATGGTGCCGGTCGCTTTGCGGCGGTTGTTGGGGTCGGAGGGCTTCCATTTGGCCTGGAGGGCGGCACGCCGGCAGGCTGCGTTGATTTCGGGGGTTGCCCCGCTTGCCTTTGCATCGGTAACGTTGCCTTTCTCATCTACAGTGACGTTTACCCGTACGGTCACACGGTTGGAAAGCGTGACATCGGGTTTCGGACATCCCTGAAAGCTCCAGCCGTTGGCCGTGCCGGTGATGACGGTCGACGTTCCTCCGGCTCCGGCCTGTCCGTCGCGGCCGCTTTTCTTGCCGTTGTGGGGAGAAAAGGCATTCGCGGCCGGGTCCGCTATTTTTTTTGTCTCTTTGCCGGAGGGTTCGGTAGATTTTACCGGCGACTCCTGTTTCTGAGTTATGAGTTTATCCTTGGGAGGGGTCTTTGTTTCAGATTTCCCTTTTACTTCCGGAATACGCACGTTTTCCTTCGGCTCGGCCTTTTCCGGTTCGCCGAGAGCTTCGGGCGCGGCTTCGGTAGAAGTTTCCGATTCCGGTTCGCCGACGTCTTCGACCTTAGCTTCCATAGGGGGTTGCTCCTCATCGAGGAGTTCGGGCTCGAGGAATAGTTCCTCCTGCGCGATTTCCGGAGTGGAGGCTGCCGCCAGATCGGCCCGGGGCATGCCGATCTGTCCCCAATAAAGGAAACAGAAGATCAGCAGGGCGACGACAATCGTCACTCCGGCGGCGATCAGCGAATCGCGGCGTTCGGCTTCCCGCCCTCCCGAAGGGGATGGGGGAGGCAAGGGTATATTATGGGGGGTCTTTTTCAAGTCTTAATTCGTTTCCGGGGTTTTTGCTTTGGTCGCAAGGACGAGGCGGAGATTATTGCGGGCGGCCATGTCGAGAACGTCGACTACATAACCGTAAGGGACGCGCTCATCGGCATAGAGGGCTACCGGCCGCAGCGAGTCAAGACGCTGGATTGCGGCCAGGCGTGAGGGGAGTTCTTCCGGCGTCACCTGATGAGGAATATTGTTGATCCCCAAAGAGTCTGTGCGGTCTTCGACCAGATATAGGTTGCGCAAGGAGTCGATATATACTTCGGTGGTCGGCTTCAGGGAGGTCTGCTCGCCGCTTTGAGGAAGCGTTACGTCGATCGCAGTCGGGAAGATGAGGGTCGAGGTGACCATGAAGAATATGAGCAGGAGGAAGATGACGTCGGTCATTGACGACATCGAGAAAGTCTCCAGCGTGGTGAATTGACGTTTGAGAGCCATGGGAGATTATCAGGCGGGTTCGTTGAGAAGATCCATGAATTCTATCGAGCGGGCTTCCATGCGGTTCATGACGCGATTGATGCGCGCTACCAGGTAGTTATAGGCGAAGAGGGCTATGATTCCTACTACCAGACCGGCTACGGTCGTCACCAAAGCCTGATAGATACCGCCGGAGAGGAGTGTGATATTGGAGGCTGCTCCGGCTTTGGCCAAGGTATAGAAGGCCTGGATCATGCCGACTACCGTCCCGAGGAAGCCGAGCATGGGGGCGCCGGCTGCTGTAGTCGAGAGCCAGGGGAGGCCTTTGCCCAGGTTGGCGATTTCGAGGTTACCACAGTTGTCGATGGCGGTCAGGACATCCTGGGTCGGGCGTCCGATGCGTTGAAGACCCTTAAGAATCATGCGCGAATAGGGGGTATCGGCATTCTTGCAGAGGCGGATGGCGCTCTCCAGGTCAGCTTCATGGACGTAATCGCGGATGCGCTTCATGAAGGTCGGGTCCTCTTTGAGTGCGCGGTTAATAGCGATGAAGCGTTCGGTATAGATATAGATGACGAGCAGCAGAAGCAGCGCCAAAGGAATCATTATGTAGCCGCCGTCCATAACAAGCGACCAGAAGCTCAGGGAATCCATTTATATATGCGGGATAATGTTAAGTTTTTGATTTTTAAGAATAGGAGTTATAAAATCTTTCCGACAATAACTCTCAAACCGGATGCGTAAAGACTTGTCTCTTATAGAGACCTGATCAAACCTCCTGTCCGAGACAGGCAAGATAGCGACGGATCGTCTCGTCAATGCCGAGGTACAGGGCATCGGAGATAAGTGCGTGGCCGATGCTGACCTCTTGAAGATGAGGCATTTCGCGATGAAAATATGCTAAATTTTCGAGGCTCAGGTCATGCCCGGCGTTCATCCCGATTCCGATCTCTTTAGCTTCATGCGAGGCTTCGATGAAGGGTGCGATGGCGGCTTGGGGATCGGAAGGGTAGAGGTGGGCGTAGGGCTTGGTATAGAGTTCTACGCGGTCAGCACCGATCTCCTTGGCCGCACGGACCTGACGGGGGTCGGCGGCGATGAAGATAGATACGCGCACCCCGCTTTTATGAAGGCGTTCGGTAACTTTGCGGAGGAACTCGGCATTGGCGGGAATGTCCCAGCCGGAGGAAGAGGTCAGTTGGTCAGGTTTGTCAGGCACGAGGGTAGCCTGAGCGGGCTTGTTTTCCTCTACCAGACGGAGAAAATCTTCTGAAGGATACCCTTCCATATTGAATTCCGTAGAGATTGCGCTCTTCAAGGCGCTGACATCGCTTCGGCGGATATGGCGCTCATCCGGCCGGGGATGGACCGTGATCCCCTGAGCACCAACCTTTTCGCAATGGAGCGCGAAGGCTACTACGTCAGGATTATTCTCCCCGCGGGCATTGCGCAGGGTCGCGACTTTATTTATATTTACACTCAGACGAGTCATCAATTATTTTAAAATTACATTAAATTTGCAAAATCTGGCACAAAATTTGTAACTTTGAAATCTCAAAGCATTTTCGACGTTATATTACTTTAAGGCTTCAGTACTCTTCAAGAGAGGTAAAAGCTACGTGATCGAACAAAGATAATGCAAAATAAATAAAAAAATTCAACTTTCGCAAGCCGAAAGGGACCGGAGGGTAAAAGGGAACGTCTACGAAGTCTCTTTAGTCCTCTTAATGTATAGGAAGTCTCTTTGACGCCTTCTAAAGGAATTTTGAATTCCCCGGGTCGCAGTTTTATTCGACTCCCCGGGAAAATAACGGTTAACATATAAGCATGAGAGCAAAAGATATATTATCCCCCCGCAAGACGCAGGTCAAACTTCTCCCGATGAAGACGATAGATTCCGACATGTCGTTGTTGGAAGTGTTGCCGCATCTTCTGGATGCGCCCGACCGTCTGCTTGGGGTGAGTCATGACGGCGATGCACTGGGGATCATAGACGAGGTTTCGCTTTTGGAGGGCCTCGGGCGGATGATCGCCGAGAGGGATGACAGTAGTGTGATTACCGTGGAGTGCCAGCCGTCGCAATATTCGGCGTCGACGCTTGCCCATGCGGTGGAGGACGCAGGGATTCATCTTGTAGACCTGATTTCCCATCCTTCCGACGGCGGGATGATCCGCGTCACGCTTCGGGTTCGCTCCCTGGATCCGATGGCGGCAGTAGGGAGTCTGGAGCGCTATGGCTATCGGGTCGTGGAGGCTCCGGCGACACCGGACGCCCGCGACGCGCTGCTTGCGGAGCGGCTCGCTTCGCTGCGCACCCTTCTCAGTGTCTGATTCCATCCCGCAACGTCCGGTATATAGTGAACCCCCGTAATATTACGGGGGTTATATCATATATAAGAAAATAGAAATATTATGGAAAATACTGCAGACACTAATAAAGATAAGACTAATATCATACTGGAGAATATCCTGAGCCGTACAAGCGACCGGATGTTTGATCCCTCGAAGCCGGTAGGGGAGGAAACGTTGCAGACGATCCTGCAGGCCGCGATGGCCGCGCCGTCGGCCGTAAATCGTCAGCCTTGGCAGTTTGTCGTCGTGACCAACCGGGGATTGCTCGACCAACTCGCCGCTGCCCTTCCTTATTGCCATGCGGCTTCGCTCGCTCCGGCGGCAATTGTCGTCTGTGGCGATAAGTCGAGGTTCTTAGAGGGTGAGGACAATGAACTCTGGGTCCAGGACCTTTCAGCCGCATCGGAGAATATCCTTCTTGCATCTCATGCTCTCGGACTCGGCAGCGTATGGACTTGTCTTTACCCTCACAACGACCGAATGGCTTCGGCCTGGGAGATACTCGACATCCCGCAGGATTTCGTGCCCTTCAACGTCATCCCGATCGGCTACGTGACTCAGACCCATACCCCTCTGGCCAAATGGAATCCCGCGGCGATTACTTACCGCACATGATAAATTCTGCCCCTGATAATTAATTGAAACTTTTATGAAAAACATTCAGGATCAAAGCAGGGATCTGCCGTTGTCGGCGGAGGGGGTGGAGGAGTTCCTTGCCAGCCATTGGGTAGAGGGAATCGGCCCGGTCTTCGCCAAGCGGCTGGCAGGAAGATTCGGCGTCGACGCGTTGCGGATACTTATGGAGAATCCGGAGGAAGCGGAATCCATTGAGGGTTTGGGAACTTCGACAGTGGAAAAAGCCCGCGAAAGTCTGGAAGCGATGAAGTGGGCACCCCGTCTGGTTGTCTTCCTCTTCTCTTGCGGCCTTTCGGAAATGCACATCGAGCGTATCCTCAATAAATATCGGGGATGGGCGGAAGAAAAGATATTGGAGGATCCTTACGGGATGGTGGAGGATGTGTGGCAACTGTCGTTTTATCCGGCGGATAAGATCGGTCGGAAGCTCGGCATTCCTGCCGACGATCCTCAACGTGCCGAAGGAGCGGCAGTGACGGCCGTCAAACATGCGGCGGAAGCCGGTCATCTCTTCGCCCGGCCGGAGGAGGTAGCGGCTGAGGCTGCACGTATAGCGGATATTGACCCCAGGGTAGCTTTGGAGGGTATCGATCGGGCTGTCGCCGACGGGCGGCTTGTCAGTAGCCGCGGCGGACTATACCTCCCCGTATTCTATAAGGCAGAGAAGGAGGGAGCCGAAAAACTCTCGTCGCTCTCTTCCGTAGCACTCCCGGAAATCACTGACGAAGAGATTCCACTTCGAAGCCATTTCGGATATGAGTATTCCCCGAAGCAACGTGAGGCTATCCGGACGGCCCTGCAGAATCCGGTAGCTGCAATAACGGGCGGACCCGGATCGGGAAAGACGACCGTAGTGCGCGGTATTATCGAAGCCATGGAGAAGGCCGGTAAAAAGGTGACGCTGGCGGCGCCGACAGGCAGAGCTACCAAACGCCTTTCAACGATGACCGGAAAGGAAGCGACGACTATCCATCGCCTCCTTGGCTATCGTCAGGGAGAAGGGTATAACAAACGGGCGATAGAGACCGATATGCTCATCATTGACGAAGGGTCAATGATGGAGCAGGTGCTTTTCAATCATCTCCTGCAGGCGTTGCGGCCTCAGACGCAGGTGCTGCTTATAGGCGACGTCGATCAGTTGCCGGCGATCGGGGCCGGCGACGTCTTGCGCGACATGATCGACTCCGGAAAGATTCCGACCGTAAGACTTGACGAAAATTTCCGGCAGAGTGAGGGGAGCCTGATCGCCGCCGGTGCGAGGGCGATAAATAACGGTGAATTCCCGCTCTCTGATCCCGATAAAGATTTCGTGATCATCCCCGAACCTACCGATAAAGCCATTCATGACCGGATCTTGGATCTTGTCGCGGAAACGTTGCCCGCTTCGCGCGGACTGGCGCCGACCGATTTTCTCGTCGTCACCCCGCAGCAGGTAGGGCGGCTCGGAGCGAGGATGCTCAATCATGATCTTCAGGAGCGTATAAATCCCGACGGCCCGGAACTGCGCCGCGGAAGCGTCGTAATGCGCCAGGGAGACCCCGTAATGCAGACGGCCAACTCCCGCGAGCGGGGAGTCTATAACGGTGAATTGGGAAGGATCGTAGAGGTAGATACAGCCCGGCAGGTATTATGCGTGGAATTTTCCGACGGACGAAGATCCGAATATGAGCGTAGCGAACTGGGAGAACTCGTGTTGGCCTACGCTACTACTGTCCATAAGCTCCAGGGTTCGGAGGTAAGGAATATAGTGATTCCCGTGACCATGGCCCATAAGCCGATGCTCTACCGAAACCTTCTCTATACCGCTGTCAGCCGGGCCACGGATCTCTGTGTCCTCGTCGGCGAAGAAGAAGCCATACGGTATGCCATAGAAAACACTCCCGACCGCACCCGCAACTCCAATTTCCGCCATCGTCTCGAATAAGAAGGGGAAGATTGCTACCCACCTGAATGAGTATTCGAATAATTATTCGATAACTGCTCGAATAATTGCTTGAATAAGTATCTTTGTAGAAGGAGAGCGAATTGTTGGTTCATTTCATTCAGATTGTCTTCTATAATTTTGATTATTGGAGGGATTGCAGTATTTTTGTATCCGATATCCCCGCCCGATATTATCCGATACCTGACATGAGACATCTTATATTTACCTGCCTCCTTCTCATCCTCCTATCCGCATGCAAGCCGGAGAAAGGGGAAGCCGCGGCTGATTCGACCGTAATCCCTGACTCAACAGCCACGGTCCCCTCGCGTGCTGAAACACTGACTTTCGCCCTTACCGGCGACATGATGCTCGGCACAGACTTCCCCGAAGAATCACGCGGGGCATATCTGCCGGTCGACAGCGGCATGCACCTGCTCGACGATTGCCGCGCCATATTCCGCCGTGCGGACTTGGCTTGCGGCAATCTGGAAGGAGTGCTCGGACACGCCGGAACCCCAAAACCATGCTATAATCCCTCGCTCTGTTTCACCTTCCGCATGCCGGAGTATCTGGTGCGACCGCTCGTTGACGCCGGCTTTGACTATATGAATCTGGCCAACAATCACGCCGGCGACTTCGGACGGGACGGTGCGAGATCATCCCTGAAAGTATTGACCGACAACGGAATTGCTGCTGCCGGTCTGCTCGAAGAGGTCCCTTATACGATTATCAAAAAGAATGGCGTAAAGATTGGATTCACAGGATTCACCACTCTCGAACTCTGTCCGTCGGTCAACGACTACGCCGATCTTGAGCGGATACTCGGCGAAATGCGCGACAAATGCGACGTGATAGTCGTAGCGATGCACGCCGGCGGAGAAGGATCGGCCTATTCTCACGTGACACGTGAGAAAGAGGTATATCACGGATGGCCTCGTGGAAATGTACATGAGTTCGCCCATAAGGCGATAGATCTGGGGGCCGATATAATCTGGGGACATGGTCCGCATGTGCTTCGGGGAGTTGAGGTATACCGCGACCGACTGATTCTCTACAGCCTCGGTAACTTCTGCACGCCCCTCAAGATGGGTATCGCCGGAGCGACCGGACAGGCGGCCATAGCCGAGGTGACGATCGACAGCGAAGGCAGATTCCGTTCCGGTCAGCTTCACTCCTTTATCCAGCAGCGGGGTCGCGGTCCGGTAGCCGACAAGACCAACGCCTCCGCCCGCCAGATCAAGGCCCTCTCCGAAAAAGACTTCCCCGAATCTCCTCTCGAATTCACTCCGGAAGGAGAACTGAAACTAAAGACTTCCCCGAAATCTCTCTCTGCATCTGAGGGGAAGGGGAACTAAAACTAAAGCAATCCCCGAAATCTATCTCTCCGCATCTGCAGTAAGGAGAACTGAAAACTAAAGACTTCCCTCAAATATCTCTCCGCATCTGCAGGTAAGGAGAACTGAAAACTAAAGAAATGAGACTTATAATACAGCGAGTTGCCGAAGTCCGCGTCAAGGTTGACGGCGACATAAAAGGAGAGATAGGGCGCGGACTGATGGTATTGGTAGGAATAGAGCAAGGCGACACGGAAGCCGACGTCGAATGGTTGGCGGCCAAGACCGTTGGATTGCGAATCTTCAACGACGCCTCCGGAGTTATGAATCTTCCCCTCGCCGGCGTAGACGGGAGAGTGCTTGCCATCAGCCAATTCACCCTTACCGCATCCACGCGCAAAGGCAACCGACCGAGCTACATCCGGGCGGCCGGTCACGACCTTGCCGTTCCCCTCTACGAATCCTACTGCCGTCGGGTCAGCGCACTGACAGGCCGGGAGGTACAGAAAGGCATCTTCGGCGCCGACATGCAGGTAGAGCTGATCAACGACGGCCCCGTCACCATAATGATCGACTCCCGCCTCCGCGAATAACCGCCACCGACCTCCGCGAATGACTGCCTCCGATCTCTCATCTGGCGTCACCGGAGGCCGGCAAAAAGAAAAGGTAGGCACGCGATTAATCGCATCCACGTAGAAAAAAGTAAAAAGAATTCCAGTCTCGCATGTTGCGAAACTTGAAAAGCAAGAAGTAAGGTTATCCATGCGTCGCCGGGCCATACCTTCGTTAAATAACCATGTTAAATTACTTTCCCCACATATAAAAAT
>CAYTOR010000020.1:0-22767 GCA_964439505.1 uncultured Sangeribacter sp.
CGAATTGCCAGCGCTTTCCGATCATATACGGTATCAATGCCAACAGAACTACGATTGAAGATATGATATTGGCCACGAAAATCCAACCGATTCCGTAGTTCAGTCCTCCCATGGGGGTATAGAACCAGTTGATCGCACCCGGACATATCTCCTCCAGTTTAGGACAGATAAGGATGAAGAAAACATTCAGGAATATGTTGACGCCTATATTGAGGAACTTTACTCCGGCGAAGGTCCAGGCTTTATTCTTATATCTGAGATATGCGAAAGGGATATTGCAGAAGGCATCGATAGCCACGGTCGTCCCCAACAGCCAGACATATTCCGGATGCTTTGGCAGCAGAAGGGCTGAGGAGAGTTGAGGCAAGAAGATGGAAATCAATACTATAAACAGTATTGAGGATATTCCGATAGACGTAAGCGAAGTTGTATAGACTCGGTCGGGATCGTCAGAGCGGTTGGCGAAACGGAAATATCCGGTCTCCATTCCGTAATTGAGGATGACCAGGACGACGGCGGTAAAACTGTATAGATAACTGACTATGCCGTATTCATTGGCCGGGAAGAGGTAGACGTAGAGGGGAACGAGAATCCAGTTGAGGAATCGCCCTACGATGCTGCTCAGGCCATAGACAGCCGTATCTTTGACAAGAGATTTTATTCCGGACATTAGGCTGGGTAACTTAAGTTTCGCTTGCGAAACTTAAGTTAAGTGATAAGTAATAGTTAATAGTTAATAAGTTAAGCGTCAGCGAAACTTAAGTTCTTGATTCTTTATGCGAAGAGGGAGTCGGGGGAGGAGAGGGGGGTGCGCCCCAGATGGGTGAAGGCAAGGTCGGTCACTTCGCGGCCTCGGGGAGTACGCTTGATGAAGCCCTCCTTTATAAGATAAGGCTCATAGACCTCTTCGATAGTACCTGCGTCTTCACCGAGAGCGGTAGCGATGGTAGAGAGTCCTACGGGACCGCCCTTGAATTTATCAATGATAGTCAGGAGAATTTTATTGTCGATTTCGTCGAGACCGTAGCGGTCGATATTGAGGGCTTCGAGCGCCATGCGGGAGATCTTGAGTGAGATGCGTCCGTCTCCCTTCACCATTGCGAAGTCGCGTACTCGCCGCAGCAATGAATTGGCGATACGGGGAGTACCTCGGCTACGCAGGGCTATCTCTAAGGCTGCGTCGTCGTCGATAGCGACCCTGAGCAGACGGGCCGAACGAATCACGATATTCTTCAGTACGTCATGGTCGTAATATTCCAAGTGACAGTTAATTCCGAATCGGGCGCGGAGCGGCGAGGTCAGGAGACCGCTGCGGGTCGTAGCTCCGATAAGGGTAAACGGGGAGAGGGTCAGTTGGACGCTTTTCGCTCCCGGTCCCTTGTCGAGCAGGATATCGATCCGGTAATCCTCCATGGCCGAGTACAGATACTCTTCGACGATAGGATGCAGCCGATGGATCTCATCGATGAAAAGGACATCGTGAGGCTCGAGGCTCATAAGGATACCCGCCAGGTCACCGGGTTTGTCAAGCACCGGTCCTGACGTAACTTTGAATCCGACTCCCAATTCGTTGGCTACGATATTTGAGAGGGTGGTCTTTCCCAGACCCGGAGGGCCATGGAGAAGGGTATGGTCCAGCGCTTCGCCCCGCAGGCGAGCAGCCTGGACGAAGATACGCAGATTGGATATGATTTTTTCCTGACCGGCGAAATCGTCGAATTCAAGCGGGCGCAGGGCCTTTTCGACGTCGCCCCCTTCGTTGGCGGCAGGGCGTTCGCGGTCATGTATATCGAAATCAGTCATGATGCAACATTCCGGAGTCATCTGAGTGACTCCAATTAGAAAGATGAGGACGGGGTCTTAGACAAAAAAGGAGAGAATGAGTCTTAGACGAATTTTAAAGGTTCCGGCGATTACAGCTGGAGATAGGTCATTTCTTCCCGGAGTTCGAGGCCCGAGAGGCGACGGCGGCGGGAGATGATACCGGCGAGTTCGGCGATCGCCGGATGAAGACGGGGATTGGTGAAGATGCGGCGGTTATGGCTCAGCAGTCGGCGATAGAAGGTCTCTATCTCATCTTTTTCCAAGCCACAGGTTTCCTCTCCTTCGGCTTCTATTTCGGCGTATACGCTGCGCTCGATATCCGAGGGAAGATCTTCATGGAGGCGTACAAGAGAGCGCGCCAAGACATTGCCGATCACCATTGAGGCCGTGATATGGAAATTATTCATCAGGTTCTCCCATACTGATTTCGGGGAGACAACGGGATTGAGGGAATAATAATACTCCTGAGAGAAATTGACCATCGGACCGTCGGCATCCAGAGAGATGTCGACGACGCGGTCTATGGCATTGAGCCCCGCCAACGATATTGCCATTCCGGCCAATCCGTAGGCGCGATCATCTTCGTTGCTGTATGATAGAGTCATAAGATGCAAATTTATTAAGTATCCATTTATAAGAGCTGCTTAAGACCTGCTTAAGAATGGCTTAAGAATTGCTCAGTATCCGGTAATAAAACATCTGAGGAGGGTCAAAAGTTAAGGCTCTCTCCATCAAGAATAGTTAAGGCTCTCTCCATCCGGAAATGTCACCCGCTGAGTCTAAGATTTTTTCAGGAATTGAAAAAATCAGAACAACAGTTGGACAGAACCGTTGAGGGTAAGTCCTTCGGAGGGCATGAGAGGGAGGAGTTGCTCGCGTCGGTCGAGGATATTTTTAGCCTCGAAGCCGAGTGTAAGTCCTTTGACTGCTCCTAAGTTGGAGAAAGTATAGGCGACCCCTGCGTTAAGGCGCGTGATGTCCGGAAGACGCAGCGCGACGGGATTCTGCGAATCGGTGGCTTCAGGTTCGGGAATGACTGTCGGGCCCGGCACGGAGGGAGTAGTCGGTCCGACCGCCGGTCCGGCGCCGGAAGCGCGCGACGCTATGGAATTGACAACCGGTGTCCAGAAATTGCGGACACCGCGGTATTCATAACTCACCCCTATAGTCAGGGCTTTCACCGGATGAAGGTCAAGATGCGGAGTCAGGATCCAGCGCGGACGGTCGTCGCCGTTAAAGATGCCGGCAGTAGCGCTTTGAGGAGAATATTGCAGATTGGCTCCAATGTCGAGAATATCTCCGGCCTGATAGCGGACGGAGGCATCGGCATATATACCTTTCAGGTTATAGCGTGCAGGTCCGAGACCGTAAGTAGCCGCCATGTCTTCAGGAACCGCCAGGCGCGACGTAAGGTAAGAGGGCATCCCGTAAAGCAAGGGGATCGTCCAACCGTCGGCGCCCACGTTGCGGGTGATGCGGTAACCGACACCGGCTTCGATTTCCGCTCCGCTGAAGGGATTCAGACGGAATCCAACCATGGCATCGATCGGGACGTAAAGAGGAGTGGTCGATTGCAACCGGGGATAGCAATAGAGATTTTGGTCGGCGAGATATGCGAGGGTTCGGAGCTGTTGGCCACCCGTAGCATGAATCCAAGCCGCGAAGCGTGAGCCCGAATAGTCGAAACGCACGTCCGGAGAGATATGAAATACCGAGTAGTGAGTCGTCGGATCAAGAAGATCGCAACCGTCGGCGTTAAAGGTCATGTCGACGTTAACTCCTGCCCGTAGGCTGACATGCGGGTTAGCCCAACGGTAGTGAGGGGTAAGATGAAGGTTACCGTAAGCGTCCGGAGAATTGCTGTCGTAGAGTTCCCATTGCAGTTTGCCGTCGATTCCGAGTTCGGAGACGGGTGCGGTCAGGTCCGCCGGATCCTTGATGAATTGATGACGGAAAGAGCCGTCTAATCCCAGGGAAGTTTCCCGGGTAGCGGTACGGAAGGCAAAATGCCGGACTCCCAATGCGACATCCCATCTGTTGCGGCCGGACTTTCCGGTTGAAGAGGAATTGATATCCGACAATCCGATTCTGAGATCCAGATCATTAAGCGTCTGCGTCAGGAAGTCCGGATAATCCGGCGGGACTACGGATGAAGCCGCATCCCTCTCACCGTAATAATTGAAATATCCGAAGCGATAGCGCACTCCGGCATCGAGTCGACCGAAGTTGCCTAAACGGCGAGACCAGTCCGCCCCGATCGCTTCCTGATAAGAGAAGCGTTTCCAATCTATGTCCAAGTCCGAGAGAGGTTGCCAGAGGGAAGTGGAGTTATGGCGAAGCCAGAGATTGAGGGATTGCTCGGGGGAGGCGATGATTGCGTAGCCGGCTTTCAGGTCAGCGTTGAGCCAAGAGCCCAACGAGAGATTCAGGTAGCCCCGGGGAAAAGATGAGGGGCGGTTGGCGGCGAAATTAGTTGCCGGTATGGGTGTCGGATAGGGGACGAAATCGGCCGGTACGCCCTGAGAGGAATAGGTCAGGTCGCTTTGCGGCGCGGTGAGCCGCAGACGCTGAGGGAGACGTCCCAACTTGTCCGGGTGAAGGATCTCCTTGACGTATTGACCCTCGACCTCGACCGACTCCTTGAGCTGGGCCGAAGCCGGGAGTGAAAAGCCGGCGGCCGCGAGGGCCATCAATATATAGGGGAATAAGGGTTTCATTTTTAACTATTTTAATCGCTGCTCGATTGCATTGCGGATATCCGCTTCTTTACCGGGGTAATTGCGTTTGAGGCTCTGTAGATATTCCCGGGCCATATAGCTGTCGCCTTTGGCAGTATATGCGTCAGCTATGACGATGAATCCTCGGGCGACCCAATATTGTTGATCGGATCCGGCTGACGTAAATTCCTCCATCAGCGAGAGGGCTTCGTCGTTGCGGCCTTGCTTGAGGAGATACTCGCCGAGAGTGACCGCGCTGCGCGCACCGAATTCGGAGAAGGGATTGGCACTCAGGCGCCGGAGGGTCTTTTCGGCTTCCGAACGCTCCGCACTGCTCTTGCTGCTGAGCATGGACTCAGTGAGATAGAACTCAGCTTCCTCCATAGCGTCCGGCGACGCACCTCCGGCATTGAGGATCCGTCGGGCATAATCGCCGCGAACGCCGACATTGTCGGCTGTACGCATTATGCCGACGTAGGCTTCGACGGCGTATTCCGGTCCGCCGCGTTTCTCCAGCTCGCGATAGGCTTCGAGAGCCTTTGCGCGATTGCCTGCATCATAGTAATGAGAGGCAAGGAGCGACCATGCGTCGCGGGCATGCGGACCGTCGGGGAATTCATCAAGATATTTGAGCAGAGGAGCCGGAGAAGAGGGGAAGTTCAGGTACTGGCGCTCAGCGGCATTGAAGGCTAAGGATTCCATTTCGGCCGCATTCAGGGAGAAGCCGGGAATCGAGCGCAGGAACTGAGCGTAGGAAGTCAGTCCACCCGTCTCGGCATAGTAATCCTTCAGTGCTGCGTCGGCCAAGGCCGCTTCGCGCGATGAAGGCCAACGGCGCAGGATTTCCTTATAGGCTTCCGCGCTTTCTTCGCGGCATCCGGCTTCCATAAGGGAAGAAGCCATACCGAGCTGCGCCCGCGGAGCCGAGGCATCATGAGGATATTTCCGGAGCATGCGCGAGTAGGCGTCTGCGGCCTCCTGATGCCGACCGACTGCCACGTAGGTGTCGGCCAATTCGTTGAGGGCATTTGTCATCCAGGGAGAATCGCTGAATTCGCTCTCCAACTGGCGCAATTGCTGAATCTTGCCGTTCAGGTCCCCGTTGATACCGAGAATCTGGGCGTAGCGATACGTAGCGTAATCGGCGCCGTGACCTCCCGAACGGAGGGAGGCGAAATCCGACATGGCTTCCGAATAGTTCCCTGCGTAATATTTGCAGTCAGCCAGGCGCAGACGCGTGTCGCGGCGGATATCCTCCGGAATATCCAGTGAGGAAGAGAGCAGGGAAGTGAAGGTTGCAGAGGCATTCCCGAAACGGTTCTGCATCATCTGTGAATATCCTAAGTTATATCGCGCATGGAGGGCGTTGTCGGGATTTTTTTCCGCGGCCAAAGCCGCCGAGTACTGCTTCTCCGCTCCGCTGTAATTGCCGAGATCATAGAGCGCGTCGCCAAGCCATATACGGGCCTGATTGCGCACCTTCTCATTAACATTGGCCATACCGACACACTTCTCCAGAAGCCCCGCGGCTTTCTGCGACTGTCCGGCGGAGAGAGCGGAAGTGCCCGCGGAGTAAAGGATCATCTGCAGCAGTGCGCGGTCATCCTTCGAGGGATTCTTGATCCGCTCGGCGACACGCAGTGCATTGTCGAAATCCCCGTTATTATAATAGAGTGTCGAGAGGTGCCGCTCGATAACGGGAGCATATTGCGAATTGGGATAATTCCGGATGAACTCCTCCAGGAGTTCGACATTGGAATCAAACGGGATATTGCCGCCGTGGGCACGCGCCGTCACGTAATTATATAGGGCCGCCTCGGCAACCTTATTGTCATAATTCATCCGGTAAGCGCGCTCGAAGTTCATGGCGGCCGCGGAATCCTCACCGCGCTTGGCAGCGATCTGTCCTAAATATAATGATGCTCCCTGCCCGATGACGTCATGGTCAGCGGCTACCTTAGAGAAGTTTTCCTCCGCTTCGCCGAGCCGTCCCTCTTCATACAGGCATACGCCAAGAGCATAGAGGGCGTCATGAGCCGAGGCTTCTTTCTCCTCCTGCTGATAACGGAGCAATACGGGGAGTGCCTTGGCGTACTCCCCCTGTTCGTAGAGGCTCATGCCGAGGATGCGTCGCGTTGAGGGGGCCAGGTCCGGATTCAGGTCGGACTTAAGCAGTTCCGAGGCCATGCGTGCGGTCCGATCCCAATCTCCCTGACGGAACAGCAGCTGGGCGATATAGTAATCCGGACAAAGTTCGGGCGATTGCGTGGCAGAGTCGGCAACTTCCCGGAAGAACTTCATGGCCTTGCTGTCCTCTCCGTCGACATAATATATATAGGCGTCATAATACTTAACCTGCAGTTCGAAGTCTTTCGACCCAGCTATTTGAGAAAGTACCTGCCGGGCTTCCGGATAGAATCCGCATTTGATAAGGCAGAGAGCCTCGCGGTATTTATAGAGATTCCGTTGGGAAGAATTCAGAACGTCCGCATCGAGGGCGCGGTATCTTTCCAAAGCCTCACTCCAGTCATGGGCGAAAAAGAAGAAGTCCGCCCGCAGCAGTTTGGCTTCCAAGGCCTCCGGGGCGGCGGGATATTGCGAGATATATTCGTCGAGGATATTGAGGGCCTCCGGATCGGAAGTCTCGTAATAAGCCTTGGCGAGAAGATAGAGGAATTTCTGAGACTCAGAAATATCCAGCGGTAATTCTCCGGCGATGACGACAGCGCGAAGTTCATCGATGACTCCGCGGAAATTGCCGAGGGCATCCAGCCGCGCGGCCTGATCGAGCCGGGAGCCGAGAGTAGCTGAAGCTTCAGCCCAAGGTCCCGAAGTGACCGAGACGGCCGGATCGGCCGCGCTGTATCGGGCACCGGCCGAGAGGATGGTGGCTGACAGCAGAAGAGTATGGAGATAGCGTAATTTCAATTTTTTAATTCTTATTCTGTTGGACGGGGTCTTAATTGGGTCCCTATCTTAGTATAAATAATTAGTATTAATAATTGGTTATCGGCGTGGGCGCAATGTATTGCGCCCCTACCGGGTTATTCCAGGACGGCGGAGACTATACGTTGGGGAGAGATGCCGCGCAGGCAATGATAGTCGCCGCGATGACATTTTTTATTTCCGAAGACCGAGCAGGGACGACAGGTCATATCGAGCTGAAGGATGTCTTTATCCGCGATATTACGCGGCCGGAAGCCGCAATAGGGATGGGTCGCTCCCCAGACGGAGACTGTCCGCGTACCGACCAGGGAGGCGAGGTGCATATTGGCGGAATCCATAGAGAGCATGACGTCGCAGTCCGCGATAAGAGCCAGTTCGGTCGGAAGTCCGCTCTTTCTGGCCGCCATATTGACGAGCCTGTCGGATTCGCCGGCGGGGAGATTGCTCCTCCACTTCTCTATTACGGCATTTTCCTTATCGCCGAATCCGAAGACGAAGATCCTTACGTCCGGACGCCGGAGGAGTTCGGTGATGACCTTCTCCATCAAATCGAAGGGATATATCTTCCCTTCATGGGCTGCGAAGGGTGCGATTCCGACCCAATATTCTCCGTTTTTATTCCTTGCGCTTGTCTTATTCCTTGCGGTTATTTCATTCGTGGCGCTTTGGGGCTTCGGGTCATTATCCGGAAAGATCGATGTGAACTTTCCGCTGCCCGGCGCTCCGACAGCAGCCAATGTGCGGGCATACCGTTCGGTCATAGGGACGAGCGGCACGAGATGCTTGCGCAACTTGCGGGTCAGGCGTTTGCGGGCTACCCGTCCTTTGTCGACCTTGGCTATCCGGACGCCCCCTTGCAGACGGAAAAGCAGGCGGAGCACATTGGTGCGCAGTACGTCATGGAGATCGGCGTAGGCCGAAATATCATACTTCTCCCGCAATTCCTTATGCAGCCGCCGCAACCCCGACAGGCCGTTATAGTCAGAAGTATCTATGGGGTGGACGATGAGGTTGGCCGGGGGATTGATGAAGAGTGAGGCCGGATGCCGGCGCGTCAGGAGAATGAAGCGTCGCGAAGGATTGGAGAGACACGCATCGTAGATGAGCGGGAGCGTCATGGCGACATCCCCTAACGCCGAAAAGCGGCTGAGGAGGATGTCGCCCGAAGATTTATCCTCTTTATTTTCAGTTCGCGCAGACACCGTTATACCTATTTTGAAGATTACCTGTTTTTTATAGATTACCTATTTTGGGAATTCCTATTTTATAGATTATCTATTTTGAAGATTCCTATTTTTGGCGATCATCTATTTTTTATAGAGAACGGGATTAGTTGCCGGATCGTTATACATCTTCATCTGCCTGTAGACCTTCATATACTTCCGGCCGTTGGCGATATCGTTGAAGAGTGCGTCGATGGCCTCTGTCAGATCGCTGCGCTGTTCGAGAAGGACATCGAGTTTGGCTTGGCATTTCGCCTTATGTTCCTCAGAAGCGTCCTCGCGTTCGGTCTCTTCCTGCATGTGCCAGATCTTGAGAGCGAGGATGGAGAGCCGGTCGAGCGCCCATGCCGGCGACTCGGTATTGATTGTAGCGTCCGGCAGCGGAGTGACGTCGGCATACTGGACGTCACGCAGATAAGAGTCGAGTTGCTCGACCATATCGGTGCGCACCTGGTTCGAGCGGTCGATACGCCGTTTGAGGGCCAACGCCGCTACGGGATCGATCTGCGGGTCACGTATGATATCCTCCAGATGCCATTGGACGGCATCGACCCAGTTCTTTTCATATAGAGTCGCCTCTATGGAGTCCGCCGGATACGGATTTTCGATAGGGAAATCTATATCATCATGAAGATGATAATCCCGGACGGAGCGTTCGAATATATCGTAAGATTCTTTAGCAGTCACAGTTCTTAAGAATTTTAATTGAGGAGAATTAAAATAATTAGAAACAAGAAATATCTATTACCTAACACCTGATATCAGACCCCTATCACCTCCTCAGGTATTCATCGATGGCGGCCGCGGCCTTGCGGCCGGCTCCCATGGCGAGGATGACGGTAGCGGCACCGGTCACGGCGTCACCTCCGGCGAATACGCCGGGGCGGCTGGTATGTCCCTCCTCGTCGGCTACGATGCAGCCGCGGCGATTGGTCTCCAGGCCTTTGGTAGTCGCCTTGATCAGCGGGTTGGGACTCGTGCCGAGAGCCATGATGACAACGTCGCAGTCAATCCGGAAATTGCTTCCCTCCTTGACGATAGGGGAGCGGCGTCCGGAAGCGTCCGGTACGCCGAGTTCCATTTCGACACACTCGATGCCTGCTACCTGGCCGGCTTCATTTCCGATCACGCGCACCGGATTGGTCAGCATCTTGAATTCGATGCCCTCTTGCTTGGCGTGATGTACTTCCTCGACGCGGGCAGGGAGTTCGGCTTCGGAGCGGCGATAGACGATGATCGCCTCGGCTCCGAGGCGTTTGGCAGTGCGCACGGCGTCCATAGCGACGTTGCCGCCTCCGACGATGACGGCGCGGCGCCCGGCGAAGATAGGAGTGTCATATTCATTGTCGTAGGCGTGCATGAGATTGGCGCGGGTAAGGAATTCGTTGGCAGAGAAGACTCCGTTGAGGTTCTCCCCTTCGATACCCATGAAGCGCGGCAGGCCGGCTCCGGACCCTACGAAGACAGCATCGAAGCCCTGTTTGTCGAGAAGGTCATCGACAGTCATTGTGCGGCCGATGATGACGTCAGTCTCGATTTCGACGCCGAGACGTTTCACGGCCTCCACCTCCTTGGCTACGATTCTCTGTTTCGGGAGGCGGAATTCCGGGATACCGTAGACCAGGACGCCGCCGACTTCATGGAGGGCCTCGAAAATCTTGACCTCATATCCCATGCGGGCAAGGTCGGAGGCGCAGGCCAGTCCGGCGGGACCGCTGCCGACTACGGCTACTTTCTTACCGTTGCGTTCCGGAAGTTCAACGGGTTGCTCATCTGCGTGCTCAATAGCCCAGTCGCCGACGTAGCGCTCGAGTTTACCGATGCTGACCGGCTCGAACTTGATGCCTAAGACGCAAGCGCCCTCGCATTGATTTTCCTGCGGGCAGACACGGCCGCAGACCGAGGGCAGACTGCTGTCGGCCGAGATGATAGCCGCCGCTCCGGCTGCGTCTCCGGCTGCGAGGCGGGCTATGAACCCCGGAATATTGACATGCACCGGACATTTAGCCTGGCAATGCGGCACCTTGCAGTTCAGGCAACGAGACGCTTCCAGTTCGGCCTCCTCACGATTATAACCGAGGCAGACCTCTTCAAAATTATGCGAACGTTCCTGAGGATCCTGTTCGCGGACCGGTGTGCGGGGAATTCTGTTAGCCATGACAACTGCATTTATGGGTTTCGGGGTTATTCTTGGGATTGTTGCGGTACATATTCTGGCGCCGCATCGCCTCGTCGAAATCGACTTTATGGCCGTCGAATTCGGGGCCTTCGACACACGTGAACTTGGTCTGGCCGTCGACCGTCACGCGACATGCGCCACACATTCCCGTGCCGTCGACCATCAGAGCGTTCAGCGAGACCATCGTCGGAATGGAGTATTCCTTAGTGGTCATGGCGGCGAATTTCATCATTATCATGGGGCCGATGATCACGCAATGATCGAAACGGAAGCCCTCGTCATCGATGAGATGCTTCATCAGGCCGGTGACCATTCCGTGGTATCCTTCCGAGCCATCGTCAGTGGCGAGATGGACATTGGCGACTTTCTTCATCTCGTCGACGTAAGTGAAGAGATCCTTTGTGCGGGCGCCGATGATGACGTCCGGAGTGACGCCATGCTCATGGAGCCACTTGGCCTGGGGATAGACCGGGGCAGTGCCGACGCCACCGGCCACGAAAAGGATCTTCTTCTTCCGGAGTTCCTCCTCCGGGATTTCCAGAAGGTCGGAAGGCATGCCGAGAGGACCGGCAAAATCGAGGAAGGCATCTCCCTCCTGAAGGGAATTGATCTTCTGCGAAGAGAGTCCGACGGATTGGGTGACGATGGTCACGGTTCCTTCTTCCGGGTCATAGTCGCAGATCGTCAGGGGGATGCGTTCGCCGTGATCGTCGACGCGGACGATGACGAACTGGCCCGGTTTAGCCGATTCGGCCACTCTGGGGGCCAGGACCTTCATCTCCGTGATATTGGGCGCGAGGTCGCGCCGGCTTGTGATTTTAAACATGATGTCAGATTTTACAAAGCCCCATCCATATTCCCGGTCTCCGACAGGCTCCGGAGGGCCTGCAACCGCCAATTCCGGAAGTTGCCGGAACAGGAAATCGGCTTAAAGGAGGGCAAAATATGGAATAGAGTCAGAAATTTTCCTCAAAAATACGATAAATTTGTCATTTACACAAATTTAAATTATATTTGCAGTTATTATTGAGGCCACGCGCGCTCCCGAGGGAGCTGACGCGAGGGTCAATATTACTTGACCCGAAGGTGGAAAATTAAGGTAACTAACTGAATAATATAGATATAACGGCATCAACGTCTGTGCTGACGCCAAAACGGAAAAAAGATATGGCAAATAATCTTTTCGACAAAGTGAGTGAGGATATCCGTACGGCCATGCTGGCGCGCGAGAAGGTGCGTCTGGAGGCTCTTCGCGGCATCAAGAAGGAATTTTTGGAAGCCAAGACTGCCAAGGGCGCCAATGGTGAACTTTCCGACGAGACAGCGATGAAGATCCTGGTCAAGATGGTGAAGCAGCGCAAGGAGAGCGCGGAAATCTACAAGACCAATAACCGCCCTGAGTTGGCCGACAACGAACTTGCCGAGGCAGCCGTCATCGAGGAATATCTTCCCAAGCAGCTGACTGCCGAGGAACTTGAGTCCGAACTGAAGGCTATCATCGCCGAACTGGGCGCAACCGACATGAGCCAGATGGGCAAGGTGATGGGGGTCGCTTCCAAGCGTCTCTCCGGTCGCGCAGAAGGCCGCGCGATCAATACCGCCGTCAAGCAGTTGCTCTCATAGTCCCGTTGAGGTCACGGAGTCCGGAAAAGCCTTGTTTGGCGTGAATCCGGACAGGCATACGGATACCATTTCAAATTAAGATGAGCGGCCCGCGAGATGAAAAAGAGGATATGCGGGGCTGCCTGATAATATAAAACCTACTTAAGAAATACTTAAAAGTGCTTACACTTCAAGTCATAAAAGAGAACCCGGAGTTCGTCATCGAGCGTCTGGCTGTCAAGGGTTTCGACGGCCGGGCCGTAATAGCTGAAATTCTTGAAATCGACGCTGAGCGCCGACGCCTGCAGGCGAAGACCGATTCCGACGCGGCCGAACTGAAGAAACTGGCCGCCGCTATCGCCATACATTACAAGAAGGGGGAAAAAGAGGAAGCCGAGAAGGCCAAGGAGGAAGTCAGCCGTATCAAAGGGGCTACAAAAGGATTGCAGGACCGTCTGGAGGAATGTAAGAAAAAGATGACGGATCTTCTTCTGACAGTTCCCAACCTTCCTTGCGCTGAAGTGCCGTTAGGGCTCACCGCCGACGACAACGTCGTAGAAGCTACCGGAGGCCCGATGCCGGATCTTCCGGAAGATGCCCTTCCTCACTGGGAACTGGCCAAGAAATATAATCTTATCGATTTTGAGCTCGGCGTGAAGGTGACAGGAGCGGGCTTCCCGTTCTATATCGGCAAGGGAGCGCGTCTGCAGCGTGCCCTGATCCAGTTCTTCCTCGACTCAGCCGGCGAGGCCGGTTATCTTGAGGTTGAACCTCCCTACGTCGTCAACGCGGCTTCCGGTTATGCGACCGGTCAGTTGCCCGACAAGGAAGGTCAGATGTACCACGTGACTGCCGATGATCTCTATCTGATTCCGACGGCCGAGGTACCGGTGACCAATATCTACCGCGACGTCATCATTCCCGAGGCGGAGTTGCCCAAGATGAACTGCGCCTATTCTCCCTGCTGGCGCCGCGAGGCCGGCAGTTATGGCAAGGACGTACGCGGTCTCAACCGTCTGCATCAGTTCGACAAGGTTGAGATTGTGCGCATCGAGACTCCCGAGAAGTCTTACGCGGCTTTGGAAGAGATGAAAGACCACGTGCAGGGCCTGCTCGAGAAACTTGGATTGCCCTGGCATATCCTGCGTCTATGCGGCGGCGACATGTCGTTTACGTCGGCCATCACGTTTGATTTCGAAGTCTGGAGCGGCGCTCAGAAGCGCTGGCTGGAGGTATCCTCCGTCTCCAACTTTGAAAACTATCAGGCCAACCGCCTTAAATGCCGTTACCGTGACGCCGACAAGAAGATTCATCTCTGCCATACCCTCAACGGCTCTGCGCTCGCATTGCCGCGTATCATGGCGGCCCTGCTCGAAAACAACCAGACTCCCGAAGGCATCGTAGTCCCGGAATGTCTGCGTAAATATACCCACTTCGATATAATCAACTGACGCTTATGAGCGATGTAAATTATCCCGGCTATATCAGCAAAGAAGAGAAGAAGATACCGATCGACGATCCTTCCGGAAAATGGAGCGACCTGACGATGCTCCCCGAATGGGAAGAGGAGTTCTATGACGTCTATACCGTGCGCAAGCATGGCAAATGGGTTATGCTCAAGGCGTTGAAGAAGCAATATGCCGATGATCCCAAGTATCGGGAGATGCTTGAGAAAGAATTCGAGACGCGTTATAACTTAGCGCATCCCAATATCGTCATGGTCAATGACTTCGAGGAAATCCCCGGACTCGGAAAGGCTATCATCACCGATGACGTCTACGGATATAGCCTCCGGCGCCTGATCGATGAGAAGCGTCTGACTCCCAGAATCCTGAAGCGCCTGAAGACTCAACTTCTCGATGCCCTCGATTATATCCAGGAGAATCATATTATTCATCATCCGATCACACCGGAATCCATAATCTTTACGGAATATAACGAGAATCTGAAGCTGATCAACGTCGGGTATGATCAGACCTCATCGCTTTCCGAGCAGGACACGCGTACTGATATCGAAAGCTACGGACGCATCTTAGGGGAGGTCCTCGACAATCTCCCGGAGTCATTGCCCCGCCTGCGTCGGATCGCGGATAAGGCCGTAGACCGCAACCGCCCATATCGCAGCTTCATGGATCTTCAATTGGATATGAACAAGCGATCGTCGGTCACTCTCTATCTCGGAGTAGCGATCTTCATCGCTCTGATTCTGATTCTGGTCTTTTTGCTTATACCTTGACAGGTAATTCTAAACCGGTACATAGAATTAATCTCGAAATGGGAATAATCCTGATATTGGATTATCTTGTACCGTCACTCGGTTGCGTTAGATGCGCATTATTTTATAAATCAAAATGGTAGAGATAAAGAAAATATCGACCGAGAAGGGTGATCTTAAAAAGTTTGTCAAGTTCGGTATCGATCTATATAAAGGGAATCCATATTTTGTGCCGCCATTGGTGATCGACGAGATTGCGACCCTTAACCCGAAGGAAAATCCGGCTTTCGATTTCTGCGACGCCGATTATTTCATGGCGTATAAAGACGGCAGACCCGTAGGGCGCATAGCCGCAATAATAAACCGTCAGGTCAACGAGTCGAGCGGCATGAAGGCTGCACGCTTCGGATTCGTCGATTTTATCGACGATGAGGAGGTTTCGGCCGCCCTTATCGGTGCGGTCGAGGATTGGGCCCGGGAAAAGGGTATGGATAAAGTAATCGGTCCGCTGTCATTCACCGACCTCGACAAGGAGGGTTGCCTCATCGAGGGATTCGACGAACTCTCTACCATGGCTACCATCTATAATTACCCCTACTATCAGAAACACATCGAACGGTTGGGCTATGAGAAGGAGTCGGATTGGGTGGAGTTCTGTATTCCCGTGCCGGACAGCGTGCCGGAGAAGCATCTCCGTATCGGAGAGATCGTCAAGAAGAAATTAGGGCTGAGAATCCTGAAATATACTTCCCGCAGTAAGATTAAAAAAGATTATGGCCGCAAGCTCTTCGAACTGATCAATGACTCCTATAAGGATCTCTATCAGTTTTCGCGTCTTACGGAGCGTCAGATCGACAAGTATATCGATGAGTATCTGAATCTTCTCGATCTGGATCTGGTCACTCTGATCGTAGACTCCAATGACGAGATGGTCGGGGTAGGGATTTCGATGCCCTCGATGAGCCGTGCTCTGCAGAAATCTCACGGTAAGTTCCTCCCCTTCGGATGGGTTCATCTGCTCAAAGGACTTAAGGGAAAGAATGATCGCGTCGACCTTCTTCTTGTCGGAGTAAAACCTGAATATCAGTCGAAGGGAGTCAATGCGTTGCTTTTTGTCGACCTTATTCCCCAATATATAAAGAAAGGATATAAATTCGCCGAGTCGAATCCGGAGCTGGAGACCAACTCCAAGGTCCAGAACCAATGGGAGGCGTTTAATCCGCGGCAGCATCGCCGTCGCCGTTCATTCGTAAAGCATCTGAATTAAATGGCGGAGCAGAAGAAGGAAGGCGCTGAAAGCGTGATGCCCTACGGAGGGGATGCGGCCAAAGGGGGGCAGGTCGAAAAGATGTTTGACTCGATAGCCCCGGCCTACGATCTGATGAACGGCATCATGAGCTTCGGCATGTGTCGCCCCTGGCGCAACCGCGCCTTGCGGATGGCTGCAGAGAGATTGGCGGAAGAGGTGCAGGGCCAAGCGCCGACAGGGACGCCGGACGGAACTTCAGCGAGCACTCAGGGTCGATCGTCGACGAATAATTCGGTCCGCACTCCGGAAAGCATATTGGATGTCGCTACCGGCACGGGCGACGTAGCCTTCGCCCTTCACGCCCGGTATCCTCAGGCGAGGATAACCGGACTCGACCTTTCCGAAGGGATGCTGGAGATAGCGCGGAAGAAGAGCCGGATGTTGCCTGAGAATCAGCAGGCGCTCCTCTCTTTCCGACAAGGGGATTCCTTGAAGATGGACTTTCCGGATGACGAGTTCGATATGATCACGGTAGCCTACGGAGTCCGGAATTTCGGGAATCTTCGTCAGGGCTATTCGGAGATGTTCAGAGTGCTGAAGCCCGGCGGGGTACTTTGCGTAATCGAACTTTCTCAGCCGACCGGCCATCTTCCGTTATTAGGCTACCGGGCTTATACCCGGGGTATCATTCCTATCGCGGGACGTCTTATCAGCGGGGATCCGAGAGCCTATTCCTATCTCCATGAAAGTATCGAGGCCGCTCCTCAACGCGGAGCGATGACCCGGATAATGGAAGAGGCGGGATTCCGTGAGGCCCGTTGGAAATCACTCTTCCCGGGAGCGGTCACAATCTATACGGCCCTCCGATAAATAAAACTAATTGAGGTGAGTTACGACATAATCTCGAACTATAAATTTCGTTATATTAATTCAGGATTTTGTTACACTTGCTCAGTAAGATATAATGAATCGTAAGGATTTTGAAATAATGGCTCCCGTCGGGAGTTGGGAGTCCCTGAGTAGCGCTCTCGATGCGGGCGCGGACGCTGTCTATTTCGGCATCGAGGGACTCAATATGCGTTCGCGCTCAAGTTCCAATTTTTCTATAGATGACATGCGCCGCATCGTCGCCATCTGCGACGGGAAGGGTGTCAAGACGTATCTGACGGTCAACACTATCGTCTATGATTCCGACATGGAAAAGATGCACGCTATCGTCGACGCCGCCAAGGAAGCCGGCATCTCGGCCATCATAGCATCGGATATCGCCGTCATCCTGTATGCGCGCAGCATCGGCCAGGAGATACATATCTCGACACAGGTCAACATCACCAACATTGAGGCTGTCAGATTCTATTCGCAATATGCCGACGTGATGGTGCTCGCCCGCGAACTCAACATGGAGCAGGTGAAGGAGATCCACGACGCCATAGAGCGCGAGGGACTGACCGGTCCGGCCGGAAAGCCGCTTCGTCTGGAAATGTTCTGCCACGGCGCCCTCTGCATGGCCGTAAGCGGCAAATGCTATATGAGCCTGCATCAGATGAATTCTTCGGCCAATCGCGGAGCCTGCAATCAGATATGCCGCCGGAGCTATGAAGTGACCGACCGCGAGACCGGCGAACAACTTGCCGTAGAAAATCAATACATCATGTCGCCCAAGGATCTGAAGACTATTCATTTCCTCAACAAGATGGTGGATGCCGGGGTGAGGGTGTTCAAGATAGAGGGCCGCGCACGCGGACCGGAATATGTGAAGGAAGCGGTAGAATGTTATTCGGAAGCCCTCGAGGCGATTTGCGACGGCTCCTATTCGGAAGAGAAGATCGCAGGATGGGACGCCCGCCTGAAGAAGATATTCAACCGGGGATTCTGGGACGGCTACTATATGGGTCAGCGGCTCGGAGAATGGAGCAGCAAGTACGGCTCGTCGGCGACGCGCGTGAAGCGATATATCGCCAAAGTCAACCGCTATTTCCCCAAACTCGGAGTAGGGGAGTTCACGATGCTCAGCGGCGAACTCCGTCCGGGCGACGAAGTTATCATCACCGGCCCCACTACGGGCGCCCTCATCTTCAAGGCTGAGGAACTGCGTCTGGAGTATGATCCGGTGCCGGTAGTGAAGAAAGGTGATGTCTTCGCGATGCCCGTGCCGGCGAAAATCCGCCTCTCCGACCGTCTTTACCGCTGGGAAGAAACTCCGGGCCAAAAAGAGAAGTAAGATGAGATTTTTTGCAAGATTGAAATAAAATAGTTATCTTTGCTTTGTAAGAATCCATCTTTGGCGTTTTGAAATAATTTGCTGTCATTTGTCAAGCAAATTAAGCAAATTTAATAAAATACAACGACTTCCCTGATTGTCATATAACTGATGCAGGGAAAAAACAGAACACATCTAAATTAAGATATACAGTGGCATTAAAATGTGGAATCGTAGGTTTGCCCAATGTCGGCAAATCGACTCTTTTCAATTGCCTTAGCAATGCCAAGGCGCAGTCGGCCAATTTCCCGTTCTGCACCATCGAACCTAATGTAGGGGTCATCACCGTTCCGGATGATCGGTTGACAAAACTCGTCGAGATGTGCCAGCCTAAATCGACCGTGCCCGCTACGGTCGAGATCGTGGACATCGCCGGCCTGGTGAAGGGTGCATCAAAGGGCGAAGGCCTGGGCAATAAATTCCTTGCCAATATACGCGAGACGGACGCGATACTCCACGTCCTCCGTTGCTTCGACGATGACAATATCACGCATGTAGACACTACGGTAGATCCCGTCCGCGATATGGAGATCATCAACTATGAACTTCAGATAAAGGATCTCGAGACTATCGACAACCGCCTTGCCAAGACCGAAAAGGCGGCCAAGACCGGAGGGGATAAGACGGCCAAGATGCAGGTCGAGGTGCTGAAAGCCTATAAGGAGGCACTCGAGCAAGGCAAGCCGGCCCGCAGCGTGACGTTCGAGACTAAGGATGAAGAGAAATACGCCAAGGAACTTTTCCTTCTGACGAATAAGCCCGTACTCTATGTCTGCAATGTCGACGACGCCTCAGCCGCCGAGGGTAATCACTACGTAGATGAGGTACGCAAGGCTATCGAGGGGAGCGATTCAGACCTGATGATAGTCGCAGCCAAGACGGAGAGCGAGATCGCCGAACTCGATACATGGGAGGAAAGAAAAGAATTCCTCGAAGAGATAGGGCTGGAGGAATCGGGAGTAAGCCGATTGATCCGCGCAGCCTATAAGTTGCTGGATCTCCAGACATATTTCACAGCCGGTCCGGACGAAGTGCGCGCCTGGACTTTCATGCGCGGCACGAAAGCACCTCAGGCAGCCGGCATCATCCATACCGACTTCGAGAAAGGATTCATCCGCGCCGAAGTCATAAAGTATGACGATTTTGTCACTCTCGGCTCCGAGACAGCGGTAAAGGAAGCCGGAAAGATGGCTGTAGAAGGAAAGGAATATATAGTCAACGACGGCGACATCATGCACTTCCGCTTCAATGTCTGATCTAATACTATCGTACAATACCGATATATAATCTTACGATAGGGAGATATATAATCGTACGATAGCGAGATATATAATAGTACGATATCGGGAGATGAAAATATACGGTACCGGGATAAAATCGTACGATGCTGAGATATAGACCCGGAAGGATCTTATATTGAGCAATCAACTTAGAGACACATAATACTGAATATTAACTTAACATTAACATTATGAGCAAATTTACTCTCACACTCGCGGCTGTCGCCCTTTGCGGAAGCATGGCCATCGCGCAGGAGACGGTAGAAGTAACGTCGGTCACTCCGGCTGCGGGCAACGTTGAATTCGTTGCGTCTGCAATGCTTCTCTTCCCCGAAGCGCCGACTCTCAACCAGGAGTGCACGGAGCCCGCGCAGCTCTTACACAATTCATCTGCAATCAGTCAGCTCTACACCTACAACACAGCCTTTCTCCAGTTCTACGGTGAAGGTCAGCCTGACAACTCTGTCATGATGAAATTCCTCAACCGCCCGATGAAAGAGAACGGCGAATATGAGGTAGTAGTACCCGAAGGTTTCTTCACCTTTGCTGACGGCACTAAGGTCAACGCCGCCTACACAGTAAAATATACTGTCGGAGCAGCCGGAGAAGGTATCTATTCTCCCGCAGGTGGTTACTACGATGCAGTTCCCAACATCATCACGCTGACTATCCCCGGAGTAGTAGAAATCATCGACAACCATCAGCCGACTCATGCAGTCGACAATACAGGTAACATGGCTCTGTTCACTCCCGGCGACGAGACTATCCGTATCGGTGACGACGTTGTCATCGAAGGCAACACTCTGACCTGGAAATTCGCCGAAGAGCCCTTCACTTACGGCGGCACATACCGCATGTATGTCTTCGCAGGAGCCCTCACCCTCGTTATGGAAGACGGCCGTCAGATACTGAACCCCGAATACATCGTCGAATATCACAAACTCGTCATCCCCTTCCCCGAACTTGACATTCTGGAAGGTACTACCGACAATGAAGTCTATGAGATCGGAGACATTACCTTCTCTTATCCCGAAGGCACAACCTTCGGCATTTTCCTCCGCAATCCGAGTCTCTACAAGGTAAATGAGAAAGGCACACGCGGCGACAAGGTCCTGTCATGGAACATCGACTCCCCGGCCAACATCAGTGGCAAGAACTCCGCCAAGATGTTTAATCCTTTCGATGCTCCCTGCACCGAACCGGGCGATTACTTCATCGTCATCGGCAAATCAAGCTTCTCTGTCAAAGGCTTATTTGAGGATGAGTCGCTGCTCGGTAACGAAGACTTAGTGCCCGGCCCTGACGGCAAACTTACTCTTTGGAACGGTATCGAATACGTATATCGTCTGCGCATCGTTCCCTCTCCGGCTGAAGTTACAGGTAAAGAAGGCTTGGCGGCAAGCGAGATCTCTTCCTTCCCCATCTACTTCCCCAACGCGAAGTCAATCAAATTGGCCGACACTCCTGTTGAGGAAGCAATGAGTATCCGCGACCGTTTCTGGCGCGAACAGAAAGGCTACGAACTGACTCTTGAAATCGTAAATGGCGGTGAGAGCGCAGAAGGTCCTGCAATGCTGACAGACGTTCCCGTCTGCATGGCAGTCTGCAAAATCAATCCTCCTTTGACGGCTACCAAGGCTACGGAATACGACATCCACATTCCGGCCGGTTATTTCCTTTGCGACAATGTGGAATCCCGTCAGCTCATCCAGCACGTGACTATCGATCCGAAGCTGACAGGTATCCTCACTCCTGACGTTGAGGAAGGCGAACCTGCAACGGTGACTGTAGTAACTCCCGCAGGTGTGACCATTCTCAAGGATGCTCCCGCAACTGAGCTCTTCAACATCCCCGCAGGCCTCTACATCATCAACGGCCGCGCTACAATGCTCCGCTAATCCGACCATTGAAACCCTCCGGTAGGGACGCGATTCATCGCGTCCACAAAGAATCGGAAATATGACAATAAAAAAGCCGTGCGATTCAAAAATCGCGCGGCTTTTTCCATCCCCCCGGGGGGATAACTAATTTAAATCCCGATTTTTAAGGTTTCCGAATCCTTAAAATCGGGATTTAATATTACTTCTGGTCTACGTCTTTCTTGAGAAGATCGCGGATTTCAGTGAGGAGCACTTCTTCCTTAGTGGGCTCCGGAGCGGGCTCGGGAGTCGGCTCTTCCTCTTTCTTCTTGAGCTTCATAGCCATGCGGATCGCTACGAAGATACAGAAGGCGATGATGATGAAGTCGACGATGTTCTGGATAAACATACCATAGTTGAAGTTGACGGCCTCCTTGAGCACTTCGCCCGTAGCGGCATCGACCTCGGCAGGGCTGAGTTCGACATTCTTGTCGGAGAAATTTACGCCACCCGTCGCCAGCGATACGATAGGCATGATGATGTCATTTACCAGAGAAGTGACGATTTTACCGAAAGCGCCGCCGATGATAACGCCGACCGCCATGTCTACGATATTACCCTTAAGGGCAAATTCCTTAAAATCAGTTAAAAATTTGCTCATGTCGCGATAAATTTTGTATTTTAATAGTTATAATAATATACTCAGGATGCAATCGGCTTCCGCCACGTAGCGGACTTTACCGCTAAGGAATTCCGCCGGGGCGCCCGACGACCGGATTGACATCGCTAAAGGAATAGAAATTTTATCTATTTTTAATCCTATCTCTGCGAAATTAGAAATTTTTTTGCTAATTTTGCATTTGAAAGTAAGAAATTAAAGCTTACTTCAAGGTTTTAAAAGGTAAAAATTCTTATTCAGGCTGCGAACCCGATCTTTGCTCATGCGCAACTCTCTTATATTCAGTCACTATGCAGATAGTGAGGATATGAATCAAAGAGGATTGCTACATATATAACAAAGAAAGATAAAAAATATCGCAGGTGCGATTAAAAATTTTTAACATAAATCGATAAAACCAACCCAAAAATATCAAAAATAAACAAAACAATGACAAAAATCGGTATTAACGGCTTTGGCCGTATCGGACGTTTCGTATTCCGTGCCTCCACAAAGAGAGATGACCTCGAGGTAGTAGCAATCAACGACCTTCTTCCCGTTGACTACATGGCTTACATGCTGAAGTATGACACAATGCACGGTCGTTTCGACGGCACTGTGGACTATGACCTCGAAAAGAGCCTCCTCATTGTCAACGGCAAGCCCATCCGCGTGACTGCATGCCGCGACCCGAAAGAAATCGGCTGGGGCGAAGCAGGTGCTGAATACGTTGTTGAATCAACCGGTCTCTTCCT
>CAYTOR010000021.1:0-22312 GCA_964439505.1 uncultured Sangeribacter sp.
CTCGATTGTCGGTGCGCTTATCAAGGCTATGACCGCCCGGAAGATGCCGACAGTTGTCATGGCTCCTACCGGCCGGGCCGCAAAGGTCGCGGCAGACATGGCCATGGGGAACGCCTCTACTATCCATAAGCGAATCTACCGACCGGATTCCCAGACACCGGATGCCAAGTATTTCCTCGCGCCTAACCCCAACCGCAACACTCTCTTTGTCGTAGACGAGGCTTCACTTGTTACCGACGGCCACCCTACAGTCTCACTGCTTTATCAGATGCTCCGACATGTCTTCTCCAACGAAGGAAATCTTCTTCTTCTGGTAGGCGATACAGCCCAGCTCCCACCGGTAGGAATGGAGCAGTCTCCGGCGATGAATCCCGTGCGGCTGCGCAATTTGGGATTGGATCCGATTGTATTCAACCTGGACGTAACAATGCGCCAGACCGGGGACTCGGGTATTCTCCATAACGCGACTCTTATCAGGCAGGCGATGCCCCAAAACGGCCTGACGGAAATCCCGGTTCTGGAGACACGTGGATACGGGGACATAGAAATCATATCCTCTTCCGACCTGGCCGACAAACTGTCGGATTCCTGGGCGGAGGTCGGAGTCGACAATACGATCATCATTACCCGCTCCAACATTCGGGCAAATAAATATAACATGGCTATCCGCAACATGGTGATGTTTGCCGAAGAACCCCTACAGCAGGGCGACCGCCTGGTGATTTCAAAAAATGATTACTATTGGAGCAGGGTCAATAAACTGAAGACCTTTATCGCCAACGGCGATATGGCGGAGGTTAAATGGGTTGGGAAGACCGAGAAGATGTATGGCCGGTTCTTTGTCGATACCGAGCTCTATTTCCCCACTTCCGATATCAATATCGGTGCCAAACTGATGTTACGTTCCCTTAATGCTGAAGGCCCGTCAATTCCGCGTGCTGAGATGGAACGCTTCTACAATGTAGTGATGGAGCAACAAGACGGGGAATTATCGGGAAAGATCAAGGACACTCTTGATGATCCCTATTATAATGCGCTTCAGGCTAAGTACGGCTATTGCGTGACATGCCATAAGGCTCAGGGCGGCCAATGGGCGCATGTATATGTGGATATGTCGGGCATAGACCCGTCGGCCTTGGATGAGTCATTCTATCGCTGGGCCTACACCGCCTTCACGCGGGCGACCGAGAAGCTCTTCCTGATCAATCCGACCCTCCCGGCCGTAAAATAAGACACTCCCGGCAGTAAAATAATAAGCCAATGGAGGGTTATAGTAAAAATACATGCCGAAGGCATGTCAATCCATAGCGCGAAGATGTTCTGTTACAGGCCGAAGGCCTGTCCTTGGATATTAAAATAATGCTCGCCAATTTTATTGGCGAGCATTATTTTAATATCCAAGATCCTGGCCTTTTCGGAGCGGAGAGATGCCCTCCTTCATCCAGCGGGGCATCGGGTCCCCTTTAAGGTAATGGTCGAAGAATTGCTGCAGACGCTTGGTTATATCCTTGCGGTTTTTGCGCGCCTTGATATTATGGGCTTCTCCATTGTATTGGAGCATCCAGACCGGTTTTTCGAGTCTGCGCAGGGCCATAAACAATTCTATGCCCTGATACCATGGCACGGCACCGTCCGAGTCGTTGTGCATGATGAGCAAGGGAGTTTCTACGCGATCGGCATGGAATACCGGAGAGTTGGCTATATATAACTCCGGCGCTTCCCAAAGATTGCGACCTATGCGGCTCTGTCCCATTTCGTACTGGGCCATGCGGGAGTCGCCGGATCCCCAGCGGATTCCACCGAAAGCGGAAGTCATATTGGCGACCGGTGCACCGCTCCCGGCGCACGCAAACATATTAGTGCGGGTCACGAGATAGGCTGTCTGATAGCCTCCCCATGACTGGCCGTCAATTCCCAGGCGCTTCTTGTCGAAAGCCGGGTATCTGCGGCATAATTCCTCAACCCCGGAGCAGACATAATTATAGCAACATTCACCGGGGACTCCGGCTGCCGTATAATGGATATCCGGAACGAAGACAGCGTAGCCGCGGCTTACGTAGAAGGGATAATTGACCCAACTCCAAGACGGCTGCATGGTATAGTGGGTATAAAGATCTTCAGAACCAGTCTCGTAGAAGACACTGAGGAGAGGATAACTTCCTTCCGGATCAAAATCCTCCGGGAGATAGAGCACTCCTTCGGCGGGACTGCCGTCGTAAGCATACCATTTTACCAGTTGGGCAGTTCCCCAGGAGATATCCTTCATCTGAGGATTGGAATGAGTAAGCTGTTTGCCGCGCGCGAAGTCAGTGGAGTTGGAGGAGAAAAGATCCGGTACAGTAGAAAAGTTAGCCCTTTCCCACATATATACGTCCGCATCCTTGGCCTTCTTCAACCGGGATATGCTGTATTCATCGAGTATTTTGACGGAAGGCTTCACGGGTGATCCGGAATATTGGAGAGTGGCCAATCCGCGTTTCTTGGTGGTGAAATCGAAAAGATCGGCAACCATTGTCTCGCCTTTCTTAAGGGTGCGGTACTCCGGGTCGAGACGATGATAACGTATTTCCAGATTATTTTTGCGGCCCTCACCGGAAGTAAGGTTGAAGGGCTTGGATTCTCCGGTCAGATCAAGACTCCAGATATCGTATTTATCATAGACCAGGACTCTGTTGTCGTTCTCACCCCAGCCTGCGATTCCGTAAGCTTCGGAGGGCATCGGATGATCGTCATCGACATTCCAGAGGGGTTCTTCGATTTGCTCGGAGAGGCAGACGGTCTTGCCTGTCTTGACGTCGTAAGCGTAATATTGTCTGTCGGCAAACCATACCGTGAAGCGACCGTCGGGGGAGAGGACCGCTTCATGACTGACCGGTCCGATAGCCTTGACCTGGCCTGTAGCGACATTGATCATCTTCAGATCCTCCTTGGCGAAATAATCCCATTGCCTGGAGATCATTTTTTCGGAGGGATCATGGATGAGCGCCCATTCCGCGTCATGATTGAAGGGAGGCTCGACCGTAGCGAGCATATTCTTGGTCAGCAGATGATAACTGCAGTCATTCTCAAGGTCAATTACCACCGGCAGACCTTTCTTGCGGAGTTTGTCGAGATTGGCCTTTTCCTGAGGAGGGGTATAAGGAGCGTCCCAACGCCAGATATCAAGGGCTGCCTGTTCGAAGTCGACGATAGTAGTGTCGTTCGGTGCGATGACGGGCGCGATATCTATGTAAAGGAAACGTCCTGACTTGGAAAACTTAGGTGTGCTATATTGGTTCAGACGCAACGGATCGCCAGCTGATTTCCGGATCTCTTCAACCCTTTCTTTTTCCAGACGAGCCTGAACTTCCGGATCATCGGAGTGAGCGGGTTGCAGGTTAAGGGGTTCGCGGGTGAGGAAAGTGAGGTCAAATTCGCGCGGATTGGGTTCCAGCATCGTGGCTTCCTGCAGATCGACGAGGTAAAGGCGGGCATGCTTTGTGCCGGAATCAATAGAATCATCCGAGGCGGTATAGGCCAGCATCGACGAGTTATCGTTGAATTGCGGCAGGGAATAGAATTTACGATCCCGGTCGATCAGGGTCATTGACGTATCCGGAAGATTGATAAGGGCAACTCCGGTAGTTGACAAGGTATCCTTAGCCGGAGGAGTTATCTTGAGTGCCAACCGGTTTCCGTCCTTAGAGAATCCATATTCGCTGACCCATTTCACGCTTTTCTGCGCCGGAGAAGTCAGCGAACGGATAATCAGTGGATTCCCCGATTTATTATCCTTGAGGTCCTTCGGTTTGATATGGAGAGTATCGCAGCTTTGATAAGCGACGAAAGAGCCGCCCCGTTCCCCCACTTTGTAATTGATGACGTTGGGGATTTTCTCAGTCCTGCCATTGGAGAGGTCGACGATAACGAGGGTGTCCTGCGGGAGATCAAAATCCTTTTTCTTGTCGATTTTGGCTTTCCGGGTATCGGCATAGAAGGGTTTGATTTTGGCAACCGCCCATTTGCCGTCGGCCGTAAAAGAAGGTTGGTCGCCGCGTTCAATGGTGATGACGGTGCCTTTACGGTTATTGCGCAGATACAGGGAGGCGTCTCCCTCCTGCGGCACGACCCGATAGGCGCTCCAGTTGCCGTTGCGTGATATCGCATCGGCTTTTACGGATTGCCAGCTATCGAAATCGTCATGATTAAGGGGGCGCTTGGCGTCAAGGGTGAAGAGCGAAGCTCCGAAGAGGAGAGCAGCGGCTCCGAAAGTTAAAGTTGCGTGCTTCATATCATGAAGTATAAGTTAAAGGGGAGGAGAATGAAGGTATCTATAAGGGAGAGGCTATTGCGAGGATCAATTTACCTTATGAAGATTATGGCCCATGCGGGTCTTTTTAGTGTGCATGTACTCGCGGTTGTAGTCATTGGGCGACACTTCAAGGGGTATGTTCTCCACTATCTCCAGGCCGTAACCTTCCAATCCGATACGCTTCATGGGATTATTGGTCATCAGGCGCATTTTGGTGATACCGAGAGAATTGAGGATTCCTGCGCCCACGCCATAGTCTCGTTCGTCGGCCTTATGACCGAGGTGGAGGTTGGCGTCGACCGTGTCTAATCCGTTTTCCTGGAGTTTATAGGCCTTGATCTTATCCATAAGTCCGATTCCGCGTCCTTCCTGATTGAGATAGATGATTGCTCCGCGCCCCTCCTTTTCGATCATCTGCATGGCGAGGTGGAGCTGTTCGCCACATTCGCATCGCTGCGAACCGAAGATGTCGCCGGTCATGCAGGAGGAGTGTACGCGCACGAGCATCGGCTCGGCAGCAGTCGGGTCCCCTTTAACGAGGGCGATGTGTTCCAAGCCATTGTCTTTCTGACGGAAGGGGATAAGGTGGAAATGACCGTAGGCAGTAGGCATATCCACTTCCTCACCTCTTTCGAGGAGGTTTTCCGTGCGGAGGCGATAAGCGATTAGATCGCGTATAGAGATAAGTTTGAGGCCCCACTCGTCGGCACGCTTGCGAAGTTCCGGCAGACGGGCCATCGAGCCGTCGTCGCTCATGATTTCCATAAGTGCGGCGCAGGGTTGCAAGCCGGCAAGCCGGGCGAGATCGACGGCTGCTTCGGTATGTCCGGCGCGCACCAATACACCCTTATCTTGGGCGTAAAGAGGATTGATATGGCCGGGGCGACCGAAATCTTCCGGCTTCGCCTCCGGATTGGCGAGATGGCGGATAGTGGCCGCGCGGTCATTGATGCTTACGCCTGTCGAACACCCTTCGAGTTTGTCGACCGTGACGGTGAAGGGAGTGCCGAGGACGGAAGTGTTGTCACCGACCTGATGAGGGAGCTTCAGGCGTTCGCATGCGGCGTTGGTGATAGGTACGCAGAGTACTCCTCTGGCGTTCTTCAACATGAAGTTTACGTCCTCCGGAGTGATTTTCTCCGCTGCGATGATGAGGTCACCTTCGTTTTCGCGGTCCTCATCGTCGACCACTACCAGAAATTTGCCGTTACGGAAATCTTCTAAAGCTTCCTCTATGGAATCAAGTTTGATATTGTCGTTGCTCATAATTAGCTTGTTTATTCTGTTCCGCGCAATGCGGGGATATCTTTTTATACCGGATCAAATTTCACGGAATGAGAAACTTGAGGCCTTAATTATTATCATCGGAAGAATTTTTATCATCGGAAGTGTCTTCCACGCGGAAAAGAGAGAAGTTGACGCTCCCGTATTCCCGCCGTTCGAAGAAGCCCGGAAGGGCAGAGAAATCTCTGGATCCGGAGTGCTCCATAATAAAAAGCGTGCCGGGTTTTACCAGGTCGGAGGAGAGGATCAAAGAGGGTATCTCTTCGAATCGCGGATGATCGTAAGGAGGATCCGCGAAGATTATATCGTAGGCTTTCCGCGTGCCTGTGATGAATTTGAAGACGTCTCCTTTGACTATACGGAGAGCGTCGTCGCCAAGTTTATCCTTTACCGAACGGATGAAACTGATTTGGGTCTGTGCCATCTCGACGGCCGTCACCCCTGCGGCTCCTCGCGACAGGAACTCGAAGGCTATCGCGCCGGTCCCGGCAAAGAGATCGCAGACCTCTTTGTCCTCAATATCCTCAAGGTTCTCTATGACGTTGAAGATATTTTCGCGTGCGAAATCCGTAGTCGGACGGGCCGTTATATTTTTGGGTGGGTCGAAACGACGTCGACCGTATTTGCCTCTGATTATTCTCACTATATGTCGTATTTACAATTCAAGTTAGCAAGTAAATGATATGACCGCAAGTAAATGATAAAGCGCATGAGCAAGGTATATCCCGTCTACGCAGTAATACCGGGCCGGCTCCCTCATTCCCGGAAGGCTTGCAGAAGGGCAGCCAACGGCATCTTTATTTCTTTGCCGGGATTCAAGGGAAGCAACATCGGAGAGATCTCCGAATTGAAATTTCCCAATATGGAAGTTAAAGTTTCTCTTTTGTCTTCCGGGCCGGCGATATATATATTCGCGTCTTTCGGAGAAATGGAGTAGGCATGGAGAAGATTAAGCACCCTATATGCGATATCCTCGGGAGTGCGCCATTTCTGGACGCTCGCAGACAGGAGTGTGGAATCCTCGAAAGCCAGGATGTCGGCTTCTCCTTGACGGATGTCGAGATATACTCTGACGCCGGGAGCCGACCGTCGGCTCATCCTTTCGGCGAAGACAGCCAAATGGGAGCGGATACGCGAACCCGGCATGGTGCGGGAGATAAAGCCGTCGATGCCGCGCGTAAGGGAGAACAGGGCTGTGCAATCCGTCAATCTGTCGGAGATAATTTCCGGATCTCCACCGGGGAAGAGAGCCGAATAGACGATAGACTCCGAATCCTCTTCTTCGTCGATTATCTCGTTTGGCACAAACGTAGTGTGAGGTGTCTCAAGGATGATCTCAGTCGCATAGTCATTCAGCAGCGCCGGATGATCATAGACCGTATTTTCAATATTCTTAAGCAGCGCCGCCGGGTCGGCGTCCTGCCAGGTGACGGAAAGCATCCGGGCGATCGGGCAACTTTTGTCGGAGGTATGCTTCAAATATGCACTCATACCCCTGAGACTGATATATATTATCAGTCTCCATTGACCGGTATCGGCGAAGTCCGACGCAGAGAGGGCTTCTGTGGGATTGAAATCCGACATACGCTTTATTTTGATGAGGACGGCATAAATCTGCGATGTCTGCAGTTATATTGGGGTCCTCTGTTATATATAACTCTTAAAAATTGCTTATCTTTGCAAAGTTAATAAATAAATCCATAATGCGCAATATCAATCGAGTCGTTAAAAACGATGAAATCGGAATGAGGGGAATGCTCCGCATGAGCGGCGCTTTGGCCGGTCCGGCTATTATCAGCAACGTTACCGTTCCGTTGCTTGGGTTGAGCGATACTTTCATTACCGGTCATTTGGGAGCGGCCAGATTCATAGCCGCTATCTCCGTCGGAACCATGATGGTCAACGCCCTCTATTGGTTATGTGGATTTCTCAGGATGGGCACTTCCGGATTGACGGCCGAATCCTTCGGAATGGGAGATGTTGACCGCCGTCGGAGAATCCTCCTTATCTCTCTTTTCCTCGGGATCGGTATCGGATTGTCGCTTATCCTCCTCTCTCCCTTGCTCGGAGATCTGATGCTTCGACTTATGGACCCACCCGAAGGTACGGCAGAGTTAGGACGGGAGTATTTTTTTATCAGTATCTTGGGTTCTCCGGCCATTCTTGCGACTATGGCGATGAGCGGATGGATGGTAGGCAGTCAGAACACTCTTTATCCGATGATCATAGCGATTGCGGTCAATATAGTAAATATCGCGGTCAGTTTCGGATTGGTTTTCGGGCTGGAAATTGGTTTCGTCGGGGTTGCCTACGGCACACTGATAGCTAATTGGACCGGCTTCATCCTGTCGCTGATATTCGTCAGGCGTTTGCTGCCCGGCAGAATTTTCAGCGGTCCCCTTTCAGGGTTGATGAAAGGGATGGAGATAGGGCGCTTCTTTAAGGTCAATGCCAATCTATTCGTTCGGTCTGCATGCCTTATGGCTGTCTCTTTTGCTCTGACGGGGTATTGCAGCCGGCTCGGCGAGACTTCCTTGGCTGTCAATGCACTGCTCATGCAGTTCTTTATGTTTTTCAGTTATTTCATGGATGGTTTCGCGTTCGGAGGAGAAGCGTTGTGCGGACGTTTCGCCGGAGAAAGGAACCGAATAAATCTAATCATGGCGATCAAGGCGTTGGGCGTTTGGTCGGTGATAGTGACCGCAGTCTTCACTGTGCTGTATCTCTTTTTTACCCCGGCGATCGTGAATTTGCTGACGAATGTAGAAAGTGTGCGTGGCGCTTTTAAGGAGATACAATGGATTACCCGAGTGCTGCCGGTTGTTTCCGTGGCGGCCTTCATGTTCGACGGGGTTTATGTCGGACTTACCGATACCTACAGGATGATGATAGCGACCATGACGGGCGCCATTCTGTTTTTCGGACTTCATTATCTATTCGATGTGTTTTTGCACGCATCCGACCTTGATGCCGTCAGGGCTACTTCATGGCTCTGGATCTGCTTCATGACCTTCCTGTTTGCCAGAGGAGCGGTACTTGCCGGGTCACTGAAAAGGGTCGTAGACAGGTCGGTTAAGGGATAGGTTTTAGGTTATAGACAATAAGGGTCAGGAGTTAGGTATTTGAATAGAACTGAGGAGATAAGGGTTTAAGGGTTAAGATATTGGGCCAGGGAAGGGAATCGTCAAGGGAAAGGTAATCATCAAGGGGAAGGAAATAATCAAGGGGAAGGAAATAATCAGGAATGAGTAAATATAAGGGAAAATGATTAAATTTGTCAATGCCAAGATTAATATCGGGCTGAATATAGTCGGGAAACGGGAGGATGAGTATCATCTGTTGGAGACGGTGTTTTATCCGGTTGGACTCTATGCCGGGTCACCGACCAATCCGGAACTCTTTTGTGATATTATGGAATTGACTTCCTCGGGCGATGCAGGCTCGGGAATTGAGTATGTCTTTACCGGCCGGGCGGTCGATTGCCCGTTGGAGAAGAACTTGGTCTATAAAGGTGCTGAAGCGATGATAGCCCGCCTTGGGTGTCCGGCTGAAAAGCTGACGTTGCGTCTTGACAAACATCTACCCGATGGGGCCGGGATGGGAGGAGGAAGTGCCGATGCGGTCTTTGCTATGAAGTTGATAGCCGAGGAATTCAGCCGACGGGGGAGGGTGGTGCCGGATTCGGAAGAGATGCGCGATATGGCGGCCAAATTAGGGGCGGATTGTCCTATATTTGTTGATAACGTACCGGCCTACGCCGAAGGGATAGGGGAGATGTTGACCCCGTTGCCACAATTCCTTGCCGGCAAATGGCTCGTCATCGTCAAGCCCGATCTTCATATCTCTACCAAAGAAGCCTTTGCCGGAGTGCGACCCGCTCCTTCCTCTGAATCACTTATAGAACTTATTCAACTCCCTCTGACAGAATGGAAAGGCAGGATCCACAACGATTTCGAAGAATCCCTCTTCCCTCGTTTCCCCGAATTGCGTACTTTGAAAGAAGCTCTGTATAAGGAGGGGGCCGAATATGCCTCAATGACCGGAAGCGGAGCCGCGCTCTACGGTATCTTCTCCGATAAGGACATCGCTCTTCAAGCCCTCTCGGCTATAGAGGCTCCCTATAAAACCTTATTGCTCCTCTAATAATAATACCTGTTAAGATTATTAACTGTTTGTCCCAATATATTAAAGAAAATATCTCAAAAGGGGTCTAAACTCATGCGTGAGTATATACGTTATAATTATGAAATTATGAGTTATGGCGGGATTAGAGACGCTGAAATGATCGCAAATCGGCGGATTTAACATTTTTTGGCGTAAAAATTGCTGTAAACTCAAGATTGATATCTTTTCAATTGATTATAAAAATATACTATATATGAGCAAAGATAAGAAGAACTTCCAGGAGGAAGAAAATCCTCAGGTCCAACAGCCTGAGAATGTCGAGATAAGCGATGATTTCGCAGCTCAGGAAGGAGATGAAGTCTCTGAGGCTGAAGAAGCGGAAGAGCAAGTCAGTGAAGAAGAAAAGCTTCGCGAAGAACTTGCCAAGGAAAAGAAGGAATATCTCTTCCTGATGGCTGAATTCGATAATTTCCGCAAGCGCACGCTTAAGGAGAAATCGGAAATCATCCGCAATGCCGGAGAGAATGTATTGAAAGGTCTTCTGCCGATTGTTGATGACTTCGAACGCGGTCTGAAGGCTGCCGAAGGAGCGGAAAACAGTCAGGTTGTCGAGGAAGGTATGCAGCTGATCTATAATAAACTCGTCAAGTATCTGGCTGCAAACGGTGTAAAGCCGTTTGATCCGGCTGATGACGTCTATGATGCCGATAAGCATGAGGCAATTTCAGTTGTGCCCGTTCCTGACGAGGATAAGAAAGGAAAGATTCTTGATACGGTGGAAAAGGGTTATATGATCAACGACAAGGTCCTTCGTCATGCGAAGGTAGTAGTCGGTCAATAATCCGCCACTCCTAACTATATATTATAATAATATACTATAGAAAACTTTAAAAGATAGGAGATTCCACGAATGGCAGAGAAAAGAGATTACTACGAGGTCCTTGGCGTCGGAAAGGACGCTACGGCTGATGAGATAAAGAAGGCCTATCGTAAGATGGCCGTAAAATACCATCCTGACCGTAATCCGGATGATAAGGAAGCGGAGGAGAAGTTTAAAGAGGCCGCCGAAGCTTACGACGTGCTGAGCGACGCTGACAAGCGTGCCAAGTACGACCGTTTCGGTCACTCCATGGGTCCGCAGGGATTCGGTGGGGCCGGCGGTGGAGGTTACTATTCCGGCGGCGGAATGAGCATGGAGGATATCTTCGCCAACTTCGGCGACATCTTCGGAGATGTCTTCGGCGGCGGAGGTGGAGCCCATTTCAGCAGTGGCTTCGGCGGCTTCGGAGGAGCGGCCGGAGGTGGGGCGCCGCGTAAGCGCGTCAATAAAGGCACCGACCTGCGAATCACAGTCAAGGTCACTCTGAAAGATATCATGAACGGAGTTGAGAAGAAACTCAAGATTCCGCGCAAGGTAGCCTGCGAACATTGTAAAGGCACCGGCGCCAAAGACGGCACAGCCTTCAAGACCTGTGAACGCTGTCACGGCACCGGCTACGTGACCGGTGTGCAGCAGACGATGTTCGGTCCTCAGCAGACTCAGCGTGTATGTCCGGATTGTAACGGCGAAGGAAAGATCATTTCCGAACCCTGCACTTACTGTCACGGCACAGGCGTCGAAAAGAAAGATGAGATCGTAAGCTTCAAGATTCCGGCAGGAGTTAGCGACGGCGACGTATTGACCCTCCGTGGCCAGGGCAACGCTCCTCGTCATGGTGGTGTCAACGGTGACCTTCTCATTGTTATTCAGGAGGAAAAGAATGCCGAACTTATCCGAGACGGGATTGACCTTATCTATAACCTGATGCTTGACTTCCCGACTGCTGCTTTGGGTGGTTCGGCAGAAGTACCGACGGTTGAAGGTCGTGCACGCCTGAAGATTGCTGCAGGTACACAGCCCGGCAAGGTGCTTCGTCTGCGCGGCAAGGGTCTGCCGAAGATGAACTCCACTCTGAAAGGTGACCTTCTCGTCAACGTTATGGTATACGTACCTGAAAATCTTACGGATGCAGAGAAAAGTGCGATTGAGAGCCTGAAAGATCAACCCAATATCGTTCCTACAGAATCGACAGCAAAACGCATCTTCTCGCGTCTCCGCCATATCTTCAACAAAGAGAACCGCGGCGTAGAATAAAAACATTGCCACCGAAGGTATGGGCGCAATAAATTGCGCCCACGCCTAAACGGGAAATAATACAAAAATCGGGACACGATGAATCGCGTCCCGATTTAATTTTGTAATAATACTTGTTCAGGGTAATAATACTTATTCTCTGTGGACGCAATGTATTGCGTCCCTACCTGAGTGCGGAATGATCCTACAAAGTTCTAACATATTACTTATTGAGGATTTTAAAGGTCTCGTCCGCTAAGCGTACAATATATAGCCCCGCGGGAAGAACTACACTCTGACCTGGAGCAATGGTAGCCATCAACCGGCCGGATGGGTCATATACCGTAGCGCTGTCCGAATCGGAATGATTGAAAATCGACCCTCCGGATGCCGTCACTTTCAGACTCGGGCTTAGAGCGGCCTCAATACCCAACGTCTCGCCGGCTACTTTGAAAAAGATAGTGCCGTCATCTTCCTCCCGGATATCCGTGATTTCAGTGACGGGAAGAGGATTCCCGGCCCAGGAAAGGAGTGCAGGGGTAGACTTGGATGTAAACTTGGTCACTGTGCTCTTGCCGGGGAAAGGATCCCCGTCGCGGGTGATATCGGTCTGGCGGTTATCGGCCTCGACGAGATCTATTCGTTGGTGGAGACGATTGTTGTTAACGGTATTACGGTCCCAGATATCCTGATCGAAATCTATGTGCCAGACGAGCATACCGTGGCCTGGGATATATTGGTCGGAAAGCACCTGCTGTCGGTTTTCGAGCAGATAGAATTCATCCGGATTTTCTGTAGTGAGGAGGTAACCGGAATTACTCTCGTGGATCGGGCGCAGACTATATTCTCCGGGCGCATCGATTTTCACCGGATCAGCCCATCCCAGGCACATCCTTTCGAAAATGGAATAGAAAGCCGGGGTGCGGCCCCCGTTGTTGTAGGGAGCGCGGTCCATAGTCGAATAGCGACCCGGTGTGAAGGCTCCTGTGTAGAGGGTAGCGTAAAAATCCGGGAGACCGAGAACGTGGCTGAATTCATGTACGAACGTACCTATTCCGTCCGGTTCCATGGTGCCCCCTTTCAACTCGTTGCTCATCGCATAGCGGTTGAGGAGCAGCCCGTCGAAATAATAGTCCCATTCGAGATTAAAATCAAGGATATCGGCAGAGTGGGGCCAGATCAGGGTCTTGGTGCCTGAATCCTGTTCGCCGTAACCGGCATAAAAGATATAGACGTTGTCAATGACTCCGTCGCCGTCAGTGTCGTAAGGGGAGAAATCGACCTTATTGTCCAAGGCTTGAAGGGCTTCTATGACCATCTCTTCAGGATGCAGGTCATAGCCGTAAATATCATTGTCACCGTAGTAGCTCATAGGCTGCGACATGATGACCGGTCCGTAGACGTCGAAATGCGGAGAAAATCTACCCAACGAATTTTCAATGAAAAAGTCCCGGGCGGAACCCGTCGCCAGATTATCTGCAAACCCTTCCTCATTAAGCATACGGGAATAGTAGTCCTGCGGATCCTCCATGGAGAAGAACCGCTCCTTGAACATTACCAATACGACGAGAGCCCTCGGACTCCCCTGAGGAGGAAAAGCAGCGCCCGAAAGAAGGTATTTCGGAGGATTAACAGGGGGTATCTCACCGGATTCAGAAGAGTAGACTCTTTCCTGAACGGAGACAGGACGCAACCAACCGTCGGTATCGATCTGAAGTTCCTGACCTTCGAGAGAAGTCATATAGTGGTGATGCTCATCGCCTACGAGTTTATACTCCAATACGGAACCGTCCGGTTGGGTGTAAGTAAGGATATCAGGAGTAGCCGGGATGGCCATGGCGGTAAGCGAGGTCAGGAAAATGAGACCGAAGGTCACGGCCAGGCCGAAGGCCTTTGTCAGTTTTTTGACGGCATGATGGTAGGAAGCTTTCAATGCTCCGACGGATGTGCCTAAAACATCTGAGATTTCCTCATATTTCATTTCATCGAAGTATTTCATATTGAAGACAAGGCGTTGTTTCTCCGGCAGTTTTGCGATTTCTTTGAGCAATTCCTCATGTAAGGCTTCGCCGTCGAAGTATTCGTCGGCCTCAAGGCGGTCAAGCAGAAAAGAGGTGTCGTCCGTATCGGCCGATATGTTCTGTCTTGACTTTTCCCGATTGATGAAATTGATCGCTTCGTTGACAGCGATCTTATAAAGCCAGGTTGAGAGTTTGGCATCGCCACGGAAGTTATGGATATTGTTCCAGGCTTTGAGAAAGACATTCTGCAACAGATCATTGGCATCATCGTGATTATAGACCATCTTACGGATCTGCCAATAGATAGGCTCCGAGAAGGTACGCATAAGCAATTCGAAAGCCTTGTTGGCCGTCGATTCCCGTTGCAGATCTTCGATAAGTTTCTTTTCATCGATAGCCGTAGAGAACGCCATGATTTTTAAATTAGAGTTAAAAATACGCGTAAAGTTAATAAAAAAACGTCAGATTCCCTATATTATATATACCATTCCCTCTTAAAAATGTTAAAATATGCAATGTCAGGTAGGGGCGCAATACGCCACTTCAATGCCGACCGACCGGTTACTTACTCTCTCCCCCCATCAACACCGAAAGCCCAGGTAGGGGCGCAATACGTTGCGCCCGCGTCGACCGACGCCCACCTTCGTCGACCGACGCCCCCCGCACCGACCGACGCCCGCCCGCACCGACCGACGCCCGCCCGCGCCAACCGACGCTCGCCAACACCGGAAGGCCCGGCAGCACTCCGATTTACGAATTATTAATAAAAATTCCTATACCAAATTAAACTTTTCTCCGTATATATAGTCAATACTATGTAATTTGAATAATACAGTTGACATGATCCCCATGTCGCTGCAATAATAAGAGATTTTAATACCTGTCTGTTATGGGTAAAGAAGATAAATTGATAAGCCGGTTCGGGCAGAAGACCGGCATGAAAGTTCCGGAGGGCTATTTCGACGAGTTCGTGGCCTCCACGCTGGCAAAGTTGCCTGAGTATCCGGAGCGTCCGAAGGTCATGCCGCTGTCCCGATGGCAGAGAATCAAGCCATACGTCTATATGGCTGCTATGTTTGCCGGAATCTGGTGTATGATGAAGATGTTTCATATTGCTTCCGAGAACGCTCAGTCAGCGGATCTCGATAATCCTCCGCAGAGTGTCGTCTTGGCTATGGATGATTCCGATACGTATAGATACTTTTACGAGTCAACCGCTCCGGCTGATGATATGAATGAGTTTATACTGGAAGCGGAAGTGACTGATGACTACGCCTCTATTTCGGATTTTGAGAAAGACTTCGGCTACGAAATCAAACCGGAATATGACAATATCATCTGACCCTGCAGATGATTATCAGGACTTGCCTTCGATATTGTCGGGACATGATTGTAGGAACATGCCTTCGGCATGTAACAGAACAGCTTCGCGCTACGAAGGGCTATGCCTTCGGCAAGTTGAAGAAGCGCTACGAAGGGCTATGCCTTCGGCAAGTTGAAGAAGCGCTACGAAGGGCTATGCCTTCGGCAAGTTGAAGAAGCGCTACGAAGGTACATGCCTTCGGCCTGTTGAAGAAGCGTATGGTAATATCCACTGGCTGAGGAGGACGATACCTAAGCCAATTTTTGAATAATTATTAGAACGAAATAATGAAAAAATTTTTACTTTTTTTGATTCTGGTGCTTGGGGTCTCGATGACTGCTTTGGCGCATCCCGACGGTGGCAAACCGGACGAAAAGAAACTTAAGGAATTGCGAGAGTACAAGATAAAATATCTTGCTCAGGAAATGGAACTGACAGATGCTCAGAAGCCTAAATTCGTGGAACTCTACAATAAACTCTCCGAAGAGCGACTGGCCAATTTCAAAAAAATGAGGGCTGCCGAAAAGACGCTCAAGGGTAATCTTTCGGATGCGGAGTATAAGACGCAGATGAGCATCATCAATGATTGCAAGGTGCGCGACTCTCAGCTGATCAAGGATTACGACGCCAAGTTCGAGAAGTTCCTTTCCGCCAAGCAAATCTATAAGATGAAGGAAGCGGAGGAAGCCTTCCGGAAGCGGATGCACGAAATGCACCAGAAGCGCAAAAACGAAAAGAAAAAGTAGGGGCGCAATACATTGCGCCCACAGAGAAAAATTTTTTCACAAAATTACTTACAAAACCATCGTAAGTATGAATCAATATTCTACCATATTTAACCAAAGAAGAGGAGGGCTTCTGACCCTCCTTTTTTGCTTTTTCGTCTGCCTCGGCGTGGCCTTCCCCTCTTACGCCGGGGAATTTAACAGTGTAAACCAACCCTGCATGTTGAACTTTTTCAAAAAGAATTCTAAGTCCTCGGCTTCTTCAAGATCCTCGGCTTCGAAGGCCTCAACTCCGTCATCAACATTTGAGAATCCGGATTTCGCCTTCCCGGTAGATGTGCAGAAGGATGCGACCCCTGTCTATGAAAAGGCTATCAAGGAAAAGGACGGGGAGAAGGCTATGCTTGCGGCCATGCAACTTTCGGTCGCCTCCCGCCGGATAAGCCGCGACAGCATAGCGCCCATAGTGGGACGATATGACGCGATAGCCTTGCAATGCCCGACACCTTGGAAGGAAATGGCGCTATTGCTTAAAGCCAAACTGCTCAATGAAGTCTATTCCTCGAACTCATGGACTTACGACAGCCGCGACCTTCCGGCCGACGAATTGAATCCCGAACCTACACTCTGGAGCGGACGTCAGTTTAAGGTACAGATATCTGCCGCGCTCAATGCCGTATTCAGTCAGTCGGAAGTTCTGTCAGCGTTCCCGATCGGAAGAATTGCGGGTATTCTGACAGATGTTAAGGACGCTGAGAAAGCCGGATTCTCAGTGCTTGATTTCGCAACTTATCAAAGTTTGGGAATGGTCCGGAATGTGGGTAATCCCGACAATCAACTCCCTTTCAAGCAAATCGGGGTTGCTTCGGACCCTTCTTCCAATAATGAGGCAGTCAGCCACGCTTCTTCCACTCCCACCTCTGAGAATGCGCAGTTGACACCCGTCTCGCTGATCAATTCACTTATCTCAGCCGATTCACTTCGCGGAAGCGAAGGTGAGAATGCGCTTTTCCATGCTCGGTTGCAGAAGATGATGTATGACCAAAGTGCTAATTCTACCGGCGATTCTTTCATTTCCGGTTATCCGGCCACGCTTTTGGAACTATATCCGGAGGGGTCCGTCTTCCGTGCGCCTCTTCTCATAGCACTATATAAAGGAGGCCAATTCAATATTGATAACAATAATGATATAGACAACGCAGGTCAAAATGAGAATGAGCGTAAGGTTTTCGAGTTGATGAGTCAGGCTTACAACGGACCTGCTACGGAGACTGAGCGCACGATCCTGAAGGGGATAATGAAACAGTTGACTGCCCCTACTTATCAGTTAGCTACAAAAGGTCAATGGTTGCCGGGAGTCCCTTCTCAAATTAAGGTCAAATCCTGCAATATTACGGACGGCAATCTGCTGTTAGTGCCGCTCGCTGCCTCCCAATGCGAAGGACAGTCGCGCGATAAACTGATGAATTCAACCCTGCGACCGACCGGCAAGATCAGAACGCTGCTCAAAATCAAGGATGACGTTGACGGTAAGGATCGTACGAAGTCAGTTGCCTCAACCGACCTTCAACTTAATCCTCCGACTGAGAGGATAGATACATTATCGCCCGGACCGCTCGAGCCCGGTTACTATGCCCTTGTAATGTCGCGTACCGAAGACCTTTCGGGGCTCTACGACGGAGTCAGACGTTCGCGTCCCGATATCGTATTGGTGAGCGGTTTGAGTGTCTTCTCCTCCGATGCCTCGAAGATTACCTCCGGTAAAGCAGAGGCCGACCGATTGCTTTATGTGACCAACGGCCTGAACAATAATCCGGTCGAGGGGGCAAAAGTGCAGTTTACCTCTACCGTTTACAATGAGAAGGGAAAGACTTCGACGGCCATAACAGACAAGGAGGGTAAGGTTGAAGTGCCTTTCCGTCAGTGTCGCGCGGTCATCTCCAACGGCAACGACCGAATACTCTGGGAAGGAGGGAAAGGATATGTGTATAATTACGACCGCGATCAATTCTCGGCCTCTATCCTTACTGACCTGGCTCTCTACCATCCCGGGGATTCGGTGCAGGCGGTTGTAGTTGTCAGCCGTTGCCAGGATAACCTTCTTAACGTGGCTGAGAATCATAAGTTTGATTTGATTCTGCGCGATGCCAACTATAAGGAGACAGAGAGGATATCACTTACCTCAGACGCCTCCGGACGCGCGGTGTCTACACTTCATATTCCTGCCGACGGCCTCACCGGCAATTTTACGCTTCAAGCCACTGACGGCGACGTTATCTTGGGCCGGACGAGTATAAAGGTTGCCGAATATCAGGCTCCTACATTCAGGGTAACTCTGGATCGTCCGGAGATTGACAAGACTTCTTCATCCGATGGGGACGTCATCAAGATAACAGGAACTGTGATGACCTACTCCGGCTCACCGGTTTCAGATGCAGACGTACAACTTTCCATCAATTTTCAACCCTGGTGGCGTCCTTGGATGTGGACCAGGGTAGACTCGGGATCCTTCGACGTCAAGTCGGTCAGCGATTCCCAAGGTAAGTTTGAAGTCCTTCTGGCCATGTCGGAGGATGATGTCCGGAAATATGAGTTCGGCAAATTCGCTGTCAGCGCTACCGCTACAATCCCTGCCGGAGAAACTCAGACATCGTCCGCAGAATCCTTCGCCATTGGAGAAGGATATAATCTGCAGTTTGCGGGCAACACGGATATCAAGGAGACCGGTAAAGAGATTTCGTTGCCGGTAAGAGTGACTGATATCCTCGGAAATCCGGTTGTCAAACAACTGCAATACGAAATCGCGACGCTGCCATCCGAGGAATCGGAAGCGGACTTTAAAGACCCCATAGCCAAAGGTGAATTCACTTCCCCCAATCTTACCCTGCCCGCTTCCAAGCTGCCGTCGGCATTGTATATGCTTCGTGTCATTCTGCCGGAAGCGGTTAAGACCGTGGATAAGGAGGGGAGGACTGTCTGGCATCCTGATACTCTTACCACTCAGGTCATCATTACTCGACCCGATGACAGAAAGCCGCCGATGCAGACTGCGTTATGGACACCCGAATTTTCCTACTATGCTCTTCCCGGACAGAAGCAGGTGGAGGTCATCGTAGGTACGTCATATAAGGATAATGCCGTGTACTGCCAGATTGCTGACAGCAACGGTACTTTGCGGCGTGAATGGCTGCATCCTAAAGGTGAAAATATGACAGTAAAGGTTGATGCTCCCAAGGATGGAGAGACCGTAAGGGTCTATTTCGCCGGTTGTCGGGACCTGCAGACTATCGAGCGCACCGTCACCGTCTATGCTCCTCGCGAGAGCCGGAAGACTCTTTTCCGCGTCGATACGTTCCGCGACCGTCTCGTTCCCGGTTCGCAGGAAACTTGGAAATTCCGTCTGATGTCAGGATGGCCCGGTAAGCAGGATAATGCCGGCAACGCCGATGGCGATTCAGACTCTCTTTCCGATTCCTCTTTCGTAGGGGAGGGAGCCGTAATTGCCGTTTTGTCTAACTCCGCTTTGGATGCGATTACTCCTTTCAACTGGTATTTCAATCCCCGTTCCATGTTGAGCACCCGAACCATGGGCGGTATCGACCTCCCTTGGGAAAGAACAATATCGGTATATGAAAACCTCAACAATCATTTTAATGTAGATTATTCTTCCTTCAACTTTATCGACCCGCAGTTCAAATATTCCGGAGTGCGCGATCTGTTAGGGATGAGGGTTCGCGGAGTTAGTTACGCTATGTCAAGCAAATCGGCAGCATTGACCGGCTCTGTCGAAGAAGCCGAGTATGCCATGCTTGATGAAGATGCGGCCCCGATGGCGATGGCTTCGGCCGACATGAAATACGAATCCAATGGTGTGGAAGCTAAGAAGATGGCAGGGATTGTTTTGGAGGAGAGTGCAGTGGAAGGATCCGGAGTTGACTCCGGGTCTGAGGCCGATAACGCAGACCTTGAACTGCGGTCCATGGAGATGCCCCTGGCATTCTTCCGCCCCTTGCTTTCTACCGATAAAGACGGGTATGCTATTATCGAATTCGAGGTGCCGAATTTCAATACGGAATGGAATCTGCAGCTCTTGGGTTATGACCGTGAGTTGAATTCTGCGATCTTGCGTAAATCCGCGGTTGCGTCGAAACCGGTGATGGTATCGACATCAATGCCCCGTTTCCTTACGACTGGCGATCAGACTCAAATCACGGCTACCGTATTCAATAATACGGAAAGCGCTATTAAGATAGATACTCAGATCGAAATCTTCGATATTCCTTCGGGAAAAGTCTTGGCGTTAGAGTCCACCGGTGAGCGGGAGATTGAAGCAAACTCCAGCGGGTTGGCGTCTATCACCTTCACCGTACCTTCCGATTATTCCCAGCTTGGTGTGAGAGCCGTAAGCCGATCTGACAAAGGCAGCGATGGCGAACAAGGAGTCCTGATGGTCCTTCCGTCTTCCACTCCCGTCAGTGATGCGGTTACCTTCTATCTCGCACCCGGTTGCGATGAGAAGACTATTCAACTGCCCCCGATGAAGGAGACTGATAAGGTGACGCTGAATTTCTGCAACGATCCGGAATGGCTCGTGCTGACCGCCTTGTCCGGCAAGGTAGAGCCTGATTCTGAGTCCGCACTGATTCAGGCTATAGCCTTATATTCCAATGCGGTGGCCGGTAGGTTGATCGCCCGTAATCCCGACCTGCGCGACGGATTGGAAAAGATGATAGCCAACGGGGATTCCATGCTGATCTCCCCCTTGCAGCAGAATCAGAACCTCAAACTCTCGTCTCTCAATTCAACTCCGTGGGTAAACAATGCCGAGTCGGAGACTCTGAGGATGCAGAACCTCTCGTCACTTCTTGACAGGCAGGGAATGGAAAAGAGCCTCAGGGCCAGGATAGAAGGATTGGCGAAGACCAACAACTCCGATGGTTCGTGGAGCTGGATGAAAGGGATGCCCGGATCTGAATGGATTACCCGTCAGGTCATCTCTTGCCTGGGTTCACTTCGCACTTCCGGGTATCTCCCCGATGACAAGCGGCTGACTTCAATGCTGAAGAACGGTGTGAAATACTGCGATTCGGAAGTAGGGAAACTTTACAATGAAATAGTCAAGAAACATAAAGGAGAGTATCCTTTGGCGGCCGAAATATCCTATCTTTATGATCGCCAATCGGCGGTAGACGGAAATCCGACGGGCACTATCCTGGAGATGAAGCGCGATATGTTCCTGCGGTTGCCTTCGGAATGGCGAGACCTTTCTCTGATGAATAAAGCAACTGCGGCAATACTGCTCCAAAAAGAGGGTGGAGTAAATCACGTCGCTTTGGCAAAGACAATCTTGAAGTCTATCGGTCAGTACTCGTCATATACGGCAGATAAGGGAATGTGGTTTGACGCAGCTTCCGAAGGATGGATGGCTCCCTCTCCGTTGCTGTTGTCAGTAAGGTGTCTGGAGGCCTATCGTCAGGTAGAGCCCGAGAGCGAGGACGGAAGGAAGGCTATCTCAGGCCTTGAGCAATATCTTATCCTTTCACGTCAGATTCAGGACTGGAATCTTGAACTCGGTGAGGCGGGAGTCGCTTACGTAGCTAACTCGATTCTTGTAGATGCGGATAAACTCGGCCTGAAGTTCAACCGGTCACTCGACCATTCACTCGGCCTAAAACCCGACCATGCACCCGGCCATTCACGAGGCGAGGGCGGCAGCGAACTTCAGGCCTTCCTGGACGACACACCCATTGATATCCCGGAAAACGGATATGTCAATCTTGATCCTGCGGTTGCTTCCGGCAAGACGCTCACTATCCACCGCCATGGCGATTCTCCGGCGTGGGGAGGAGTGATGAGTCAATACGTAGCCCCGATTCAGGATATCAAGGCGCATGAAGTTCCGCAACTCAAGATCAAGAAAGCCCTCCTGCCGATAGAAGTTGCCGACGGTAAACGTAATGCCGGTAAAGATACGGATAAGTTCAGCAAAGGCGACCGTATCCGGGTCACTCTTACTATCGAGACTGACAGGGATATGGATTACGTCCTGCTGACCGACCGTCTCGGAAGCTGGATGCAGCCGACCGAGCAACTGACGGAGTATCAATACTCCGAAGGTCTTTGGTTCTTGCGCGAGACTCGCCGCGCTGACGTCAACTTCTATCTTACGCAGATCCCCAAAGGACGTTACGTGCTGAGTTACGAAGTGACAGCCGCTCGCGACGGGCGTTACTCCACAGGAATCGCCTCAGCCCAAAGTCAATACTATCCGATGATCATCTCCCACACCGGAGGAAGGATCATCAGCGTAGAATAAAGATTTATTCACTTTTTTGTGAAGATTCCAGAACGAAGTGCAAATTTTGATAGGGATTTTCGATAGGCCAACCT
>CAYTOR010000022.1:0-21672 GCA_964439505.1 uncultured Sangeribacter sp.
ACGGCCCGTCGCTGATCATCGCTTACTCGCCCTGTATCAACCACGGTCTGAAGGCAGGCATGGGCCATAGCCAGGAAGAGGAGCGTCGCGCGGTGGAATGTGGTTACTGGCAGCTCTGGCGCTACAATCCCGATGAGGAAGCCAAGGGCAACAATCCCTTCTCGCTCGACAGCAAGGAACCGCAGTGGGATAAGTTTGACGACTTCCTGAAGGGTGAGGTTCGCTTCGCTTCGGTATGGAAGATGTACCCGGATGCGGCAGCCGAACTCTTCAAGGCGGCGAAAGACAACGCCCAGTGGCGCTATAACAACTACAAGCGTCTTGCTGCCCAGAACTGGGGTGTCGATCCCGAACTTACCCCCGAAGAGATCGCCCTCCGCAAAGGCTAATCGAGCCGGGTTAAAGATTAGCTAAAGCTAATTCGATCGATAAAAGATTAGCTAAAGCTAATCCGATCGATAAAAGATTAGCTAAAGCTAATCCACAGAACTAATGCTAACGCAAATGCAGGGCTTTTTTCCTGTAGCAATCCCAAATATAAACCGGGCTGCTATCATTGGCAGCCCGGTTTGCTTTTCAAATATCTAAAAGGGAGGAGGAATTACTTTCGCAATCAGGTAGGGACGCGATTCTTCGCGTCCACGCAGAAAAGGTATTATTCCAATAATCAGGTAGGGACGCGATTCTTCGCTTCAACTCAGAAAAGGTATCGTTCCAATAATCAGGTAGGAGCGCGATTTATCCAAGTAGGGGCGCAATACATTGCGCCCACAGAGAATCAGCATTATTCCTAAGAGTAGGGACGCGATTCTTCGCGTCCACGCAGAAAAGGTAATATCTCTACATAGAAAAGGTATTATACCGAAGGAGAGAAGCCGGGCGCGGGGGGAATCAACCTTACGGAGGGGATAAGTGTTTTATAGTAAAGACTAAAACAAATAGATTATGGAAAAATTTGATTCTTTAAAACCGCAAGATTCAGTTACAGTAACTATATGGGGACCGGAAAACTCTCGTCTCTATCAATCTACAAGTACCGGTTACCATAGCGTTGAGGAAGCCATCCGCGAGGCTCTCGCCAATGCTGTGCTGGTTGTCAAGCCCGAAGACTGCGTATTTGAGGTGACGAACCAGGATACCTTCGTATCTCATCAGTATCGCTTCAATGCCCACGGTCATCTGGTGCTGATCGTCTGATCTCGTTATTGATATTCTGAGGAAGTTTCATCCTTCCATGATGGATTTAGCGGCCGAACTTACCGATTCAGGTAAGTTCGGCCGCTTTTGCTATAAAATGCCTTTAATAGGGTTGAGAAGCAATTTGACGAAGAAAGAATCAACCAAATGTTCTACCCCTGTTTATGTCTCCACTTGTAGACTTCAAAGTGCTTTGCGCCGGCAGAGGAAATAGAGGGGTTGGTATGTGAGGGTTAAAGGAGAGTTTTGAGTTTGGCGATCAGAGGTTGGATGGAGATCGGGAGAGAGGGGAGTTGGTAGATCGGATGAAGGAGAGGAACTGGATGATGGAGAGGTGTGATGTAGAGTAGATCTGGTGCCTCCGCCGACGCCGGTCAGTTGGAGGTGAATGAGGAGTTCGCGGCGGGTGCGGAAGGTGAGGGTTATGGGAGAGGACTCCATGCAGAGGATGTCGAAGTGTGGGGTCAGCATGGCTTCTATTTCCCGGGGGGATCGGTAGAGGAGCGGGGAGGGACGTCGGGCGTCAAGTTCCGCTAAATTGCCGGGGAGGAACGTAGAGCAGAGGAGAAGGCCATCCTTCTTCAAGATCCGCGCTGCGTTGGAGAAGAAAGTCGCGGGGTCGGCAAACCATTGGATTGTATTCGCGGAGGCGATAAGATCGTATTCTTCCGGTTCTACGGAATGAATCCATTTTTCGGCATCTTCGGTTATGTAAATTTCTTCATTGGCTATATCGAAGAATGGAGTCTGGTAGAGGTCTACGAAGGTCGCATCGTTCAGGTTGAATAGAAGTCCTGCCAACTGATAGGTTAGCAGTCCTGTTCCGGGCCCTATTTCAACCATGGACTTTATGTTTTGTAATTCTTCTGCAGTAATATTCTTCTTCAGAATCCCCGACAGTCGGCAGGCGATCATGGATTGGGCAGAAGCATAGTCGTCGTAAGTCGGCAGGGCTCGCTGAAAGCGACGGGTAATGGCTTGCAGATTGGGAGTCACTTCGTCAATGATACGCTGAAGGTGGACGTAATGGGGTGCATTCAAATCTATAATCGTCGGTCGGGTTTCGTCATCCTCCCATGCTGCATGCATTGAGGAGGGAGGGAATATGCGGTCATCGGTAGAAACGTAGGCCCGCTTCCATGGCAGACGTCCCCGCAGGGCGTTGTCGCGGATATTCTGAAGTTCAAACTGAAGGGTAGGGATGTCAGGGATATAGAAGTCTTCCGGAGAGACCGGGGGCATATTTGCCGGGGGCTGATATCCCATTCTCTTAGTAAATTTAAGCAGATTGCGTGGGTTGAGAGTGGCACGCGTGGCTTCGTATATATCTTCGGGAATCCCGTATTTGTCAGATGCCGGGAAAAGAGTACCGTTGACTGCAAACGCCGCGCTGATTCTCTCCGGAGGAAGGGTTGTTGCGGCCGCGTGAGCGGCAGCCGCTACTCCCATCGACCACCCGATTAGGAAGACTGTAGGATATCCTTCAATAATAGAGGGATCGAAATCCAGGGAGGTATAGTCCCAAACGACGGCGATATCCCAGCCGGAGGCGTGAAGATCCCTATAGAAGGCGGGGGTTGTGCTCCAACCGGCAAAGATAAGTATCAACCGATGGTTGGCGGGTTGCGAATATATGATGCGGGATTGCATGTTGGGAACTCTTTTTGTCAGTTAATATCGAGTGGGGTTTCAGGCGGCTTAGCGGTATTTACCAATGGCCCCGACAAGGCGGGTGATATCTTTTTTTGTCAGGAGAGCATTAAGGGAAAACCGGATGCGTTCGGTCCCGGCCGCTACGGTTGGTTTGCGGATGGCGAGAGCGTCAAATCCGTTGGCGCGAAGATGATTGGAGAGATTGACGGCTTCTCCGGCGTCTCCGATAATCATCGGTACGATCTGGGAATCGGACGGAGTTTCCATATTGTTGCGTTTCTCCATTTGCTTTACAAATTCCCGGCTTAACTCCTTCAGACGTTCGCGCCGATCGTTCATCGTAATGATTTTTTCAATCATTAGAATAGACCAGGCGGCTTGAGCCGGGCTGATGGCAGTAGAGAATATGAAACTCCGGGCGCAGTTGATAAGATAATCTTTCATTTCCCGGGAGCAGATTGCGAAAGCACCTGCGGAAGCGGCGGCCTTACCCAAAGTCCCGATGATTATATCTATCTGATCGATCAGCTTATATTCTTCCGCCAGTCCGAGTCCCCGTTTGCCTCGGACTCCGAAAGCGTGGGCTTCATCGACGTAGAGCATGACTTTGGGGTATTCCTTCCGGACTTTCACGAGTTCGCGAAGCGGGGTCAGATCTCCGTCCATACTGTAGATGGATTCTACGATAACTACGAATCGGTCATACTCCTCATAATTTTCATTAAGTATCCTGCGTAGTTTGCTGACGGCATTATGAGGAAAGCGCTTGAATTCCGCTCCGGAGAGCCGCATGCCGTCAATGGCGGAAGCGTGGACAAGTTTATCGGCGACAAACATAGTGCCCGGCACGGCCAAGGCCTGAATGATTCCGACGTTGGCATGGTATCCGGAATTGAAAAGCAGGGCAGGCTTGCCGTATAGTTCTTCAAGGAGAGCCTCGAGAAGGTTATGGTATTTATTATGTCGTGACAGTAGCCGGGATGCGGAGGAAGAGAAGACGGCATCGGGGAAGCGTTGCAAGAACTCTTCGCGGTATAGGTCTGCTTCCGCTCCTAATCCGAGGTAATCGTTACTCGCCAGATCGATGCGTTCCTCTTTCCGTGATTGCGGTTGATAGGCCTCCGGGATATGCCGGAATCTGTTGTCGTCAGCCAAATGCGCGAGCATATCCGTATAGACCTTCATCGGAGTGGCTGCAGGCCTTTGAGTCTTTTTAGCTTTCGCGGATTTGGTCCGGGTCGTCTTACTTTTCGGCGCTTTCGCTTCGGAAGTGGTGCGGGTGGCAGTCTTTTTGGTGGTCTTGCCGGCTTTGGCAAGCTTAGCCTGGGCAGTCTTACCGGCTTGGGTAGTCTCTGCCTTAGAATTCCTGGCTTGAGTCGCCGTCTTCTTGGTAGCCATTATCAGAGAGTGGTTTTATCGGGATTGACAAGTTCGAGCAGAGCGTCACAGAGGATATGCAACTGCTCATCCGAGATAGCGAGGAAAGGAGGATAGATATAGGCTAATCGGCCAAACGGGCGAATCCAGACCCCTAAGTCCACGCAGCGCTTTTGGAATTCGCCAAGGTTGACCCCTTCGTGGAGTTCCAAAACTCCGATGGCGCCGAGTACCCTTACTTCCTTTACGTTCGGGAATTCCCGGGCCGGAGCGAGTCGCTCTTTCATTATAGTCTCTATTTCCTTGACTCTCTTTTTCCAATCTGATTGAAGGAGCAGATTAGTAGAGGCGACCGCTACAGCGCAGGCCAGAGGATTACCCATGAAAGTCGGGCCATGCATTATGCATCCGGCTTCGGATTCAGAGATCCTTCGGGCTATCTCAGCGCTTGTAGCGACGGCGGCAAAAGTCATGAAGCCTCCTGTTATCGCTTTGCCAAGGAGCATTATGTCAGGCTTCACTCCGGCATGCTCCCATGCGAAGAGTTCGCCGGTGCGGCCGAAGCCGGTAGCTATCTCATCGAAGATAAGAATAATCCCGAGTCGGTCACATTCCTTGCGCAATTCACGGAGATATTGAGGATGATAGAACCTCATTCCTCCGGCTCCCTGCACTATCGGCTCAAGAATTACAGCGGCCAAAGTCGAAGCTTTATTTTCGAGAAGCTCACGCATCGGCCGGAAGTCTTCAGGATCCCATTCGTCGCCAAACTTGCACTTGGGCGACGGAGCGAAAAACCGGCGAGGGAGAGCGTCACCGAATGCGCCGTGCATCCCCGTCTCCGGATCACATACTGACATGGCATTCCAGGTGTCACCATGATAGCCGCTTAGGATGGTGGCGAAGTTAGTGCGGTTGGGATTATTCTGCGCCTGGACAGCCATCTTCATAGCTATCTCCGTAGCTACGGATCCGGAGTCGGCATAGAAGATATGCTCCATATTGTCCGGAAGAATGCTCAGCAACATACGCCCCAACTCAATAGCCGGCTCATGAGTGAAGCCTCCGAACATGACGTGCGACATCCGGTCAATCTGCCGCTTGGCGGCCTCTGCAAGGACAGGATGATTATAGCCGTGAATTACGCACCACCATGACGACATTCCGTCGATAAGTTCGCGTCCGTCGGCAAGACGGATTACCGCCCCCTGAGCACTCTCAACCTCATAACATGGCAGAGGATTGAAGGTAGACGTATATGGATGCCAGAGATGACTGCGGTCAAAATCCGCATTGGAGATATTTTCGTGATTATATTTATCTTTGATTGTCATGATAAGATAAGTTATGGAGAAGAGAGTTTTTATCCTGGAGAGGCGAATGCAAGAGAGGGATCAAATGGCTGCCGACGGAACAGAGGTTCTCCCGACGTCCTCTCTCTTAAGCCGGATCAACGTCATAATAAAGATCTGAGGACTTGATGCGGGGATCTCGCGCCAGACTTTCGTAAAGGGTACGGAGAATATGCTTCACTTTTTTCATCGATGCCGTCGCTTCGACTTTTAGCATTACGGTCTGAAGATAATACGTAGCTATGCGGCTGACGAAAGGTTTCTCCGGACCTAAAACGCGCGATCCGAATACATTACGTAAGGCTGCTGCCAAAAGGTTGGCCGCATCCTCGGCTGCCCGGACGTCCTTATTCTTTATGTAGATGTTGATGATCTTGCTGAATGGAGGGTAATTCAGTCGTTCGCGATTACCGATCTCATGATTGTAGAATCCGGAATAATCGTGATCTTTGACCTTGGCCAAGACCCAATTCCCGGGATCTGTAGTCTGGATGTAGACTTTACCCTTTTCCTTACGCCTTCCGGCGCGTCCGGCCACTTGCTCCAGCATATTGAAGGAGCGTTCGTTGGCCCTGAAATCGGGGAAGTTAAGCAGGGAATCGGCGTTGAGCACACCGACAACCGTGACCTTTTCAAAATCCAGCCCTTTGGTAAGCATCTGCGTGCCAACGAGGATATCAGTATCATGGCGGGAGAAGTCCTCTATTATCTCTTGATAGGAGTCCTTGTTGCGGGTAGTGTCAAGGTCCATTCGGGCAACCCGTGCGTCCGGAAACGAGGAGTGAGTTTCTTCCGCGATGCGCTCAGTTCCATACCCGTAGACCTCGATTGAATTTTCCTCGCATGCCGGACAAAGGGCCGGACGGGGAATGGAGTAGCCGCAATAATGGCAACGCAATAAATCGGAATATTTATGATAGACAAGTGAGACATCGCAATTTACGCAACGGGGAGTCCATCCGCAGTTGCGGCATACTACGTAAGGCGCGAATCCCCTTCGGTTCTGGAACATCAAGGCCTGACGTCCCGAAGCGAGGGCGTCGTCAGTAGCCATCTTCAACGGTCCTGAGAAGATCCCATGATTGAGCTTGCGTTTGCGTTGGTCGCGCATATCGACTATCTCTACTTCAGGGAGGGCGGCAAAATCAAAACGTTCGGAGAGAGAGACAAGACCATATTTGCCGTTGGAGGCTTTGAAATAGGTATCGACAGCAGGAGTGGCCGACCCTAAAAGTGTCTTGGCACCGTGCATCGAGGCCAGGACGATAGCAGTGTCGCGCGCATTGTAGCGCGGTGCGGGATCGAATTGCTTATAAGAGGACTCATGCTCTTCATCGACTATGACCAATCCGAGATTGATGAAGGGGAGAAAGACTGCGGACCGCGCTCCGAGTACCAAAAGCGGTTCTTTAGAGTCCATGACCTCCTTCCAGACTTCCACTCTCTCATTGTCGGAAAATTTAGAATGATAGACGAGCAGACGATCGCCGAAAATGCGACGCAGCCTGTCGGTCAGTTGAGTGGTCAACGAAATTTCCGGCACGAGCAGCAGAACGCTTTTCCCTCCATCCAGTACCGAGCGGATGAGATGAGAGTAAATCTCGGTCTTTCCGCTTCCGGTCACTCCATGAAGCAATACGGTATTGAAATCTTTAAACTGAGCGAGAATCTCGGAGTATGCCTTTTCCTGAGCAGGGGATAATTCCGGGAGCCGGGCCGGAAGGGCGGAGGTCGTCTTGAAAGGATTAATAACCTTCTGATAGACTTCCAGTATCCCTTTTTCCTCCAACTTTTTGAGAATGGCCGGCGATACGCCCGCTTTTTCCAAAAGAGCCTGCCGGGAGACTTCGAGAGGCTGGCTTTGCGGGGCAAGCCATTTCGACAGGTCAAGATAGGCAATCAGGGCCTTTTCCTGCTGTTTGGAGCGTCCGACCTGCGCCATCATATCGTGGAGTATCTCATGATCGTCGGAAGGAGCAGTAAGCCTTATCATCTTCATGTACTTAGGCTTATATCGCTCCGTTACCTTTTCTGAAATCTCAAGGATTCCCTTCTCGATAAGCCGCTTTATCCGGGTAGTCACATTGCGTATGCCTGTAGCTTTTTCAATATCCCCGATGGTAAGCTTCTTTTCGGTTGCTACAAGTTGAATGATTTCCGCCTCTTTCTCTGTGGCTTTCGATGATATTTCGGATAAGTCCGCCTCCGGATTCAGGGATACGCGGGTCGTGGATTCCGGTTTCAGGCCTGTCGGCACCGCGGCTTTGAAGACTTCACCGGGAGAGCAGAGATAATACTCCGCGATCCAATCCCATAGTTGCAGTTGGGAACGTCGGACAATAGGCTTAGGATCCAAGAGCCCGGAAATAGGTTTTACCTCGAATCCTTCCGGCTTATTGGGGTGGACGCAAGCTACTATGCCGGTATAAAACTTCCGGACGCCGAATTGCACCAATACTCTTGACCCAATGACAACATCCCCGCTCATTTCGGCGGGGATGCTGTATGTGAATGTTGAATATAACGGGAGCGGAAGAATGACTTCGGCAAACATTCGGAAGTATCTTTGTATTAAAGAGTTCTTGTGCGCCCGGTCTGTGGATTACCGGGGATTATCAGAAGAGATAAGCGACATTGATGGTCCACGATGAGGAGCGTGCGGAGTTATTATCAAGTTTGACAGTCCGGATATCGTAGCTTGTGCCCCAGATGTAGGAGGCAGAGAGCTGGATATGTTCGAGAAACTCTCCACCAAGGCCAAATTCCAGGCCGACGCTTCCGGCAGGATGCTCGATAGCGGGGCAATCCGTCTGCGAGAGATTGAAAGCGAAGACGGGGCCGACGAAGGCGAAGGGAGCTACGTAATGTTCCAGACCGTCCATACGGGTCCATTTGAATCGGAGATGCAAAGGGACTTCGAGACGATGGAGTTTGAAACTGCCGTTCTTGTATCCGTCGCTGCTCCATATCGGAAAATCACCGAGATTGACAGTCGCGTCGTGATAAGCGTATCTTGCTCCTAAGTCGATACCGAAACCGATGCCCGGAATCATGAGTTCGCCCATCAGACCGGCTTGGAAACCGCTGCGTTGGGATGATTCCAGCAAGGGTTGCTTCCAATAATAGTTGGATATGTTCCATCCTGCCGTAGGGCCCCAGCGAAATTCCGCGGAGGCAGAGAGAGCGCAAACGGCAAGGAGAATAAGAGTCAGGATTTTCTTCATCTTAACTGCTTCAATAAGTAACTCAAACTTTTCAGTGAGGAGTTACTGTATAATTTGAGCAACTTCCTTTTTTAGAAGAGATAAGCTGCAGTTACGGTCCAGTAGTTGTTCTTGGCTTTGATTTCGGTAACGTGGACTTCGTCAGTGATCTTATCGACTACGTTGTTGATACCGAATGCGTAGCTGGCTCCGATCTGGACGTGATTGACCAGTTCTACACCCAAGCCTACATTCCACGCTACCTGGCAGGTACGCGACTTGATATTCTGAAGAGTGTTGGAGACGCTCTTATCAAGACGGAAGGCGAAGTTCGGACCGGTGAAGATGTAAGGTTTCAGGAAAGAGCTGACAACCGGAAGAGTGAATTTATATTTCAGATTGATAGGGATTTCGAGGAAATTCTTACCATAAAGATTATCGTTCTCGGAGGGGGTGGTAGTGATAGTCGAACCGGAAACTACGTCACCCGGAGCAGTCGGGATATTATAGATGACGTCAGAAGAGTTATTCATGCGGGCATACATGAGGCTGACGTCGCAACCGAGGCCGATGATAGGAATTGTGAAGTCGGCCATAACGCCGGCGGTCCAGCCGCATGAGTTATCGCTGCTTACGAGATTTTTGATATCCTTGTTGAATTTGATACTATTGACGTTGAGTCCGGCTTTAACGCCGAAAGCAATAGGTTTTGCTTGAGCGACGGTAGCGGAAGCAAGGATCACGCAGAGAGCGATGAGGATTCTTTTGATAGTATTCATGCTTAGCACAGTTATAGTTTTGTAAATCGTTACAAATTTAATAAAAATTTGCGAGTCCGCAAAGTTAATCAAAATATTGGTTAGCGTAACTTATCTAAAAAATAAAAAAGGGTAATAACCTCCGCGGTCGTACCCTTTTTGATAAGTTTCTACAGGTAAAAAATCTTAAGGTAAAAAAGATTGTTATAGGTTCGATACAAAGGTACAACTTTTCATTATATCGGACCAAATTTTTTAAGGAGAAAATTGCAAAATGTGTTGCACAACATATTATTGTTGAGTTTTTTGATACTAAATCATATCATTTTGCACAAAATCTTTTCAATTGCATGACATCTCCGTCGAAGACGGCGTATGAAAAATTTTCGATCCAATCGCCCAAAACGATCATGCGGGCGGTCGGTGTCACTTCGATGTCGGCGACGACATGAAGATGCCCGAAGAGATAGTAGTGACATTCGGGATGCCCTGCCGCGTACGTCAGACAAAATTTATGTAGCTCCGAAAGATTTCTGTCGACTTTGTTGCGGACTTTCAGTTTCAGTTCCGGTTGCTCCATTTCCTTAGTTCTGCTATGGCGGCTCCAGGCATTGGCGAATGCGACAGTCCAGCGCGGATGGATGCCGGCAAAAAGAAACTGACAAAATCGATTTCTGAAAAGGGAGCGGAGGGTACGGAATTTCCAGTCATGTTGCCAGACTCCATCCCCGTGTGCCATAAGCATTTTGGTTCCGAGTACTTCGGTAGTCAGAATCCCGTCGACGACTTTTATTCCTAATTCTGAGGGAAGATAGTCGAAAATCCAGATATCATGATTTCCGATCAACCATGTAATCTTGATTCCTGAATCGGAGAGTTCCGCAAGTTTGCCGAAGAAGCGTATGAATCCCCGCGGCACGACATATCGGTATTCATACCAATAATCCAAAATATCGCCGAGCAGATAGATTTCCGAAGCCTCATCCTTGATCGAGTCTAAGAAGGCCACTACGCGGCATTCCCGTTCGCGCGAATCGGGAAAATAGGATGCGCCCAAATGAGTGTCGCTGAGAAAAAAGGCCTTTTTAGACATCCGGGATTGGAGTTAGAGGAATCCGAGTTCGAGCTTGGCTTCCTCGCTCATCATGTCCTGATTCCATTCCGGCTCGAAGACCAATCGAAGATCCACCGCCTTCGGCCCTTCGACCGAGAGAAGTTTTTGTCTGACATCTTCCATAATGAAATCGGCCGCAGGGCAACCGGGAGCGGTCAGAGTCATATCTACGTGAAGAATTCCGTCTTCCGGTGTATAGTCTATCTTATAGATAAGTCCGAGATCATAGACATTGACAGGGATTTCCGGGTCGAATACTGTCTTGAGCATTTCGATAGCCTTTTCTATGATTTCGTAATCTTTTTTTTCGTCCTGTGATTCCATAATATTTTATAACTCAAGGATTTGAATTTTATCAGTTGCGTGAGTCTGCGAGCCGTTGCTTTTTTCTCAGTGCAAAGAATAGCGCAACGCAAACGATAACGTCGGCTCCCATAGTGGCTGCGAATTGCCATGCTCTTCCGTCAGCTATGAAATCATTACCGAAGAGAATACCAATGATCGCGCCGTATATTAATAACAGCGCGGGGAGCCAAATGTATTTATACCGCTTGATCATCATGGTGATGAGTATGTAGAGAGGGAAAGTTAATTTTATTAGACCCCGGCCTTATGAAGATATCATCCCGGTAGCCTTGTGAAGACCTGCGACTTTATTGTATTTCCGGTGTGGTTTCTTCGGCGGGAGGAAGAATATAAGGAGATTTCTCCGGGCGGAAAGATCCGGATTCGAGATACTCGAATATATGGATGCAGGCGAGGGCGTCAAGGGCGGCGTATGACTGTTGACCGGGGGTCAGCGTCGGTGCCTCCCAATTCGTAAGGCGCTGCCCTTTGGAAATTCGATGGCCGAAAAGAATACCGAAGATTCTGGAAAGACTGTTGTCGATGATCCCAAATTGCTTGACGTAGGGTTGAAGGTCAATGAACCCTCCGGGATTCAAAGTATAGATCTTGTGGAGGTTGTGGAAGTCATCATGTAGCGACACGCCGATTTTAAGTTTAGTTTCATCTTCAAGAAGGTCCTTGACCGGGCCGGGAAGACCGATCATATTGAGCCGGAAAAGGAAACATTCGTGGCGTGTAGAGAGTTGTAGAAGGCAAACCTGATGGGTCTGACCCTTCTTGAAACTGGGCCGCGTCTCGGTGTCAAAACCTATAATGTCGGACTGCCGGAGTATGGCGACTGCGCTTTCTACATCTTCCGGATTATCCACTACGTGAATGTCTCCATAATATTCGGCGGCCGGAAGCCGGGCGAGATCGGCCTTGGATATGGAGAGGGATAAGGGTTGGGGTTCTTCCTGTTGCATTCTTAGTAGTGGTTAGTGCTGTTCTTCCGGCAATTTGTGAGATCGCGGAAAGTTCCTGAAATGGAAATTTGCAGAAGAGAGGAGGGGGGAGTTGAGAGCCCATTTTTCAAGAAATGGGCTCTTAGTCTACAAAGTTACTAAAAAAATGGTAAAGTTTCAAAGAAAGAGTCAGAAACTTCAGAAATCATGGTCCATGACCAGGAATTCCGCCTCCGGAAATGATTGCTCGACTTTCCTTCGCATGAATTCCCGGGCGTCGCCGGCAATAATCGGATCCTTATCAAAGAAGGGGTTATAGATCACTGCTTTAAGTGGGATGTTGCGGTTCTTGACAGCTTCGAGAGCCAGTAGCGTATCGGAGATCGATCCGAGACCTCCATGAGTGACGAAGACAAGGGGAAGATGGTTGTCGACAACGTAGTCAATGGTAAGATAATCCTCGCTGACCGGGACCATCAATCCTCCGGCTCCCTCAATTATTACAGTGTCGTATTGTTTGAGAAGAGCTTCCGTTGCTTCGATGGATTTATTGAGATCGATCTCAGTCTTGTCCAGAATGGCTGCGAGATGAGGGGAGGCGGGGTAGGAGAGGATAATGGGAGCAGTGACGTGCAATCGATCTACTGTCTGAAGCGGCATTTTCATCAACTGACGATGAAGATTGATATCTATACTTTCTTCCCGACATCCGGTCTGGATAAACTTTTGGGTTATTACCCGGTGTCTCTGTTTTTGAAGATGGAGGGCATACCATGCTGTGGCGTATGATTTCCCTATATCGGTTCCGATTCCCGACAAAAATATGGCTTCTTTATTGGAATAATTCGCTTTCTCTGTGGGCGCAATGTATTGCGCCCCTACTTTCTTGGAGTTATTCATTGAGGTTTGGCTTTCTTTGCGGGGCAATTTATTGCGCCCCTACCTGGCAGACGTAATAATGAGAACAGATACGATAGGAGCCGGAGGTAATTCCCCGGCCCCATCATGATTTTTATCCTTTTTATGAGATATCAGAGGTTACCATGCAAACATGGGATATTCGTTCATCATCTCGTTGACTTCCTGACGGACTTCCTTGATGACTTCCTCATTGTCTGCGTTACTGAGTACCTTATCGATGAGATCGGCGATTTTCTCCATCATCTCTTCTTTTGCACCGCGAGTGGTGATTGCGGCTGTACCGAAACGAAGGCCGGAGGTCAGGAAGGGGCTGCGGCTGTCGTAAGGCACCATGTTCTTGTTGGCCGTGATGTCGGCTTCAACCAGCACACGCTCAGCTTTCTTGCCTGACATTTCGGGGAACTTCGGACGAAGGTCGACAAGCATGGAGTGGTTGTCAGTGCCGTCGGAAATGATCTTATAGCCTCTTTTCATCAGAGCTTCAGCGAGAGCGGCTGCGTTTTTCTTGACCTGTACGGCATATTCTTTCCATTCCGGTTGCAGACATTCTCCGAAGGCTACGGCTTTAGCGGCGATCACGTGTTCGAGCGGACCACCCTGTACGCCGGGGAAAACTGCAGAGTCGAGAAGGGCCGACATTTTCTTGATTTCCCCCTTGGGAGTCTTCTTGCCCCAGGGATTGTCGAAGTCTTTACCCATCAGGATCAGACCTCCACGGGGACCGCGGAGGGTCTTATGGGTAGTAGTCGTAACGATATGGGCGTGCTTCACGGGGTTTTCGAGCAGACCGGCGGCGATAAGTCCGGCGGGATGAGCCATGTCGACCATGAAGATCGCCCCGATTTCATCGGCCAATTTGCGTATACGGGCGTAATCCCATTCGCGGCTATAGGCGGATGCGCCGGCTATAATGAGTTTCGGACGCTCCTTGCGGGCCTTTTCTTCCATTTCTTCGTAGTTGACGCGGCCTGTCTCGGCGTCTACGGTATAAGAAATGGGGTTAAACATGAGGCCGGAGAAATTGACGGGACTGCCATGGGAAAGGTGGCCACCGTGGGAAAGATCCATACCCATGAAAGTGTCGCCGGGCTGGAGGCAAGCCATGAAGACCGCCATGTTGGCCTGGGCGCCGCTGTGGGGCTGAACGTTGGCCCATTCAGCGTCAAAGAGCTTCTTTGCTCGTTCTATCGCGAGATTTTCAGCCTCATCGACTACTTGACAACCACCGTAGTAGCGCTTGGCGGGATAGCCTTCCGCATATTTATTGGTAAGGCAAGAGCCCATTGCGCGCATTACCTCGTCGCTTACGAAATTTTCACTTGCTATGAGTTCGATACCGCGGCGTTGGCGGAGATGTTCGCGATCGATGATATCGAAAATTTGATTATCTCTCTGCATTTTGTGTTATGATGTTAGATTTAAAGTTTAGACCTTCGGAGACGCTAATGCCTAAGTGACAGCGGGCGTCATACGTCGGCGTGATTTTCTTCGCAAAAATAATCACGTTCCGCGGAATATGCAAATATTAAAGCGATTATTTGAAAAGAATATTTGAAAAGATAAAGACGCTGAAAGTTGATTACAACTTTCAGCGTCTTTATTATGATTGTTTATTCTCGGTGGACGCAATTTATTGCGCCCCTACTTAGGCGACCATCGCGATCCTACCTTGAGAGAATAATACTTTATTCTCTGTGGGCGCAATTTATTGCGCCCCTACAAAGAGAGCATCGCGTCCCTGTCTTTTTTAGAGGCTGTTGAGCAGAGTTGTGAAGTCGCCGTCCTGGGGATAGAGTTTCAGATAGCGGCTGAGGTAATCCTTCGCTCCGGCCTTGTCGCCCTTGCTGATGAGCGCCTTGGCTACAGTGCCGTAAAGAGACTTGGCATGGCTCTGATAGCGGGACTTGTCGCCGTCCATAGCTTCGAGTTTATCGATAGCCTGAACGTAGTAGTCGATCTGAGCGGCCTGATTACCCTGGTTGACTGCGATGTCACCCTTAAGCATGGCGGGACGATACATAGAGGGGTAGAGCTCTGCGGCTTTATCGATGTAGTCGGAAGCCTGCTGATAATACTTTGCGCTGAGAGCGGCATCCGCCTTATTCTGAACTCCTGCATAGAGGGCGAATACGCCGGCCTGGATCATGTCGTTATAACCGGGATCTTTCGTATTCTTGAGGTAAGAATCATAGGCGTTGCATGCGCCGGCCATGTCGTTTTTATCGACATATAACATCGACAGGGTCTTATAGAAAGACGCGTTTTCAGGATAGGCCTGTACAGCATTGTTCATTACGCTGATAGCGCTGTCTACAGCCTCTTCTTTGGAAAGAGCGGGATTCTTGGAGAATTCATCCGCGATCAGTGTATAGTCGATCGGGGCCATAGTGTTCTGCTTCGGATTTGCGAGGTGCTTCTTGTAGAGAGCCTCGGCCATCGGAAGGAGTTTGTCGGCCATGGACGGGATCTGAGCCGCGTTCATGAATTGATAACGCTGAGCTGTAAAGTTATTGGGATCTTTTGCAAGAAGTTGGGTAGCGTAGTCATATCCTGCCTGATAATCACCTCCGTAGAAGAGGAGGAATGCGTAGCGGTCCTCATCCTGCTTGAAGTGGTTGGGATTCTTGACGTATTTACCATACTCCTTAGCGGCCTCCTTATACTGATTCTGGTCATAATAGGCGTTTGCGAGCGAACGCTGACCGAGAGCTGAATTAGGATTCAGTTGAAGCAGCTTCTTAAGCATGTTGATGCCGTATTCAGGGTTTACCTGAGAGAAGAGGTTGGCATACTTGAAGTAAGCGGCAGTTGCGTTGGGGGCGTAGGTAGTAGCCATCTCGTAGGAAGCGCCTGCTCCACCGTAATCGCGGTTACGAGCCTTGACGTCACCCTCGAAGATATAGATATCGGGATCCTGCATGTTGATCTTGCGCGCCTTTTCGAGACGCTTTGCAATCTCCTTTTCATAAAGAGAGGGATCAACTGAATCGTATGCGCGGGCGATAGCGATCTGGACTCCGGCATCTTTCTTACCGAGCGATTCGGCTTTCTTGAAGTTAGCCTCAGCGACTTTCGGAGTTCCTGCCATGAGGTCAATCCGGCCCAGACCGATATAGTTATAGGCGTAGTCCGGATTTGCCTCAGCACCAAGATTGAAGAATTTTGCAGCTTCGGCCTTGTTGTTATCATCCAGAGCTATGAGACCCTGATAGTAGTAGCTGATAGCTTTGTCAGTACCGGCGTTGTTGAGATTACGTTCGAGGAGTTCCTTCGCATTGGAGTACTGTCCGGCTTCGTAATACTCGACACCTTCTGAGTGAGTCTGCGCCATTCCCGAGAAAGCCATAGCGGCAATCGCAAGAGAGAGAACGAATTTCTTGTTCATTGATACGTATATGTGTGAATTGTTATTATTCGGATTTATTCGATATATCTTTTTAGAAGATTGCCTTATCCGGAAAGTGGATTATTTAATCCGACCTGGATGGAAGTCAAACCTCAATTCTAAAGATGAACTATTTGAAAGGTTGAAGACCGCGATAACCACGGTTTTCGCTATTTTGACAACGTAACTCCCACGTGGTTTATTTCAACCACGCGGAAGTTTTTTATTTTATATCGTGGGATATTTTCTTTGTTCTATTCTTCAGAAATATTCCCCAAGTCTTAATTTGGTATCATTTTTTGTCTACTAATTCTACTACACGGCTATTGACGTGATAGGGCATAATGCCGGACTTGATGATGATCTTCTGGCCGACGAAGCCGGTCAGGAATGAATAGAAACTCTTCAGAGCCGCCTCCTTTTGAGTGGACGCCGTAGAGATCATCCATACCTTGCGGAAGAGAGGATATTCTCCGGAGTTGATATAGAGCTGATAGGGCTTATAAGATACGGGAGAAAAATCATTGTCTTCATTCGGATTGCTGACTTTGATGATATTGACTTCCTCAGTGAGGGCTGTATTGATAGAGTCATTCTCGTTAGCGTAATCCTCCATGCGTTGCGTCATGGGGACCTGCTGCGCTACTGACAGATCATTACCCAGCCACGAAACCGATATGATGCCGAGAGCATCCTTGTCTTTTTTGACCACATCGAATACGGCCGCGTTATTCTTCTGGGCGTAAGGCTTAATATAGTCTGTGATCTTCTTGCCTTCCGGGAGGAATTTCTCACGCATATAACTTACTGTCGAAGAACCTTCGGAGTCAAAGACGAGTTTTATGGCCGTAGTGTCATTGCCTGCCAGTTGATTCCAGCGGGTGATTTCTCCGGTAAGGATTTTTTTAATCTCATCCATCGATAGAGCCCCGACTGGATTATCCTTGTTGACAATCATTGCCACGGCGTCTACAGCTATGACTTCTGATCTTGCGATACGTTTATTTTGCGACTTGATGTGAGCCTTCTCTTCCTTAGTCAGATCTCGGGTGATAATGATGCTCTGACATTTATCGGCCATCAGAGAATCTATACATGCCTGTTCGGAGGTATAGAAGGGTACGATAGTGGCATTCGGATAAGCGAACTCAAATGCTGCGATTTCTTCTTCAAGGATGTTTTTGAAACCGTCGTCGCAGAAGAGGGCGCCGGTGCCTGAAGCGTATTCGCCTTTCTTTATTTCTCCACATGCACAAAGCGTCATGCCGATCAGTGCCGCCATGACGCAGGAGAATATTGTAGTCTTTTTCATCTCTTTTGAATTTTGTAATAATTCCCTATTCTCTGTCAGCGCAATGTATTGCGCTCCTACCTCGTGGTTGAAGTTCCTTATTCTTTGTGGTCGCGAAGAATCGCGTCCCTACCTGATCGTTGAAATTTCTTATTCTCTGTGGGCGCAATGTATTGCGCCCCTACCTCGTGGGTGAAATAAGTTAGAATTGGGGAAAGGAACTTATTCTTTTTTTGGGGGTCAGTTAAGGCCACGGTAGAGGCGGTAGCCTCTCCAGACGCCGTAAACGCAGAGGATGATTCCGACCGTCATAGAGATTGCAGCATTATCGATATTGAACACATCGGCAATGAAGAGAGCTCCTACGGCCACATAGACGATTACCATGAAAATTCCGAATGCGAGTCTCATTCCTTTGGGCTGATTATTTGAGTAGTTATCCATAGTCAAAGTAGATTAATGGGTTATATCAATTTTATAATTTCTTGTCTATTATTTTAACAATTAATTAAGATTAAGGTTGACCGGCTCCAGGCTGTTGTTAAAATTTTTATTCCCCGTTGTTATTTATTGTGGTTATTCTTCGGGCAGTCTAAACGTAACAGGGAGATAATAATAAGAGCGCACTATTTCACCATTCATTCTTCCCGGCGTCCATTTCGGCATGCTTTCAATCACTCTGATTGCCTCTTTGTCCAGCTCAGGATTAACGCCTTTTACTACCTGGGCATTTGTCACCGTACCATCTTTTTCAATGACTATTTTGACTATTACCCGACCAGAGATACCTTCTTTTTTTGATTTTTCCGGATACCTAATTTGGTCTGCAATCCATTGCATCATTGCGCCATTACCGCCCGGGAACTCAGCTACTTGTTCTACATTAACAAAAAGTCTTTCTTCTGGCTCTTCTTCGGGTACGCAAACTTCCGGCTCATTCTCTGCTTCCTTTACCATAACCTTCTCCCATTCTACGATTTCATTTCTAATTACTTTCGGTTCCTCATTTCCGTTGGACGTAGCTTTGATGGGTTGCAAGATCTCTTCTTCGGGGATTTCGTCCTGTGCGAACATGGGATATATGGAGAAGAGAGCTATAGTTACAGAAAGTATTCTTAAATTACTCTTCATAATTCATTATAATAAAAAAAGTCTCACTTATATTCTATAGGATATTCTTTAGGAGTGTCACTATATTTTTTAATTTTTCTTCGTGGACGCGATTAATCGTGTCCCTACCGTTGGCAAATTTCTTATTCCTTCTTACTTTTGAAGGTTATCCTCCTTACGTTTTAAGTTTGGTAACTTGCGAAACTTGAATCAATAATTTATTCCAAAAGAAATTAAGTATACCTTATAATAAATAAAAAGGAGAGGTTTTAGGCCTCTCCTTTTTATTTTGGGATTTTAGATTACTGATTCTGAAGACGGAATGTCACGGGGAGGTTGAAGTAAGAGCGGACGGGCTGGCCGTTGTTCTTACCGGGCTGCCACTTCGGCATTCTCTTCACGACGCGGAGTGCTTCCTGGTCGAGTTCGCGGTCGACACCCTTGGCGATTGTCGGGTTGGATACGGAACCGTCACGTTCTACGACGAACTTGACAACCACGCGGCCGGAGATACCATTCTGCTGAGCGGCTTCCGGGTAACGGATGTTGTTGGAGAGCCACTTCATCATGGCTGCCTGACCACCGGGGAATTCTGCGGGCTGCTCTACAGCGACGAAGATCTTCTCGGGTTCGGGTTTCTTCTCAACTACGGGTTCGGGTTCTTTTACGACAACCTGTTCCTGCACGGCTTTAAACTTATCGACATCATCGGAACCTTCCTGAGTGACAACGCCGCGGGCAGTGTTATCCTCTTTCTGGGTATCCATGTCCATCACTTCGTTTTTCACCTTGTCGGCGTCTACGATTGCAATCTGAGTTACCTGGACGGTAGCGAGAACTTCTTCAGGCACCGTAGGCATTTCCATTTCCATTTTCTGTTCGGGAGCTTCCTCTTCTTCAGGGGCTTCCTCTTCAGCCATCTCTACATCGAGAGCCTGCATTCTTTCGCGCTCTTCAATCATTGCGAGGCGATCCTGCTCAGCTTTATAATCGGAGTATTTGGAATAACCGATGATAAGAAGTACGATGACAACGAGGCCGATGAGAGCATAGAGGGCTGCGAGATTGTGACGCTTGTCGCTATCTTTACGCAGCTGATAAGCTCCGAATTCCTGGTTCTTGTCTGCGAAGACTATATCGCGCCATTCTTTTGACGTTAGATCTACATTTTTAGCCATTTTCTTTGATTTGCTTAAGGATTAATAAATCTAACATTACTTATTATGTTTACGATAGTCGTCGAGCATTACGAGGTCAACGTCGGTGATGTTGTCGATCTGATATTTAGAGATCGAGTTGATCTGCATCTCATCGAGGATATCCACGAGGCCGCGATATGAAGCTTCGGGAGTAGACTTGATGATGATGACCGGCTTCTTAAGGTTTTCGTCCTTACGTACCTTCGCAGCTTCCTCATTGTACTTGGCCATAGCGGCTTCGCGTTCATCTTTGGTCTCGAGGGAGCCAAAGCCGCCGTCATTGAGTTTCTTCTTGAGCTCAGTGACTTTTTCAAGGACTGCCTTATTGCGTTCCTGAATGATCTGGCGGATACCGCGAGCCTTATGGTCGCCTACCGAATTGACCTCATCCGAGAGAAGGTCGGATTTCTTGAGGTTGTTGTTCTGGGAAAGTACTACGCCGCCGGGGCCGAACATACCGCCGTCGCCACCGGGTTTGCCGTCGTAATAATAGATTTCATTGACCACATTGCCGTTGACGGAGTCGATCACGAGAGTGCCGGCTGTCGGGCCCGGTTTCTTTTTGGCGTCGATAATGATAGTGATCGCGTCGTCGGCCGAGGCCTGCGACATGTTCTCTTCATTCTGCACCTTATCGTTGGCGGGCAAGGCGATCGTCAGAGTCTGGGACTTAATCATGGTCGTACAGAGCATGAAGAATGTGATAAGCAACATGTTCATGTCGACCATAGGCGTAAAGTCCACGCGGATTTGCATTTTTTTCTGGTGGCCCTTCTTTCCGCTGTCGCCACCTGATTGTTGAACTTCTGCCATTGTCTTATTCTCCTCCTGCCTTTAGAGCGGTCAATAAAGTAAACTTATTCTGTTTGATGGTCTGCAGGTTATCCATTACCATGTGGATGACATCGAAGCTTGTGTTCTGGTCGGCCTTGATTGCTACGCCCGCGCCATCTTTCATGGCTTGCGAGAGGTTATCGTTGCCGGCAGTACGGGCTGCCTTGATCCACATCTGGAATTCATTGAGGTTTTCCTCGTTGTTTTCCTTGGCGATAGGAATTCCGGTGATATGCTTAGGATTGGGGTCCTCACCCGCAAGCCATTGGTCCATCTTGGTGAGTCCTTCGGGCTGATCGGCCAGATCGAGGAATTCTCCCATCTGAGCCAAGGGGACACCGAAAGCGCCGAGCTTGCTGAACGTCTCCAACTGAGCTTGGGTGAACTGCACCTTATTCTTATGTTGAGCATTATAGAGCTCGGCGACGTTTTTGAGCAACTCCTTGCGCATGTTGGCATTTGACCATTGCGCGGAGGTATCGTTGTTCATTGTCAGCCAAACTTGACCTTTGGGGCTCACAAGAACCTGAAGTACGTTGGTCTCCTGCACCTTTTCCGTAGATACGGAAGCCGGAGTGACCACAGTGGTCGGCTCTTTTGAGAGGAAGGTCGAAGTCAACATGAAGAAGGTCAGCAGAAGAACGGTCACGTCACTCATCGCTGTCATGTCGATGAATGTGCTCTTTCTTGCTATTTTAACTCTTCCCATATTAGCTATTAACTGTTAAATCGGTTAGATTGAATTGATGTTAAATTGATGTTAACAAACTCATTGCTGACTTCGCATTGTTGCGACTCACGCATTTGTCTGACTCTCCCGCGAGGGGAGGGGCAGAATTACTTGTGAGTTGCTGCGAAAGTAGCTACGATTGAGAAACCGATTTCGTCGATAGCGTAAGTGAGGTTATCGATTTTGTTGGTGTAGAAGTTGTAGGAGATAACGGCGAATGCACCGGTTGCGATACCGAAGGCGGTGTTCACAAGTG
>CAYTOR010000023.1:0-21318 GCA_964439505.1 uncultured Sangeribacter sp.
TACTTCGCCAACAAAGCCCCCCTCCTCCAATCCCTCCTCTCCCAATCCCTCTAATCCCTCTCTGATAAATATTTCCTCTCATTTTATGAATTATTCTGCAATTATATTATCCGGAGGCAGAGGCAACCGGATGAAAGAATCTGTACCTAAGCAATATCTACTGTTAGGCGGCAAACCGATGATAATTCATTCTATCGAACGTCTGGATAAATTGGATGCCATCAATGAAATCGTGATTGTCTGCGAAAATTGCTATGTCAAGCAACTCGAAGAAATGATCCGCGAGTATTCCATTCAGACTCCGGTCAGATTCATTGAAGGTGGTGCAACCCGCCAACAGTCCGTATATAACGGCCTGAAAGTAGCCGGCGGGGATAACATAATTTTGCATGAAGCGGCCAGACCTTTCGTAAGACGAAAGGATTTCGAGGCTCTCATTAATAATCCCGCTCCTAATGTAACTTTAGGGTATGATATTCCCTTCACCGTTCTTACGGGAGAATCAAAGGTAAACGGGATTCTTAACCGTAGCGAACTTATCAATGTCCAGCTCCCCCAGAAATTTGATAAAGCCACTCTTCTGAAGGCTCACGAAAAGGCAGCTTCGGAAAATCTGGCCTATACTGAAGACGCCAGTTTATTATTCGACAATAGCTCTGAACCCATTGAAATTCAAAAGGGCACTTCCATCAATATCAAGATTACCGAGCCTTTAGATCTGGAATTGGGAGAAATCATTTACAAGAACCATATAATCAATAGGAAGTAAGCATGTTTACTTGTGTTATAACGGGAGCCGGTTCGGGAATTGGACGCGCAGTTGCGGAAAAGCTTGCCAAGGAGTCAAAGTTTCATAACTTTGTGCTTTTGGGGCGAAACATAAAAGCCCTCCAGGAGGTCGCCGATGATATCACACGCCATGGCCGAGAAGCGATGATTATTGATATTGACCTGGCTAATCCCGAACTCATCCCGGCCGCTATAGAGGCGACCTTTGAGAAATACGGAAGCATCGACTGTCTGCTGAACATAGCCGGATATACCGATCCCCAGCATCTTCTGCAGACTTCCTTGGATAGTATGGAACTGACCTACCGCGTCAATGTCTTCGCTCCGTTCATGCTGATAAAGGAATGTGCGCGATATATGAAAAGGACCGGAGGAAAGATTCTGAATGTCGCTTCCACAGCGGGCATGACTCCCCGTCCGGGCTGGTTGAGTTATTCTTCTTCAAAGGCTGCCGTCATCTCCATGTCGCAGACCCTGACAGAAGAATTGGCTGAATACGGAATAAAGGTCTATTGTGTATCTCCGGGCCGTTGCGCTACAAAACTGCGCCGTCGCCTCGCTCCTAATGAAAATCCGGCTACCATTATGCAGCCTTCCGAAGTCGCCGCAGTGATTGTCAGACTTATTGACGATCAGGAAGAATGTCTTGACGGCCAGAATATCGTTATCCGTAAACAGCTCAGCCACTGATCTATGAATCTTAATGAAGAATACCGCAACGGATATAAGGTCACTACCGAATCCAAGCAATTATGGAGGATGCAGATGGATATGCTTAAAAAGTTGTTGGAGGTATGCGATAAATATGACCTGAAGATATGGGCGGAGGGCGGTACTCTTCTCGGTGCAATACGTGACAAGGGTTTTATACCTTGGGATGACGATATCGACATGATGATGCTCCGCGAAGACTATGAGAAATTACTCGAAGTCGCTCCCAGGGAGTTTCAATATCCCTTATTTTTCCAGGCTCCATCGACCGAACCGGGTTATTTTCGGGGACATGCTCAGTTACGTAGAAGCGATACTACGGCGATTCTTCCCGGTGATATTGATCAGGGTTTTAATCAGGGAGTATTCATAGATATTTTTGTCTTTGACTTTTTACCGGCGACTGAGGAAGAGAGGTCTGAAGCTTTCTCAAAATTGGAATCTCTCAGAAGAAGGATAATCAACCGCAACTATTCCCAGCCTTATTCTTTAAAAACTTATCTATATCGGATAAAGGAAGCCCTCTACTTCAGTGTCAAGGGAGCCTATAAGGAATATCTGAGAATGGAAAGATTAATCATTGATCACCCTCATAAATCGGATAATCTGATAGGAGATGTTCTCTGGACCTCCCATAACTATCACAAGTATATGCGGCATATAGATTGGTATAGAGAGACGGTAATGGTGCCGTTTGAGGATATGGAAATGCCTGTCCCGGTTGATTACGACAAGGTTCTGACCACTCAATACGGTGATTATCTGAAGCCGGTGAAAGCACCATCCCAACATGGATCAGTGATTATTGATTTGAACCGCCCTTATACAGAAGCAATAAAAGAATTACGCGCTAAGCAACCCTTCAAAAACAAGTTGATAAAGTTCCTGACTCCTCGCCCCATAAAAAAATAAGAAGGTGCGACATAGGAATTAGAGTATGATAGGAATTAGAGTAAATGGATAAGGAAATCAAAGGGAAAGCTTTAAAAGGGATGGCGTGGACTACAATCGAAAGATTCTCCACGCAAATAGTCCAATTCATACTCAGCATAATAATCGCTCGAATTCTTCTACCTGCAGATTATGGTCTGATCGGGATGCTTTCGATATTCTATGCTATCTCTGTCATATTTATCAATTCAGGCTTCTCACAAGCTCTTATCCAGAAAAAAGATAAAAGCCAGGAAGATTACAACACCATCTTTTTCTTCAATGTCGGGTCAGCCACCTTTCTCTATCTAATTCTTTATTTTGGAGCTCCTTTTATAGCGTCTTTCTATCATCAGCCAAAGTTGATTGCCATTACCAGAGTTAATTCAATAATTCTTATCATCAACTCTTTGACTGCCGTTCAATCAGCGATTCTTGTTATTCGGCTTAAATTTGACGCTATCGCGAAAGTGTCGATCATATCGGTAATCTTATCCGGCATCGTTGGCGTAGTATTGGCGTACCTTGGTTTTGGAGTTTGGGCATTAGTATGGCAAGGGATAGCTTCAGCGTCAATTAATTCGATTTATTTATTTGCAATGTGTCGGTGGATTCCTACATTCTCATTTTCCACACTATCCTTCCGCACACTATTTTCCTTCGGGTATAAAGTTACTTTGTCTTCCCTTATTAATGCGGTATATAATAATATTTCTTCATTAATAATAGGCAAAGTATTCAACGCTACTGATCTTGGATATTTTAGCAGAGCTGAAGGGTTTTCTAATCTCCCGGCAAACACTGTTACCCAAGTGGTAACAAAAGTGAATTATCCGATTTTAGCCAAACTCCAGGATGACAATCAAAAACTCACTTCCACCTACTCGGCCTTGTTAAGAGCACCTGTCTTTATTCTTTATCCCATTCTTTTTGGGATAGCAACTCTCGCGGCCCCAATTATTGTAGTATTAGTTGGGGATAGATGGCTTCCGTCTGCATCCCTTCTACCTATTCTATGCTTAACCGGATTATGGAGTCCTTTAACACATATAAATCTAAATCTATTATATGTGAAAGGACGGACGGATTTAGTTCTCAAACTTGAATTAATTAAAAAGCCAATAGCTTTCGCTTTACTATTTATAGCAATTCCCTTCGGCATACAAGCTATCTGCGCAAGCATAGCTCTTTACTCCTTTGTTGCCTTCACCTTTAACTGCTATTATACAGGTAAAATTCTCAATTACGGTTTCTGGAAACAGCTGAAAGAAATCCTACCCTTCTTCGGTTATTCCGCATTGATGTCATTAGCAGTTTGGGCAGTGACCTTACCTTTCTCCAATGATTTTGTAAAACTTGCAGTCGGAATTCCAACCGGGATAGTGACATACTATGCAATCGCAAGAGTTTTCTGTGATAAAACTCTCCTCTCCGCTATCAATATGATTACAGATCGCTTCCCTTCCTTACAGACTATCCTGAGATAAAGACTCCAACTTTGAAGATCATTCTTCATGATTAACAGAGATACTGCATCATTCGATAATATAAAGACCGGTCGCGAAAAACGGGACATTAATCTTGATATCGTGAAAGGTATCGGGATCATCGCCGTCATAATCGGTCATATCTTCCCGTACGGGGTGAAGTTTATATTCTCATTTCACATGCCTCTGTTTTTTGTAATCGCAGGATTCCTTTACAAACGCTCACCGATTCGAGTATCCATTCGCAAAGATTACAAAAGATTGATCATTCCCTATTTGATTACGGGACTTGGTGTCTATTGTTTAGATCTGGCAGCCTCATTAATTTGGCATCACGATCCAACTCACTGGTTAATTGGCACTTTGTGGGGCAATGGGTCAGGAGGACATACTTCCGCTTTATTTGCCGATATCCCTTATATAGGTGCAATCTGGTTCTTACTTGCACTATTTATTTGTAAGCAGACTTTTCTCCTTCTGGAAAGCAGAATCGGAAATTTAATAAAGTTAGGCTTATTATCATTGACAATCAGCATTATTGCGAGCCTTATTGATTCGCTTTGGATAAATCTCCCGTTTGCCATTCTTCCCGGCTTATCTTCGATTATATTTTATTATGCCGGATATGCCATAAAGAAATTAGGGGGGGTTAATCAAGTAAATTTATGGGCCGCTATTCTTCTTATTGGGATATGGGTAGCGGCCAATTATTTTCCTGAACAACACATGAGCATTGTAAGATGCTACTATCCTTTATATCCTTTGACTGTAGCTGGAGGGATTGCGGCTACAATCTTTATATATCTTGCTGTATATCAGTTGAATAAACTCAATGGGGGGGGGTATTTAAAATATATTGGAAGAGTTTTGGCTTGGTTAGGGGAAGTCTCCCTATTAATACTTTGCCTTCATCTGACGGAATTGAACCTTCCCTATCTTCGATCCTTTCTCGGTTTTGATACGGTGATAGAATCAATAGTGTTTAATTTTACTTTCTGCATTGTCGGCGTTATTTTCCTCTCCCAATTCTCCTTCACCAGAAATATCTTTCTAATTAAGAAGGTAAACCTTTTTAGGAAACTTTAGGAAACAATCCAAACTCTCTCTTTGAGTTTAAGAATATTCTCAGTTTCACGAAGGGAATATAATGAAATACGATTACATAATAGTTGGCGCAGGTCTTTTCGGAGCGACCTTTGCCCATTTGGCGACTAAGGCCGGCAAGAAATGTCTGGTCATAGATAAGCGTCCGCACATTGGAGGTAACCTATATTGTGAGAATATCGAAGGGATAAACGTACATAAGTACGGCGCCCACATCTTCCATACTTCCGACAAAGAAGTATGGGAGTTCGTCAACGGAATCGTCCCTTTCAACCGCTATACGAACTCTCCTATCGCAATCGCCCCTGACGGCAATCTCTATAACCTCCCCTTCAACATGAATACTTTCTCTAAGATGTGGGGAGTAAAGACTCCGGCAGAAGCGATGGCTAAACTGGAGGAACAGAGAAAGGGGGCCGTTGAAAAGATGAAAGCGGAGGGAATCACTGAACCCCGTAATCTCGAAGAGCAAGCCATCTGCCTGATCGGAAACGATATCTACGAGAATCTTATCAAGCATTACACGGAAAAACAATGGGGACGGCCGTGTACTGAATTGCCGGCTTTCATAATCCGCCGCTTGCCCGTGCGCCTTACCTTCGATAACAATTACTTCAATGATGGTTATCAAGGCATACCCATCGGAGGATATAACCTATTGATCGAAGGGTTACTGAAAGGAAGCGACATTAAGTTAGGAGTAGATTTCAAAGACATAAAGGGAAATTGGAAAGATATAGCAGATAAATTGGTCTATACAGGGGCTATTGACGAATACTTTAATTTCAGTCTCGGCCGACTGGATTGGAGAACCGTCAGGTTTGTAACCGAGATACTTGATACTCCCAATCATCAAGGTAACGCAGTCGTGAATTATACAGATTCCTCAACCCCATGGACCCGTATCATCGAACACAAACATTTCGAAGATTTTGGAGACAGGGTATATGAGAACCCAAAGACGGTTATCTCCAAGGAGTTCTCTACCGAATTTCAGGCCGGGATGGAACCGTATTACCCCGTGAACGATGACAGAAACAACCGACTTGCAGAAGAATACCGAAAAATGGCCGAAAAAGAAGAGGATGTAATATTCGGAGGTCGATTGGCAGAATACAAATACTACGATATGGCGCCGGTGATCGCCAAAGCATTTGAAGCATGGAAAAGCAGATTAGCATAATCATTCCGACATATAATATGGAGAAGTACATAGGCAGATGCCTTGATTCTCTCATAATACCGGAATTTGATGAAGTAGAGGTGCTGGTTGTCAACGACGGATCCAAAGACCGCTCCTCCGATATAGCTCACGAATATGCCGACAAATACCCCGACAGCATTCGCGTTATTGACAAAGAGAACGGCAACTATGGGAGTTGTATTAACGCCGGTCTCCCTCTTGCAACCGGACGCTATGTAAAGATATTGGATGCGGACGATTATTTCTCTCCCGCGGAATTCTCAAAATTCGTCATTGGATTGAGATCAAGTAATGCGGATGTTATTATTACAACTTATCAATCAGTAGATGAAGAAGGTAAGATCATTAATCAACATGATTTAAAGAAATGGAAAATTAAAACTGAGGTGGTCTATGCCGGGAAAGATTTTTTCAAGATCATGAGACCGACCTATTTTCAGATGCACCAGATTGCTTACCGCCGAGAAATATTCTCTAATATAGCTTACAGGCAATTGGAGGGCATCAGTTATACAGACATGCAATGGGCCATTGAGCCCATGTCGAATTGCAAATCAATCCTGTTTAAGGAGATTCCTCTGTATAACTATCTGGTTGGAAGAGCAGGCCAAACAGTATCTGTCTATCATACTCCCAAAGCCCTCTCAACTCATTTAAATATAATGCGTCATCTCTGTGAAATACACAGATCAATTAATGAACAGTATCGCAAAAAGATATTAGCCAACCTAATCACCTACCACCATTCTCAACTATATCGAAGAGGGTACGAATTACCCTTTAAGGAGGGCCTCAATCTGATTAGAGAATATGACACGTCTTTACGGGAACACTATCCCGATTTATATAATCAATTGGACAGATTGCCCGAAGACGGATCCATTTACAAATTTGTAAGACAATTCAGAAAATCAGGCTATTCGCCGAATATCCAATTATCTATATTACAAAGACTTTGTATTTCTTCTTACATCCGGTTCCAATCCTTTAAAAATAAATTATAAGATTTATCTCTTTCTTCAATCAGGAAAGGTTATAGATTCTTCGAATGAGCAATCCAATTAAAGTATCTGTTTTGATTCCCGTTTATGGAGTCGAATTGTATATAGAAAAGTGCGCTCGATCGCTCTTTGAGCAAACTTTGGATTCAATCGAATTTATATTCCTTGATGACTGCTCAAAGGATAAGTCGATAGAAATATTGGAGGAAGTTATAAAAGACTACCCTTCCCTCCGGAATAAAATTACAATAATTCACCACTCTAAGAATCAAGGATTATATTCCGCCAGGCGCACTGCAGTGAAAGCTGCCAAAGGAGAATATATTATCCATTGCGACTCGGATGATTGGGTAGAGAAGAATTGGGTGGAAGAGATGTACAATCATGCCATAAGAACAAACTCGGATTTAGTCTGGTCTAATTACTACAAATCTTATCCTGACGGAAGAGACGAAGAAATTTCGATGGATTCTCCAATAAATAAATCATCATCTTTGGCGGATCTTATGAGTACCAGGAGAATAGGTAGTTTATGGAGTTCTCTGGTAAAAAGTGAGATTGTAAAAAAACCGGAGATAATATGGAGCAAGGGCAATTATGGTGAAGATGTGATAATGGTGATGCAATATGTAATCTTATGTAATCGCCAAGCTTACCTAAACAAAGCCTTCTACCATTATAGAGTTAACAATGCCGGCATTACGAAGACTGTAAATCCTGAAAAAGTATATGGTAATATGGAGACTATGATCGAACATAACAAGATAATTCAGGAAATCTGTCGAAAGGCCGGATTTGCTGACTCCGTTGTTCCGGTCTCCATAGCCCGCATGTTTAAGGCCAAGGATAAAATCCTACAATTACATCCTGATGATAAGGAGGCCTCTCTGGCTTGGAGGTCATTTCACCCTGAGCTTACATTCCATAAGCTTTTTAAATCCAGTCTCTCCCTAAAAGAGAAACTTTATTCTTCCATACTTATTCTTGGATTCTTTCCATTCGTGAATAAGTATTTTAATTTAAGGAAACGCCTTTATTGGTAAGAGAATGAGTATTTTCAAGAAAATATTGGATAATTTCAAGGGGGGGATAAAGGATGCGCTTTTCCAAAAACTTGTGCGTAAGGAAGCTGTCGTGGTCAAGGATGTGCAGACTTCTCTGCTTGAAGGTAAGCACGCTTTCATTACCGGAGGTACAAGCGGAATTGGCTATGCGATCGCAGCTAAAATGGTAGAAAGCGGGGCTAACGTTACTATTGTCGGACGCAACGAGGCCCGCGCTAAGGAATATTCCGATAAGCTGGGATGCAGGTATATGCTGATAGATATTGCCGATGTACCGTCCCTGATTAAAAGAATGGAAGAGTATTTGGGGAATAATAAGATAGACATTCTGGTTAATTGCGCGGGCATGCGTGACCATGAGGAGTGGCTGAAGAAGACCCCTGAGAATTTTGACAGAGTAATGGACCTGAATCTCAAATCCGTGTATTTCCTTTGTCAGACGGTAGCTTCGGATATGATAAAGAAAGGGCTGAAAGGGCATATTCTTAATATCAGTTCTTCCTCCTCCATGCGACCGGGCTGGGGACCTTATCAATTATCGAAAGTTGCTCTGAACGCCTTGACAAAGGGGTTTGCTCATCAACTTGCCTGCCATGGGATTACGGTTAATGGATTGGCCCCTGGCGTAACAGCGACACCGATGGTCGAAGACGTCCTTGAACCGGGGAATTTAGCATATCCAAATACAATGCGGCGCGCTCAGACGCCTGAGGAAATAGCTAATCTTGCAGTATTTCTTGCAAGCGATTTGGGCAACAGCATAATCGGGGATACCGTATTTATGACAGGTGGCTCCGGGATTATTGACCGGGATGTATAAAAGTTTTATATTTTACAATGCAGACCAGATATACCTCTATTCGTAATTCTCAGATTATTCTATATCTGTTAAAATACCATGGCATCCGCAAGGTCATAGCAAGTCCGGGCACTCAGAATATGAGTGTGGTGGCGAGCATGCAATCTGATCCATTTTTTGAAATGTATTCCGCGCCCGACGAGCGTAGCGCGGCCTACATGGCGTGCGGGTTAGCCGCAGAATCGGGCGAACCGGTCGTAATCAGTTGCACTGGTGCTACAGCCAGTCGCAATTATGTGCCCGGCCTTACGGAGGCTTTCTACCGTCAGCTCCCTGTCATAGCTTTGACCTCGACCGAGGAGCTCTGTATGGTCGGCCATAATATCGCTCAGGTCATCGATCGCTCTCTTCAACAGAAAGATATATGCCGCTGCAGTGTGGTAATGCCCGGCATCAAGGATGAAAAAGATGAGTGGAAATGTGTTATAGCGGCCAATAAAGCTCTCTTGGCACTGAATCATCATGGGCGCGGTCCGGTCCATATTAATCTCGAGAAATACGGTAAGGAGGATTTTACCCTCACCGAACTTCCCTCATGCCGGGTTATTGAAAGAATTATGCCGAATGAGGATTTCCCTGAGATTCCGGAGGGGGCCAAGGTAAATATTTTTATTGGGTCTCATGTGGCTTTTTCAGAAGATGCAATCTCTGCAATCGACCGTTTTTGTAAAATGTACGGTGCTATAGTGTTGTGTGATCATACGAGCGGATACAACGGAAGATTCCGTACCGATTGCACCTTGGCGGCCTCACAGACATGGCATGAGTATGATGAAATGAAATCGGATATCCTCCTTCATTTCGGCGAGGTAAGTGGGGACTACGCACTTACAGGAAGAGCCGGATCGGGAGCACAACAGGTATGGAGAATTGCGGAAGACGGGGAGCTTAAGGATACCTTCCGGAAACTCCGTTATGTGTTTGAGATGAGTCCTGAGAGGTTCTGTAATCTGATGATTGAGAAAAAGGGTCGGGAGGATAACTTGCACGATAAGGCTCAACATCGACTTAAAGAATGTGAACAGGATTATAAGATGCTTCTCAGCAATATTCCCAATCTGCCGTTCAGTAATATCTGGATCGCCATGCAATCGGCAGGTTCTGTTCCCGAAGACTCCTACATTCACTTTGGTATTTTAAATTCCCTTCGGTCTTGGAATATGTTTAAACTTCCTAAATCGGTAATCGGGTCGAGTAATGTCGGAGGATTTGGTATCGACGGAGGAATATCTACTTTAATCGGATCTTCTTTGGCTCACCCCGATCGGCTTCACTTCGGAATTTTTGGAGATCTGGCTTTCTTTTATGACATGAATTCTTTGGGCAACCGCCATGTAGGACGCAACCTGAGAATCATGCTCATAAACAATGCTAAGGGTACTGAATTCCGTCTCTATCAACACCCTGCTTCAAAACTTGGAGAAGAGTGTGATCGTTTCATATCGGCGGGAGGTCATTATGGTGATAAGTCCCCTGCTCTTGTGAAGCATTACGCTGAAGACCTGGGCCTGACATATCTTTCTGCCCATAATAAAGAGGAATACTTGGAGGCTGCTGAAAAATTCTTTAGTTCGGACACCAGTCAAGGATCCATGCTTCTTGAAATCTTCACTGATTCTCAGAATGAAAACGACGCATTGTTCGCTATTAATAATATAGTGAAAGACAAAGGACAGGATCTCAAGAATAAGATTCGCGGAGTATTGGGCGATAAGGTTTCGGGAGTACTTAGTTCCTTAAAAAAGAAGATATGAAGGTTGGAATTCTGACCGTGCACCGGGCAATAAATATCGGAGCGGTCCTCCAGACCTACGCCCTGCAGGAAGTACTCCGCAGCATGGGGCATGAGGTTGAGGTCATTGACTACGTTCAAGAGAAGGTCGAACGGGGAGATCGTGAACGTTTCGGTTTTAAGAAATGGCTCTCTCTGATTAGAAAAGGGCATCTGCGTGGCGCAGTTTTCTACAAGTCCCTGCGGAATAGGGTTAAGGCTCAACGCAAGATTTTCGATGAGTTCTTATCCGATAAACTTCTTTTGTCGGAGTCTTGTGATTCCTCTTCAATACCCGTCCAATATGACGCCTACGTGATAGGAAGCGATCAACTTTGGAACAGTTCAATTTTCGAGGGAAAGGATGAGCAAGTCTTTTGGGGAAATTTCAAGCACAGCAAGGATTCGGTCTTAATGGCGTACGCCTGCAGCACGACTCCTGAGAATCTTGCCCTCTCCAATCCGGAGTTCATTAAGAAGTCTCTTAAAAATTTCCGTCATATTTCCGTTCGGGAAGGCGATACAGCAGAATATCTGAATTCAGGATTCACGGAATCCAACCCGGTTGAATGGGTTCTCGACCCGACTCTCACTGCCGAGCCAGAATTATGGCATAATTTAGCTACCGGGAAATTCAAAAAGGAGAAATATATTCTTTATTATGCCGCAAGAACATATTCCCAGGCACCCGATTTATTGTTGAATAAGACCAAGGACTTGGCCAAGAGTTTGGGTTATACCGTCAAGACGCTACAACTCGGGCAGGTCTCTGATTATATTGATTTGATCAACGATGCTCAGGCGATAGTGTCCTCCTCGTTTCATGGAATAGTATTCTCCTTGATTTTCAATAAGCCTCTACTTGCGGTTACGTACGGAGATAATCAGGATAAACGGTACGTAAGTCTGCTCAACCGAATCGGAGCCTCGGAATTATTGGTTGACATCAACGGTCCTTTTAAACTACCTGAGATTGATTATTCTGCAGTCAATGCAAATATTGCAGCGTGGCGTAAGGATTCAAGGAAATATCTTGAAAGATTATGCGATTAGACATCCTCGTATGTGCTGACCATGGTTTTGTAATGCCTTGTGGAGTCACATTGGAATCATTGTGCAGCAATAATGCAGGCAATGAGGTTCATGTCCATCTGATAACTGATGCTTCCTTGACGGCGGAAGATATTTCTCAGTTGGAAGAGGTTATTCTCCGACATAATCCGAATAATAGCCTACGGATATATCGGATGAATGAAAGTCTGTTGGCTTCCTGGGATTGGTATAATGACGGATATTACCCCGTTCAGGTCTTCTATCGTCTCGTATGTGCGGAATTACTACCGCCGGATATAGATAGAATCCTTTATCTGGATTGCGATACTATCGTACGACATCCGTTGTACGCCCTGTGGAAGGTAGATCTGGGAGATCATCCTGTAGGTGTAGTCGTAGATGCTTCCGAAGTAGGACGCCGACTCGGATTCGGATCTGACGATGTCTATTTCAATTCCGGAGTCATGCTCATTAATCTTAAATACTGGAGAGAACATAATTGCTCGAAAGCACTTTTTGACTACATTGAAGCTCACCGCGATCAGATACGCTTGCCCGATCAAGATCCTCTCAATATAATTTTCAAGGATAACAAGAAACTTCTTGACCTGTCTTATAATCTCCAGCCAATAGCGATATATAAGGATAAATATGTAACCTTTCCGTGGCGTAAATATCCCGAATTCCGAAAAGCTCAAAGAGATCCGGCAATTATTCATTATGCCGGAGCGCGCCCATGGGAAAAAGGGATCAAACATCCTTATCTATCGGAATGGTTTAAGTATCGCCAACAGACTCGTTGGAAGGATACTCCGCAATCTCCATCAAGGGTAAAACTTGCCACTCATTTAAAGAATGGACTCCGGATGCTCCTCACTCCTTTTGGAATCTGCCATTATGTCCGCGATTACTATAACCGTGACTTAAGGCTTGAATAATTTAGAATAAACATTCCCTCTTCATTCATCTATCCTCTTCTTTCCCGGCTATTCTCCTATGAAGAAGCTTGCTATTGTAATTCCCGCTTACAAGAATGATTTTCTGGAGCGAACTCTTGAAAGTATCGCCGCTCAGACCAATAAAGACTTCACGCTCTATATCGGTGACGACAACTCTCCCCATACACTCGAGTCAATAGTTGAGCGCTTCAAAGATAGAATTGATCTGCATTATCATCGATTTGAGGAGAATGTAGGAGGGAAAGATCTGGTAGCACAATGGGAACGCTGCATAAACCTGACAAGAGGAGAAGAATGGATATGGCTTTTCAGCGATGATGATTTGATGAGCGAAGATGCTGTTGACTCTGTCATGAAAGGGATTTCCAAGGCATCTCCGGAGGATCTCTTACATCTGAATGTGGATGTTATTGATGAGGAGGAGAAGACTATTAACAGAATCCGTTATCCGCATCATTTGAGTAACGATGAATATTACTTAGATACTCTGAAAGGGAAATATGAATCATTTGTAGTGGAGTTTATATTCCATCGGGCCAACTTTTTCAATAAGGGACGCTTCCAGAAATTTGACCTTGCATGGGGGAGCGATTTCATAACATGGCTGAAACTTTCAAAAGAGAGAGGCATTACTACCCTTCCCTCAGGAAAGGTATTATGGAGGTGGAGCGGAATAAATATCACATCCAATAAGGAACGCCGAATATTTATTCGGAAATATAAAGCCGCGGTTAAAAATTATCTTTTCTATCTCAAATTCTATAAGAGAAAGCATCTATGGCGAACGTTGCGGTCTTTTGCCGGGATGACGTATGGAGATCTTCGCCAAATTACCAAAGCTAAATCCTAAGGGATAGTGGACTTTTGAGTCCAAATGAAACATTTTTATTAAACCATGGCTTTCCTTATAAATATATTGAGAAAAAATAAGGCCATTCTCTATCTTGTATCTTTTTTCTACAATGTTATCTTCTCCCCGTCTCTCCTGCTTTTCTATTTGTATGGGAACGGCCATATAAAAGGATCCTTCCTCAAACGCGTCAAAATTAGGACGGGGAATGGTGGAAGGGTATATATAGGACCCAAAACAATGATGGACCATTGCCGCCTCAGTATCTTCGGGGAAAATAGCATTCTACAAATAAAAGGAGGAGGTACAAATATTCACAATAGTAGATTCTATATAGGCCTAAAAGAAGGGAAAATAAAAATTGACGAGGGATTCACTTGCGAAGGTGCGGTTTTCAGAGCACACGAAGGTAAAACAATCCAAATTGGAGAGGATTGTATGTTTTCTGAGGGAATAGACTTGACAACCACTGATTTTCACAGTATACTCACCCGTAAGGATGGAAGTAGAATTAATAGAGCTAAGGATATTAGGATAGGAAAGCATGTTTGGTTAGGAAGGAACGTCTCAATTCTTAAAGGGACCGTCATTCCGGAAAATGTTATAATCGGACTGGGAAGCATTGTTGCAGGTGACTTAAAACATAAAAATTCTATTTATGTCGGAATACCTGCAAAGAAAGTTAAAGATGACATAACTTGGTGTAGGCCAATAATATAATACGGTTGAAGATTCTAAAGAACTTGATCTCATGTTGCTATATCTCATCATATTTCTTATTCCGGTATTTGCTTATTACATAGGTCCACGAGAAAACCGGAATAAGCGTTTTTTACAGATTTATATGTTAGCGCTCATGCTATTTGTGGGACTTTCTGATATGTTGGGAGGGTACGATCGGTATATATATGGAGAAGTATTCGATAGTATAGCTGATGGAGTAACGAATGGCGATGAGATCGCAACTCTCAATGAATTCAAGCATTTTGAGATTGGGTATTCAACCTTAAGCTGGATTATTGCCCTTATTACAGAGAATCGATATATTTATATTTTCATCATTACCTTCCTGATATATTTATTTATGTATAAGGCATTTGAGAAAAGTATGGATAATTATCCATTGGCGATGATTGTCTTCTTGGGAATGGTCTTCTTTTTTACCTTCACATATCTCAGGCAGGTTCTGGCATTCTCTATTGCTTGGTTCGGAATAAGATATTATGTTGATAAGAAATGGATAAGGTTTCTGGTTATATGCGGTATCGTCGCCCTCTTGCATAAGGCAGGAATTATATTTTTGGGAATACTTTTCGTTCCCATCCGTAAGTGGTCTCCCATAGCGGTAATTTTCATTTTGTTGATTTGTGGGGCAATAGGATTATCAGGCGTGACAGGTCAACTTTATGATACCTTCGCAGATGTTTCGGCAATGGAGTTGAGAAACACCTATGATACTGATAGTGGAATGAGAATAGCCTACGTCTTAGAAGTTGTTTTCTTCGCATGGCTGATTTTGACCAATTATAACAAGATAGCCTCAACTCGTAAGAATCTTATTTTTCTGAATATGGCGTGGTGTTTTTGCGCCATACTCCTGTTATTCATGAAATCCGAAGACGGAGGTCGTATTGCGTGGTTCTTTACACTCGGAATAATATACATCATTACATTGATCTGTACATATTCGCGGACTACTACAGGAATCAGAGAATCTCAGGTAATAGTCAAGAATCAGATATTAGTAAATTTTCTTATGATAGTCCTAATGTTTGGTTTATACATGCGTGTTTACATATCCTGGCAACCCTATAATAATCTTTACCCCTATAAGACTTGCCTTACAGATGGATTCAGAAGCCCTGACTTCTCTCGCGAACACTATGAGTATGATTATACCTACGATCTTGATAAGTTCTATCGTCCTGCCTTCAGATTCATAAAATGAAACGATTAGCTTTAATAACACTTCATACTCCGACGGAAACAAATTTCAGGGCCGCAAGCGCTCTGCCGTTTCATCTGGCTGCCTTTAGGAATTCAGATATAGAATTGGAAATATGGTCTTTCAATGTTAACCAATGTGATAAAGAAAGGATTAAGAAAACTGAACAGGAACTTAATGCAAAAATTCATATAATCCCCGTTCCCAAATGGTATGAGTGGCTAAAACCGGCTCCGGTAAGATTATTCCTGCCTAAGCCCATATTCCAATATTTACCCTTGTCCCATTCATTCTTGAATGAAATTAAAAGATATTTAGGAAATAGGGATACTTCCGGACTCTGGATATATGGTGAAGAATTATCTAATATAGCACGCAATTTCAAGGATATACCTATAGTCGTTACAACCCCGGATTGTGAAGCTATGTATTATCATCGGGTTCTTTCCATGAAGGGAATTCCTCTTAGTAAAAAGGCTTTACTTAGATATAATTTGATGTATCATAGATACGCCAAAATGACATCTAAATTCCCAACCGGAGAATCAATTCATTATCATCTTGTAGGAAAAGAAGACGCAAAATTTCTTAAGAATCTTAATCCGGCTGCAAACGCAGTCTTTATCAATCACCCTCACTATTCACTCTCAACTTTATCGCCCTCTCCTATAGAGAAGGGAGAGAAAATACGTCTTCTCATAGCCGGAGAATATAACTTCCCTATGGCTCAGGCTGCCGACGAAGCTTTTGAGGCAATGGCGACTTTGCCTCAGCCAGTAAAAGACGGCTATCTTGTAACTTTCTTGGGGAAGGATTGGGATAAATCAGTTGAATTACTCCGGAAATGGGGATTTGAAGTCGAACAAAAGGGTTATGTAGAAGATTATGCTGCGGAAGTGGCTTCGCATCATATCCAACTTACTCCCGTCTGCGTTGGGACCGGCACAAAAGGAAAAGTCCTGGACGCCTTCGCAAACGGTCTGATGGTTATTGGGACTCCCCTCGCTCTCGAAAATATCCAAGCAGAAAGGGGCTCCGAATGTATCGAATATTCGAGCGGTGAAAAACTGACCGAAGCCTTAACTCAATTGAGCCGGGATCCAGATCGAATCTCCCAAATTGCAAAAGCCGGAAAAGAAGCGATTCTCAAGAATCACTCTCGTAGCAAAGTCGCAGAGCAGTTCTTCCGATTATTCCAATAATCAGGTAGGGGCGCAATACATTGCGCCAGCGACGATCAACGGATCATTCATATAAGTCTCCTTAAATGAAACCAATCAGGAATTCATCTTTTGAGCTTCTTCGTATTATTTTGATTATCATGATTATGATAGGTCATGGTAATATTTGGTTTATTGGGATCAGATATGCTTCTGAATCCGAATACTTAGTGAAATGTCTAATGCAGTCGATTTGCATAGGTGCTGTCAATGGATTTGTTCTGATTTCAGGCTGGTTCGGGATAAGAAGTAAGCTCTCCAAAATAGGAGATCTTATGTTTATGTTGCTGTTTTGTACGGTCCCCATTTTAGTTATCGCCCTAATTATTCATTGGATTTCCCCAGCAAATATTATGAGCCAGGAAGGTCTCTATTTATATCTTTTAGGTGGTGATAACTATTGGTTTGTGGTTGATTACATCGGTTTGTTAATTATTTCTCCCCTTCTCAATACTGGATTTGAGTCTTTAAAACACAGACAAATTAAGACGATACTAATAGTCGGTTACGGATTGATTGCCTTCTACGATTTTATCTTGCGTACAGATGTATTGGGGGCTGCCGGAGGTTATAGTGTTCTATGGTTTGTCTATCTCTATCTTTTAGCCCGATATATGCGGATATATGGAATTAAATATATTAACAATCACAAATGGTTATTCTTAATTCTTTCTATAATAACCCAAACGATTTTATTCTACAAAGGATATATCGGTTTGAGATATACCAACCCTTTGATTCTATTAGAAGCCATTTGTCTGATACTTATTTTTAATAAATGGGAATTTCAGAATAAGTTCATCAATCATATCTCCAGGGCTTCTCTTATGGCCTATCTCTTACACATGCAACCGATATTGACTCCTCATTTCGGCCATTACTTATTTTATCAATATCAGACACTGGGTTACTGGATGTATCTAATGGAAGTGATCATACTCGCCCTAATCGTTTTCTTGATTGCCTATCCAATCAATATTATTCAATCGAAAACTTATCTCTTCCTTCAATCCAGGTTTAAGTCACTTAATCTTTTTACCCGATGAATCTTGCATTTTATCTTCATGATGAATTGAATAGCTTAAACTTTGAGAAAAAAATTCTGTGGTTTAAGCAGCATTACAACTTGATTGGATTGAATGAACTTCATGATTTCCTGTATCTCAATACGACATTGCACAATTCCTGTCACTTGACAATCGATGACGGGTGGAAATCAACATACGACGTGATTTTTCCGGTAATGAAGAAATATAGGATTCCTTTTACCATTTTTGTTTCTCCTGAAATGTGTGAAAAGGAAAGCAACTTCTGGTATTATGCCTATAAATTCTGCAATGAGACAGATCTGAAAAATCACCTTATTGACTGGGGTTTCTTCTTTCCGGAGATTCATAAGTATCCGCTGGAATTGATACTAAAGGAGATTCCGGTTGATGAAGTTTATGACCTTCTCAACTATTATCTTTCCAAGCATCCGGAGATTCAAATACCAAGAGGTTTTATCAATACCAAAGAACTTAGGGAGATGGCCGATTCCGGATTGGTTGAAATCGGTGCACACACTCTAAGTCATCCCATATTAAGTGGAGAATCGGATCAGCGGGCAAAGACTGAAATCAGTGAGTCAATCTCACGTCTGGCCGATATTATTGATCGCCCCGTAACGGCCTTCGCATACCCCAATGGTCTGGAACAACTTGACTACTCCCCCCGAGAAATAAAGATTGCGGAAGAGGCTGGTATCAAAATGGCCTTTTCGGTTAATCCCGGACGCATTACCCATAAAACCAATCCCCTTTCTATTCCACGCTGGGGATCCACAGCGCGTCTCCATTTCGGGCGATGGGGTAAGTTTTTGCCTTCTCGTGGCAATCAGATAAAACTGCGAAGAGAGATAAGGCAACTACGCAAATAATTACCGAATAGTTTTTACGGAAAGTTAGGATTAATAATGAAAATCCTGCACGTCATTACTTCGCTACGCACCGGCGGGGCTGAAAAACTGATGGTCGATCTGTTGCCGCTCCTATGTGAGGCAGGCCATGAAGTGGAACTTGCTGTATTTAACGGTGATGAGACTCCTTTCTTTAAGCAACTTGCCGCAACGGGTATTCCGATTCATGGATTTACACAAGACGGAGGAAATGTATATAGTCTATCACATATCTTTAAGTTACGCAAGCTTATTCGGACAGGCAACTATGATATAGTCCATACCCACAATACCGCTCCTCAACTTTTTGCGGCCCTCTGTAAAGGCTCCTCGAAAAATAAAGATCTCAAACTGGTCACAACTGAACATGGGGGATCGAATCGCAGACGGGCTTGGAAATGGTATCGTAGGATTGACCGCATGATGTATGAGCGGTATGACAAGATAATCTGCATAGCTAAAAAAGCAGAGGAGAATCTACGGGATTATATCGGAAACGCAAAGGCAGATATAGTTACGATCAATAATGGCGTAGCAGTCGCAAAATATGCCGATGCCCTGCCAAGTCCGGATCTTGAAAATATTGCACCGGGAGCCACGAAGATATTGATGGTAGCCGGACTCAGATGGGAAAAGGATCAGGACACCTTGATTAAGTCTCTGCGCTACCTTCCGGATGATTTTCATCTCTTCCTGGTCGGAAACGGAATACGAAGACCTGAACTCGAAAAACTATCCTCAGAGGAAGGAGTAGCCGACAGAGTCCATTTCTTGGGTATCCGTTCTGATATCCCGGAATTGCTCCATGCGGCAGATTATATCGTCATGTCTTCTCATTTCGAGGGGTTGTCGTTATCTTCGGTAGAAGGAATGAGCGTCGGCAAACCGTTTTTGGCCTCCAATGTCGACGGTCTACGGGAGGTCGTTGAAGGAGCCGGGATTCTTTTTCCGCATCAGGACTCGGAGGCATTTGCAAAGGAAGTGAAGCGACTTAATGAGGATAATAATCTTTACAAAGAGATTGCGCGAAAATGTGGAGAAAGAGCTTTAGAATTTGACATATCTTCTATGGTGAATGGATATGAAAGGATCTATTCAGCCCTAACGAAAGATAAAAAATAAGGCTCTTCTTATAGAAACTTCTTTTTAGAACTGAGAAGACCGGAATGATGGTCACTATTTTCACCCCATCTTACAATAGAGGGTATATACTGCCCAAACTCTACGAGAGCCTTAAGTCGCAAACATGCACTGATTTTGAATGGCTCATTGTAGATGATGGATCTTCGGACAACACCTCGGAACTTGTCGCTGAATGGATAAGCGAAGACAAACTCACAATCCGCTATTTCAGACAGCAAAACGGTGGGAAACATCGGGCCATAAACCGTGGTATAACGGAAGCTCTGGGTGAATGGTTCTATATTGTGGATTCAGATGATATTGTGACTCCGGATGCTGTCGAATGGATAATTCGTGAAGGAGAAAAAATAAGGGAGGATGATCATTTCACCGGCCTTTCGGGAGTACGGACCTATCCTGACGGGAAAAGAATCGGTGGGGGAAAAGACTTCGGAACAATCGATTGTACTGCCGTTGAAATTGAATTGAAATACAAAATTAAAGGAGATTTAGCGGAAGTCTTCAAAACGGAGTATCTAAGAAATTGTCCCTTCCCGGAATTTGAAGGAGAAAGATTCTGTCCGGAAAATTTGGTATGGTATCGATTGGCCCGAAAGTATAAGATGAGATACATTCATCATCCTATTTATATATGCGAATATCTCAATGACGGACTTACAGCTAATATAACCAAGGTACGTAGAAATAGTCCGAAAGCATCCATGACATATTATTCGGAATTATTTCATACCGAGATTCCTCTCGCACAGAAAATAAAAGCCGCTATCAACTTCTGGAGATTTGCCAATACAGTGTATGTGAATAACTTCCGGATGCTTTCCCCTCTCTCATTGATATGCTATCCCGTCGGAAAATTATTTCGTATGAAGGATTGTAAAGAAATTATCGGATAACTATCTACAATAGATTATAATCAGCATACAGGGTGTATACCCTGTAATCGTTAGATCAAGTTCATGTTCCACACCATGGACTTGATCCAACGATTCTAATCATCTAATTGCACTGAAATATGGCAATCAAGATAATCAGGACCTCCACTATTCCTAAATCCCTGAAGGGATTCTGCAACGGGTTGCTTCGCGAACTCCAAGAAAAGGAAGGATATGAGGTTGTAGCGGTTTCTTCTCCGGGGAAAGACTTGGAGATTGTCGCTAACCGTGAGGGCGTCCGCACGCATGGCGTACCCATGGAGCGGCATATCTCACCGCTGAAGGACCTGAAGAGTCTTTGGGGCTTGATCCGCGTATTTCGTAAGGAACGGCCTACTATGGTCCATTCGATGACCCCGA